>NZ_CP016757.1:1727500-2067500 GCF_001701045.1 Cloacibacillus porcorum
GGCGCTTACCTGTGTTTTTCTGCACGGAGCGTAACAACGTGCTTCTTAGGAATATTATGGGCCGTTACCGGCAGCGTCAGCGGTTATTTTTATGCCGTTGATTCCTCACGATTTGCACAGCTGGCGGGAATTTCAGCAAACCAGATACTCGCGCTGCGTTTTGACCTGCTGCTGCTATTCTCCTTATTTATGCTGCCGAAAGATACTATTCAGCTTGTCGATTCGCGGAGTATGCTTTACATGTTTGTTTTAGCATTGACCGGCACTGCATTGCCGGTCTATTTCCTGCAAAGGGGTATTAATATTATAGGAGCGGAGGTAAACGCGATAATCGTTGCGTTTATCCCGTTTCTGACGATGATTCTGTCGGTGATATTCTACAGGGTGTTCGACCTTAATGAATCTGGTTTTGTGATAATACTGACGGCGTTGCTTGTTTTGCCGTTATTCCCCTATGGGAAGATCAAAAGATGTAAATTTGTAAACAGGAACTGAAAACTGTTGTAATATCGACATTCCCTCAGCGAGAACAGAAAAGCACCGGCTCTTCTCGCTGGGGGAATGTGCATAGAAATAATTTTCTATCCGTAAAAAAACGCAAAGGGAAAAAATTCCTTTCACAAGGATTCCGTCTGTAATATTTGATGCAAAATCACATAAATTATCGTAATGACCTCATTTTTTGTCTCCTAACAGTCAGCGCTCTATACGATGTCTAAGACTGTTTTTCTCTTTGGCGCGGGGAATTCGCGGTCGATGAGACGGAGCTCTTCTTCCGTCAGGGTTATGTCGCCCGCCGCCGCGTTGTTCAGCGCGTGTTGTTTTTGTCCGCTGCGGGGAATGGCGATCACGTTTCCGCCGCGGACGGCGAAGGCGAGGAGTATCTGCGCGACGGTGGCGTCATGGTTTGCGGCGATCTTGTTGAGCGTCCCGCTGCTGTAGAGTCCGCGGTGCAGGCCGCCGCCCTGCGCCAGCGGACAGTAGCCCATCACGGGGATGTGGCGCTCCGTCAGCCACGGAAGCAGGGAGTATTCAATACCGCGCGAGGCTATGTGATAGAGCACCTGGTTCGCGGCACAGTTTTTCCCGCCGGGGACGTTCCACAGCTCCTGCATGTCGTCGGTGTCGAAATTGGAGACGCCCCAGCGGCGGATCAGGCCCCTCTTTTTCAGCTCTTCCATACAGGCGACCGTCTCTTCCAGAGGTATGGGCCCCCGCCAGTGCAGCAGGTATAGGTCAAGGTAGGTCGTGCCCATGCGCTCGAGGCTTGCCTCGCAGCTTTTGAAGATGCGCTCCCGCCCCGCGTTGTGCGGATAGACTTTGGAGACGAGGAAGATACTGGCGCGGTCAAGCTCTCTTACAGCCTGCCCCACGAACCTTTCGGCCCTGCCCTCTCCGTACATTTCCGCGGTGTCAATCAGGGTCATCCCCGCCTCCACACCCGCGATCAGCGCCTCTTTTTCCTGTGCGGCCTTTTCTTTATGGTCTCCGAGAAACCATGTGCCCTGTCCGATGGCGGGTACTGTTTCACCGTCGGGAAAGCGAATCTGTCTGTCCATAGAATTTACCTCACTCTTTATTTCGTTAAAAACATACGCAAATGTTATTCTGTCCGTGTTTCAGTCATTGTCTGTCTATGGCTGAGAGTTTATGATTAGCCAATTTTTCTGCCATCATCTTATATTATTTTATCACCGACGCTAGTTGTCGGTGTCGGATTTTGCATCGATATAAGTATGTAAAAATATCCCTTATGTATAACATGTATGTAATTTATTATTTTTTTATAGAGGCAATTTCATATAAGTGTCTCTTTCCACACAAGAGAGCGAAGACCTTTGTATCTACGTTACTCATTTATATAGCCGTGTCCTGCGGAAAAATTTACAGGGAGACTGCTACATCGTGCGTCTCCCTGCAAAATTACTAATTTTCAATTATCTGCCAACGTTACGAACTATAAAACTTCAAATACGCCTTTTCCTCCTATAGAAAGAAATACGGAAGAGAAATGGTCGGTTTATTTATTCTACGATCACAGTCCCAGCTTTTAAGCTCTTGAATGGGCGTTTGGTTACCGGGTCGACGCCGCGAATTTCCACATTGACGTTGTAGGCTCCAGTGTTGCCGGTATCATCCATCGATAACGAACAGTCTCCGTCTACGCCGGAGAAATCTGACGTTAACGTGAGATGCTTTAACGGGAGGATGTCGATACTCTCATCTTGGAGTTTCCGAGCCCTCAGTTTTTTCAGGAGTGTGTATTGATTGTTTTCCGCATCGTTATCTAATTGAACACTGTTGAGTTCTCCTGCGAAACGGTCCAAGACCTCGTCTATATTATAATCAGGTCGTGAGATGTTCGCCTTAACCGATAACTCATCGATTTGCCTGTCATCGCGCGAGGCGATTTTGATGTCAAAGCGTTCGCCGTTTTTTATATTTGCAGGCAGCAGCAGATCTGTTTTTATGGAGGTATGGAACTCAAAACCGCCCGCGGTGCCACCGATAGCTTCTCGCGTAGAATATTGGATTAGAAGTTTCCAGTCTCCGGGTTGGACATTGTGCAGGTTGTAGATACAGTAGCCGTCTTCAGCAATGTCGGGCCTGACGGAACTAGGCTTTCCTGAAGGTTCTATAAGGGTGACGTTGATATTTTCGGCGCTGGGGTCCCCAGGCGTGTATTTATATTTTTTGTCTGACCAAACGATGCTGAGCTGAGCATCATTATCATCTTCAGTGATGCCAAAAGGTTCAAGAATGTAGTCGCTTCCGGCATTATATTTTTTAAGGCTGTTCATGGTCAGATTAATGTCTGATGAATCAGATAAAATTTGGTTAAAAATCAACATCATTTCATAGGCGTTAGGCGAATTATAGAAACGGCTTTTGGGATTTTTCTTTACCATTTCATTAAAATACCGCATATCCAAAATTCCCAGCCCCGCAATGTATATCGGAGGCTCGTTTTCCAGGACTAAATGCGGATCAGGCCCAGTGTTATATTGTGTGTGTTTAATTTTTCTATCAGCTGCACCGCTGCTTCCGTCTCTTTCAGGCCAGGGGTAACGGTCACGATGTCCGGATCGCTGCCGGAAGGATAGACCCACCATGCATTGTCGCTGAAAGCATTGGCACCAAACTGGTCGCCAACTCTCGCGCAGCGCACGAATGCTTTTGAATCGATCTTTACCATTGGCAGGACCCTGTCCATAGACCCAGATAGGTCCATCATCATGACAAAGCCCAGTTTCTGATCGTCTGTAAGTTCGTTGTTCATGATCGTTCTCCTTTTTATTTGTCAGGTTTGCCATCCATATAATCCGCGCTGGGGTCTCCCAACAACAGGTATTCAAGTATATTCGTAATGGTGTGACGGTCTGGCTTGTTGCGGTACAATTCCAAAGTCGCCCACACAAATATGTCTCCAATTTTGGTTATCTTTTTTTGATGAATCCCCTCCCACAGATATTTGTCAAAAACATGATTTACTGTAGTATACGACGGAGCTGAGGCTCCCAAAAAACTGATAGCCTTCAGCTGTTTTATCCATTCCACTCCGAAGCTGCCGGATTTGTGGATACTACAGTTATTGCAGGCGATACTCAACACGTGGGGCGTATTTCTTTTGACATCAAGCGTTGGGATATCTTTGACTGAAAGGCCGTTACCCGACTGCCATCTGTCGTAGTCTCCGTGCCCGCGGTAATTTATAAAACCTACGGCGTTGTTTATTTCTTTGATCAGAGTTTCTTTTGAACATTGCCCGTCATAGCATTCCGTTACGGAAAAGTCTCCGGTGAGCGTTGATTTTATGTCGCGCTTGCATTGTTCATATCCGTGTGATGGGTCGTTATATGAAGTGAATACGGCATTTTTTCGTTTATCGTTGTAAAAACGGTTGTAATACGAAGCGTAATCTGCCACTTTATTCATTTCTTCAACCGATGATACAGGCAATCTGCCCAAGGCAAATAGAGGGATCGGTTTTGCCGGGTCGTTTGAACAGTAGTAATTATCATTGGGGAAAAGATCATCACCATTCGGATCTCCGTTGTCATCCACCATCTTACTGGGGATTATATCGATTCCCCCACCCAAAATAACGTAACTAAGAGGTCTTTTTGCGTGCTCGGCCAGCAGGAATTTGTGTATTTTTTCCACTGAATCATTTCCATTATAGGAATCCTTGATTTTTTCAATATAAACGACCTCCACGTCGTAAAGAAAGTTTTTTACCCCTTCCAATATTCGCAGGGAATATGCGAGCTTTTCACTTGTTACAATGATCATTCTCGGTTTTGAGTCGCTTGGATTTTTTGCGTCGTCCTGCTGATATCCCAATAATTGGGAGTAGTAGTGAGTATTATCGATCATATTCAGGTTAGCCTTGGCGGAAATATCGTATGCAGACTTAACAATGGTGTAATTGACCGTGACGACAATTTTTCGCAGCGCTGTCAATTTTCTGCTGCGTGGGTAATATTGGAAGGGGCATACAGCAAGATGTACGCAGCGTACGCCTAAAATGTCGGTTGTTTCTATATATTTAACCGGTGTCTGCGGATATTGTTCATCCACCCCATAAACATCGGAGTTTTTGTCGAAAATCAACTCTTCCGTCTCAAGTACGTCTCGTGGTACAGGAAGTAAGTCGTATTCTTCCGGCAGTTCTTCTGGACAGAGATTTTCAACCGAAAGGGAACTGTATTCCGCGTTAGCGGGGATGACGACGAACAATCCTTCTCTGGCAAGCATAGGTGAACCAGGCTCATCCGTAAATCCGGCCTGAGGTATATCCAACAGCATATAGCCTTCATTTTCAAATGGGTTTTCCTGCTGCCAAAAACCATTTAATCGATAGCAGACACGAATACTCCCCTCTCCTCTTATGTCCATTTGTTTTGTTTCCAAGACCTTTTTTTCGGCTGGCTGGGGAGAACTATCATGGTGAGTTAAATTTTTCCATATTCTTGTCGGCATAATTTTTCTCCTTTGTTTTAGTTAGTATTTACTGCTATTTACGTATTTTTACTAAAAATAACTATTTAACCGTAAGATATATTAATATATAACAAAATAAGGCCATTCTCGTGGATATTGCTCTAAACACATAAATATTTTGAATAATATGAAAAATAAAAATCTATCTGTAGTATAACAAAAAAAACGCAGAATTCAATGTTAAATTAAATGGCTGTTAATATTATTTTATTGTTCGGCAATAAGGTCGCCCATTAATCGTTAAAGGAAAATAAGCACAAAAGGGAGGCGGCGGGATGTATCATGGTGCAGTATGGCGCCTTCTCTCAAAAGTTCGCTTCAGAACTACTGCTAAGAGATGACGACATTTTCTCAGAACGATTTACCCATGATTAAAGAAAATAACACACATCGCATTGCGATGACTGTCGTTGTTTTTCTTATGATCGCAGCCGTATTGACCGTTGGTGCCATTAGAGAAGAGACCAATATTTAGCTGATTGCCACCAATCTTTGCCTAGATGAGCGTATTGGTTCAATACGCTCATCTAGGCAAAGATCTAGTGCTTGGTTTTATGAGACCTACGCGGGAACGACCGATTTTGTGATTATCTTCTGAACGAAGTCGGGCTGCCGCCAACAGATTATATGTGTGTGGCGGTAGCCTCAAAACGCCGGACATCAAAACAATTGTTCCCCGCCGCTGTTTTCCAGCAGCGCCTTTGCGTGTTCCAAGGCCTCGTAGGAGCTTTCGTCGCCGGAGAGCATTCTTGCGATTTCACGTTCGCGCGCCTCTCCAGCGACCTCCGTTATTTCGGTGTTTTCTCCCTCTCTTTTGACGACGAAGTGCTGATCGGCCATCGCGGCGATGGTCGCCTGGTGGGTTATCAGTATCGTGCGGCAGCGGCGTGAGAGCTGGCGCAGTTTGCAGCCGGCGAAGAGCGCGGTTTTGCCGCCGAGCCCCGCCTCGACTTCGTCGAATACCAATGTTCCGGGCAGTTTGTCGTCGCCTACTGAGAGCTGTAACGCGATAAGTATGCGCGACAATTCGCCGCCGGAGGCGTTTTTGCCTACGGGCAGCGGTTTTTGGTCCGGCAGCGCGAGGGTGAAGATGGCGTTTTCCGCGCCCGTTGAGCGCACGCGGTCGAGCGGTTCGATCTCGATGTTGAAGGCCGCGTATTCCATGCCAAGTCCGCCCAGGTGTTCGTTTACCTTCGCGGCAAGCGCTTGGGCCGATGCTTTGCGGAGCGCCCGTACTTCGATGGCAAGGCGCGAGGTCTCGCGGCGCAGGGCGAGGGCCCTTTTTTCAAGATCTTCGAGCTCTTTGTGGCTCTCTTTGAGCCATTCCAGCTCTTTTTCCGCCTCCGCCGCGTATGCGAGCAGCGCGGCGGCGCTCTGTATGTTGAGGGTGCGCTTCATTTTGCGCAGCATGCCGAGTTTTTTTTCAAGGCGCTCTTTGGCCTCTTCGTTGTCTTCCGCGGAGGCTGCGCCGCGGCAGGCCTCGGAGATGAGGTTTGAGAGCTCCTGTGCGCCGCTGAGGGTCTTTTCTATCGCCTCGTGCCAGCGTTTGTCATCTCCCGAGGCGTATCCGTAGAGGTCTTTGGCGATTTTTTCAAGCTGGTCCAGCAGGCCGCCCTCGGCGTTGTTCATTTTTTCCGCGATGAGCCGCAGTGAACGCCGGACCGCCTCGCCGCGCTCCATTTCGCGCAGCTCTTTTTCCCACTCCGCCTCGCTGTCGGCCTTCAGTTCGAGGGCCTTTATCTGCCGGAGGACGGAGGGGGCGTCGTCAAAGCGGTTTTCGCTCTCTTTGCGTCTTTTTTTGAGTGCGAATATCTCTTTTTCCGTCGCGAGCGCCGAGGTAAAGGCGATCTCAAGCTCCGCCAGCGCCCTTTTAAGCTCTTCCCCGCCGCATGAGTCGACGAGTTCCAGCTGTTTTAGGGGGTCCAGCAGGCCGAGCTGGGCGAACTGGCTCTGGATGACGACGTTCGTCTCCATCGCGTGAGCCAGGATGGTGAGCGGCACCGTCTGTTCCTGAAGCGAGGCCCTGCCCTTGCCGCTTCTCGCGAATGTCCGCCGCGCGATGAGCATTTTGTCCTGCGGCTGGCATTTTTCGGATATTCCCGGTATCGGTTCGGAGGTCATGACCGCCCGTACCTCGCAGGCCTCTTCGAGGGTGTGGATGTGATTCAGCTGCGCGCGGCGGCCGGCGATGAATTCCAGCGCGCGCACGAGGCTGCTCTTTCCCGCGCCGCTCTCGCCGGTGATGACGATGAAGTTGCCGCCGAAGCTGAGCGAGGTCTCCCTGATGCCGCCTACTCCGTGAATCTCAAGCTCTTCTATCAAGCTCAGTCGCCTCCGTCTCTGATGCCGTTGAAGCCCCAGCGCAGTTTTTCCCTAAGCAGGTCGTAGTAGCTGCGTCCGTTGAGCTGGATGGTATGGACGTATATTTCGTTGTCGAGCATCACATGCAGTTCGTCGCCGGGCAGCAGTTCGTAGCCGAGCTGGCCGTCCTGCGTCAGCATCAGGCTGCGCGTGTCCCCTTTTGGGATGACGATGATGTTGTCGGTATCGCTGAGTATCACGGGCCGGGCGTAGAGGGTATGGGCGCAGATAGGCGCCATTATCATGCAGGGGACGTGCGGCGGCACTATCGGCCCTCCCGCCGAGAGCGCGTAGGCCGTGGAGCCCGTCGGCGTCGAGAGTATGAGGCCGTCGGCGAGGAAGAGGCTCAGTATCTCTTTTCCCACCTTCACCTCAAGGTCGATGACGCGCGCGAGGCTGCCCTTGGAGATTACGAGGTCGTTGAGGGCGTGCAGTTCGTGTACGAGCCGTCCGCCGCGCCAGACCTGCCCCTTGAGGAGCCGCCGGAGTTGGAGGGTATATTGCCCGTCGATGATGGCTTTTATATCTTTCTCCGCCGAGTCGGGGTTTCCGATCGCGAGGAAGCCGAGGCGTCCGAGGTTTATCCCGTAGAGCGGCACATCGACGCCGAAGGTGTAGCGAGCGGCGCGCAGAAAGGTCCCGTCCCCGCCGAGGATGACGGCGAAGGATGCCTCCTGCCGCCAGACGTCGTCCGCAACGCCGGGAAGGGCGATCGCGGAGGCCTCGTGCGGCGGGAGCAGGAAGTTTATGCCGTTTTCTTTGCTCCAGCGCCAAAGCCGCCAGGCCATCTCAATAGCGTCCGGCTTTTGGGTGTTGAAGAGCAGCCCGATTTTTTTAGTTATTTTTTCCATGTGATACACCTCTACCTCGGATGAGCGCTGGTATTCTTGTGCGCCTCCTCAACGATTTTATCAAAATCCGGCCTTTTTGCGCCGTTTCCCGCCCTTTTGTGTTTCAGCAGGAAGAGGAATTCTATGTTGCCTTCGGGGCCGCGTATCGGCGAATAGTCGGCGGCCTCGAGCGAGAGGCCTGTCTCTTTGTCGATAAAGTCCGCCACTTCTTCAAGTATCTGCCGGTGGAGGGCGGGATCGGTGACGACGCCCTTCCCCACCCGCTCGCGCCCCGCCTCGAACTGCGGCTTGACGAGGACCGCCATGAGTCCGTCGTCTTTCAGCAGCTCTTCCATTTTGGGAAGCAGCAGGGTGATCGAGATGAAGGAGGCGTCGGAGACGATGATGTCGGCCCGCTCGTTCTCTATCATCTCAACGGTGAGGTTTCTCGCGTTCGTCCGTTCGAGCACGAGAACGCGCGGATCGCTGCGGAGCTTCCAGGCGAGCTGTCCATAGCCGACGTCCACCGCGCAGACCCTTGCCGCGCCGTTTGCCAGCAGCACGTCGGTAAAGCCGCCCGTAGAGGCGCCGATATCGACGCAGCGCCGGCCCTCCGCCTCGATGGCGAAGCTCTCAATGGCTTTAAGCAGTTTATAGGCGCCGCGGCTCACCCACTCTTTTTCAGGGGCGTCCAGCTTGACGTTGGCGTCGGGCTGGACCATGGAGGCCGCCTTCGTGACGGTGACGCCGTTCACGCTGACGCGCCCCTCTTCGATGTAGTTCTGCGCCGCGGTGCGCGAGGCGGCCAGCTTCCTGTCGGTGATGAATTTATCGAGCCGTATCAGTTTTTGTTTCATTTCGTCAGGCAGAGCCGCGCAATGTTTTCCACCGTGAGGCCGCATTCCTCCCACTGTTGCGCCCTGGTGGCGTGTGATATGAAATGGTCAGGCACGCCCGCCGCGGCGGCTCTCACGGCGTATCCTTTGGCGTTTATGTATGACGCCACCGCCTCGCCTGCGCCGCCCGTGAGGGTGTTTTCCTCCGCGGTGACGATTACCTTATGCGTCGTCAGGAGGGCGTCGAGCCCCTCGTAATCAAGCGGCTTGATAAAGCGGAGGTCGGCCACGGTGGGACGTCTGCCGCTGATCTTTTCGATCTCATCGGCGCTCTTCAGCATCAGCTCCACGGTGCTCCCGATGCCGATAAGGCAGATCTCTTCGCCGCCGCTTATCACTTCCAGCCTGCCCCACGGCGCGGGCCTGCGCTCCCTTCCGGGCGCGGCAATAGCTTTTACGGCTTTGCCGCGCGGGTAGCGCACGGCCATCGGCAGCGACCTCTTTTTCCATTCACGGACGAAGAATTCCAAGTCAACGGCGTCGCGCGGCGCGGCGACCGTCATCTCCGGTATGGCGCGCAGCCAGGCGACGTCGAGTATCCCGTGGTGCGTTTCGCCGTCCTCGCCGACAAGTCCGGCGCGGTCGATCCCCAGCAGTACGGGCAGTTTTGGCAGGCATATATCGTGCATCACCTGGTCTGCGGCGCGCTGTAGGAAGGTGGAATAGATACATACGACGGGCCGCATTCCCGCCGCCGCGAGACCGGCCGCATAGATGAGCATATGCTCCTCGGCGATGCCGGTGTCGCAGAAACGCTGCGGGTAGGCTTTGGCGAAGTTTTCCAGTTTGGTTCCGTCCTTCATCGCCGCCGTGCAGACGGTGACGCGCGGGTCCTCATGGGCCAGCTCGCAGAGCACCTCGGCCATAACGCCGCTCCAGCTCTCGCCGCAGCCCGAAGAGGCATGCGACGCGGCGTCGATCTTCGTCTTGGGGCCGATGCCGTGGAAGAAGGAGGGATAGGCCTCCGTCTGCGGGCAGCCCTTACCCTTTTCGGTCATCACGTGGATCAGCAGCGATTCGTCGTAGTGGCGCGCGAGGCGGAATACCTCCTCCATTTCGGTGAGGTTGTGGCCGTTGAAGGGGCCCCAGTAGCTTATGTTGAGCTCTTCAAAGACGTTTGTCGGCAGCAGCAGCGACTTGAGTTTCATCTTTATGCGTGAGAGCGAGGAGTTGATGTTTTCCCCGTTCTTCATGTTTGTGCACTGGCTCTTTATGTAGTCTTTAAGTTTTTTGTAGGTCGGGTTGACGGCGAGCTTCGCGAGGTGCGAGGCCATGCCGCCGACGCGCGGGTTTATCGACATTTTGTTGTCGTTAAGAATGATGATGACTTTGGATTTAAGGCTTGCGAGGCAGTTCAGCGCCTCGAAGGAGACGCCGTTGAGGAGCGCGCCGTCGCCGATCACCGCTACGACCTCGTGCTCCTCGCGGCGAAGGTCGCGGGCTTTGGCGTAGCCCATCGCCGCGGAGATCGAGGTGCTGCTGTGGCCGGTGGTAAAAAAGTCGTAGGGGCTCTCGTCCATGCGCGGAAAACCGGCGATGCCCCCCTTCCTCCGCAAAGTCTCAAAGCGGCTGCGGCGCTTCGTGAGCAGTTTATAGGCGTAGCTCTGGTGCCCGACGTCGAAGATTATTTTGTCCACGTCGGGGTTGAATACGCGCAGCAGCGCCACCGTTAGCTCAACCGTGCCGAGCGACGAGCTGAGATGCCCGCCGTTTTCAAGGGTCACGTCAATTATATTTTTCCTGAGCTCCGCGCACAGTTTTTTAAGTTCAGCTTCGCTCAGCCCGTACAGGCCTCTGAAATCATCAACGGATTCTAAAAGGCTCATTTTGATTCCACCTTGACGTAATTTTTATTTTAGCCCCGCAAACCGGCGGCCAAGATCGCTGTCGTTCCGCGCAGTTTGGCCGTTTTGCCCATTCGGCGGCGGCCTTTGACAAAGAGACCGGCATCCGCGGGCAGAGCTTCCGCCTGAGTCCGAGGGCCTATATGACGGACGGCCTTTTAATAGCTTCGATGGACGAGGTAATCGGGCAGGAGCATGAGAAAATCGTCCGCCGCAAGCAATCCCGCGAGGGCCTCCTTGGCCGCCGCCGATTCTTTCTCCGCCATCTCTCTGGCGGCCTCCATGCCGTAAACCGTGACATGGGTCAGCTTGCCCTGCTCTTCGTCCTTGCCGGGGGTCTTGCCCAGCTCTTCGGCCGTGCTTGTCACATCTAGTATATCATCGACTATCTGAAATGCCGAACCAAGATGGCGCGCATACTCGCCGTACCTTTCGAGGACGGCCTCGTCGCCGCAGCCAAGCGCCGCGCCGGCGAGCACCGCCGCCTCGATGAGGGCGCCGGTCTTGAGCGCCGCGATACGGCGGACGTAATGCGGATCGTTTTCCGTCCCCTCGGTGAACATGTCGAGCACCTGACCGCCGCAGACCCCTGCGGGGCCGATGGCCCGGGAGAATATGCGCATCGCGCGCAGGAGATTCTGCGCGGGTATGCCTTTCAGCTGTGCCAGAGGAAATTCGAGGGACTGCGCCAGCAGCGCGTCGCCCGCGAGGACGGCGAGAGTCTCTCCAAAAAGGGCGTGATTCGACGGTTTCCCACGGCGCATGTCGTCGTCGTCCATACATGGCAGGTCGTCGTGGATCAGCGTCGCCGTATGGAGCATTTCAAGGCCAAGGGCCATCGGCAGAGCGTATTTAGCCTCTACGCCGCATCTTTGAGCCGCCGCAAGGCAGAGTATCGGCCGTAGCCGTTTGCCGCCCGCCTCAAGCGAGTATTCCATCGACTCAAAGAGCTTCGGCGGCACCTTTTCCGCCCGCAGCCCCGCGGTCTCCCTGATGTAGCTCTCTATAAGCGTGCCGCCCGCCGCGAATTCCGCCTTTACGGCCCGCAGCTGCGCCTCATTCATCGCTCTTCGCCTCTTCCGCCTTGGGGACGGCCAGCGGACGTTCCTCGCCGTCCTGCGAGAGCATGGATATTTTCTGCTGCGCGTCTGCGAGATAGGCGCGGCACTCGCGCACGAGGGCGATTCCCCGCTCATATTCCGTCAGCGCGAGATCTAGTGAAAGAGAATCTCCCTCGAGATCCTTCAGTATCTTTTCAAGCTCTGTCATCTTTTCGACGAAATTCATATTAAAACTCCTCTCATTTTTAATCCTTACCAGTTGCAACTTTCAGTGTTGCTATGATACAATGTCTAGGTTGGTTGTTTCAAGGTAAACAAGGGGGGAAACAAATGTCAAAATTCTGTGATTGCTGCGGCCGCGGGCCGGCAACGGGAAATGCCGTCAGCCACTCGAACCGCCATACCAGACGTCGCTGGCTCGTCAATATTCAGAGCGTAAAGGTCGACGTAGGCGGCGGAGAGACTCGTAAACTTCATATCTGCACGAAGTGCCTCCGTTCCGGAAAAGTACAAAGGGCCGTTTAATACGGCTCTTTTTTTATTCCCTTTATCCCTATTCCACGCCATTTTTAGCATTCTCCAGAAGCTCCTCCGCCCCGTCCTCATCGACGAGGATTTCGCGCGGCCTGGCTCCGTCCGCCGGTCCGACGATGCCAAGCTGCTCCATCATGTCTATAAGCCTCGAGGCGCGTGAAAAGCCGACGCGCAGACGGCGCTGCAGGCCGCTGGCCGAGGCGATGCCGGTCGACATCACTGTCTCTACGGCCTCTTCCAGCAGGTCGTCGTCAAAGGTGCCGCCGCCGTTTCCGCCCGCGGGGCCGCTGCCCTGGGCCTCTATTTCAATGAAGTCCGGTTCGCCGAAGGTGTTAGTCATATATTTGAGCCACGCCGCGAGAATGCTCTCGTCTATCCACGGCGACTGTATACGTATCGGCTTCGGATGCTTCGTCGAGGAGAAGAGCATGTCTCCCTTGCCCAGCAGCTTCTCCGCCCCCGCGCAGTCGATGATCGTGCGGGAGTCGGCGTTGCTTGGCAGCGTGAAGGCGACGCGCGCCGGGATGTTGGCCTTGATGAGCCCGGTGATGATATTTACCGAGGGGCGCTGTGTGGCGAGCATCAGGTGGATGCCGGTGGCGCGCGCCATCTGCGCGAGGCGGCAGATATATTCCTCCACCTCTTTCGCCGCCGTCATCATCAGGTCGGCCAGTTCGTCGACGACGATGACGATATGCGGCAGCCTGTCCTTCGGCAGCACCTTTTCGTTGTAGCCCTCCAAGTTGCGCACGCGGATCTTCGCGAAGGTCGTGTAGCGGTTCTCCATCTCGCGTATCAGCCAGGCCAGCGCCTGCACCGCCTTTTTGGGGTCCGTAACCGGCGGCGTCAGCAGATGCGGCAGCTGGTCGTAGACCGCCATCTCGACGCGCTTCGGGTCTACCAGTATCATGCGCAGCTCCTCCGGGGAACGCTTTGAACAGAGCCCGACGATGCAGGAGTTTACGAAGACGCTCTTGCCGGAGCCCGTCGTTCCCGCCACCAGCAGGTGCGGCAGCTCCTCAAGGCCGACGACCATCGGGTCGCCGTTGACCGCGACGCCGAAGGGCAGCGGCAGCGAGAGCTTCGACTTTTTAAAGGCGTCGTCCTCGATCACCGTGCGCAGCGGGATGCCGCGGCGTTTGGGGTTCGGTATCTCGATGCCGACATAGGGTTTGCCGGGGATCGGGGCCTCGATACGGAGGCTTGGGACGGCCATCGCGAGCGCGATGTCGTTGGAGAGCGCGGCGACCTTGCTCACCTTGATGCCGGGCGCGAGCTGGATGCGGAACTGGATAACCGTAGGCCCGACGAGGATCTCCGCGAGGTGCGATTCAATGCTGAACTGCTCCAGCGTGTCGACGATCTTTTCGCCGAGCGGCTCGGCGCGCTCCTCGTCCATCTCCCCGTCGCGTGATTCCACGGGGCCGAATAATTCTATCGGGGGCGGAAATATCCCCTGCTTGATGCGGTGGCCGGAGGAATCCTCCAGATTAAAGTTGGGGTCCTGGATCACAGCGGGAGCGGTGGAATCAGATTTCAGCGCCGCCCTTTTGATACTCTCCGGGTCGTTGTAATCTATATCTTCGTCGTTATCCGCGGAGTCGGGAGCGTCACCGGCAAACTCGCCGCGCTCCTCATCGTATTCATATTCGTCATCTTCACCCTCAGCGGGCTGTTCCTCTTCATCATCATAGGCAAAATAGTCGCCGTCTTCACATTCCATAATGTTCGGAGCGCCGCTCTTTTTGCGCGGACTCTCGTAGCCGTATTCCTCAAGCTCCTCCTTCAGCGTCTCCTTTTTGCCGGCTTTTTTTGCGCGCCGGAAAGAGGGCAACGCTATTTTGGGCAGTTTGATATACTGGAAAATATGAATATTATAGAAAAGCAGGGCAAAATAAATCAGCAAAAGGCCGATAATGAAGGTCCCCAGCACGCCGGTCGTCTTATATATAACCAGGCTCAGGAGACGACCGAAGGCGCCCGCCGAGATATAGGGGAAACGCAGAAGATTCTCCCCTCCCGTGAGCTGGTTGAGGCCAAGCAGCAGCGAGGCGAGCAGGAAGACGAAGAACGTTCCGAAGAACTGCCGGACGAAGTTCCTTATACCGCCCGCGATGAAATAGGAGACGGTGAGGTAAAGGACGAACAAAAGGGGAATGATGACGGAGCCGCCCACCGCCCTCAGCAGCGAGGCCGCGATGCGCGCGCCGCCGTCGCCCGTCCACGTCGTGTAGAGCGAGGCGATTATATAGAGGGTAAAGAGCATGACGATCAGGTTAGCGATCTTTACCGCCGATTTTATATTCGCGAAAGACTCCGCCAGCCTCTCTTTTAGGCTTTTAGAGGGTTCCTTGACGGCCCTTCTTCTTGTTGGCGCCTTTTCCCTCATGCTTCGCTGCCTCCCACCGTGAGCCCTTCAATGAGCATAGAGGGCTGGCCGTCCGTTACAGGCACGCCCTGTCCGGATTTTCCGCAGATTCCGGGGTCCATGATGAGATTTTTGCCGAGCGCCGATATCTTTGACAGCGCCTCCGGGCCGTTTCCCGTCAGGATTGCGCCGCGTACCGGCGCCGACACCTTTCCCTTTTCGACGAGATATCCCTCGGTGACATAAAATACAAAATCCCCCGACGTCGGGTCCACCTCGCCGCCGCCCATCTTTTTAACGTAGAGGCCGTTTTCTGTCCGTGCGAGCATCGTCTCGAGGTTGTCGCCGCCCGGTAACAGATAGGTATTGCTCATGCGCGGCACGGGGATGTTGCGGTACGATTCGCGGCGGCCGTTGCCCGTCAGGGGCAGGCCGTAGAGCTGGGATGAGAGCACGTCGGTGAGATATCCCTTCAGAACGCCGTTTTCGATGAGAACGGTACGCTGCGCGGGAGTCCCCTCGTCGTCGAAGCGGTACGCGCCGTAGAGTCCCGGCATCGCCGCGTCGTCGATCATCGTGACGCTCTCGTGCGCCACCTTCTCGCCGATACGTCCGCGGTAGACGGAATAATCCTTCTCTACGATATCGGCCTCAAGGCCGTGGCCGCAGGCCTCGTGTATGATCGTGCCGCCGGCCTCGCCGTCCATGAGGACGTTCATCGTACCGGCGGGACAGGGGCGCGCCTCAAGCATCAGCAGCGCGCGGCGCAGAGCCGTACGCGCCACCTCGAGCGGCGTCGCGCCGCACCAGAAGTCCGCCTCGCCCAGCGACATGCAGCGGCGTTCGGAGCCGGTCTGCAATACCCCGTCCCGTTCGGCGATCACCTGCGCCGCGAAGGACGAATAATAGCGGCGGTCAAAGGCCGCCGTCCCGTCCGGCCTGATTATCAGCACATGACGGTGCGAGACGGAATAACGGTAAGAGCTCTGCCTTATATGCTTGGATTCCTTTTTGATCGTTTCGTCTATCTCGCGGAAAAAATCCACCGCCGGGGGGGCGATAGGCTCTCCCCGCTCCATAAGCAGAAGCTGTGAAGCGCTCTCCCTCAGCCCCTCCATACCGGCGGAGGCGGCGCACTCGGCGAAAGAGGCGGCCACAGAGGCCTCGTCGTTCCCCGGGGCGTGCGCGTAGAAGGTCCTGCCCCCGACGATCACGCGGCTTCCCGCGCCGTCGGAGGTCGACGACGAGATACCGTCTATCTTCCCGTCCTCAAAATGTACGGAGTGCCCCTCGCCGCTCTGAATGAAGATATCGGCGTACTGGGCTCCCCTCTTAAGCGTCTCCGCTATATTTTCGTGCAAGAAATTCAATTTGTCCGTCATGCAGTAGCCTCTCCCGTGTTGTTCGTATCATCGTCGATCTTTACCTCTATGCCCTCGCCGCGCAGGGATTCCATCATCTCCATGAGATATGGCAGCTGCTCCTTCGGACTGAAGACGGTGACCTTGCCGGCCTTCGCGTCGTCCGTCTGGAGAAAGCCGATGCCCTCCGCGGCGTCTATTATCCAACTGATATAGTATATATCCTTTTGCGGTACTATGAAGCGCACCGCGGCTATCTCCGGTTTCACAGCCCCAGCTTCCTCTGCTTCGCGAGGTGTTCCTCGTAGCTCTTGCTGAAAATATGCCGTCCGTCCCCGCCAGCGAAAAAGAAGAGGTAATCGCTCTCCTTAGGCGACAGCGCGCTCTTCCACGAATCCTCCGAGGGAACGCAGATCGGCCCCGGCGGCAGCCCGCCGGAGATATAGGTGTTGTATGGCGAATCTATCTCAAGGTCCCGGTAAGAGAGGCGGCTCTTTTTTATATTGCGCTCGTCCCAGGCGTAGATGACGGTGGCGCATGACTGGAGCCGCATATTCTTTTCAAGGCGTTTGAGGAAGATTCCGGCGAGGACCGGCCGCTCATCCGCAGCCTTCGCCTCTCCCTCGACGAGCGAGGCGAGAATACCGCTCTTCATCACCTCGCCAGGCGTCGTGCCAGGCGCTATTGACGCGCCGACCCGTTCGTACCAGAGCGCGGAGGCTCTTCTGACAAATTCAGCCGCCGCCTGTGGTCCCGGAGCGAGGAAATATGTCTCAGGAAGCAGGAAGATCAGGCGTTCCTCCTTTTTTCGCGGCAGCCACTCCCTGACCGCGGGAGGGAAATTTTCCGCATCCTCTATCGCCGCGTTGAGATATGACTCCCCCTCCGCGCTGCTGCCGAAAAGGGCGGCGACCCGCTTGTAGCGGAAGCCGGGTATCAGAGTCACGCGGTTCGCGGTGGGTTTCGCCCGCGCCAGCTGCCGCGCGACGCCGGCGGGAGTGGACTTATAAAGGCTGTAAAGCCCGGGCTTCAAGCGGCGGTCAATACCAATCTCCGCCATCGCGCGCGCCAGCTCCCCGGCGTCGTTCACCGCGCCGGCCTTCGCGATGATCTCAGCCGCTCCGCGCGCCGAAACGCCGCCGGGAATGACCGCCTCGACCGAAACGGACAGACTCTTAGGCAGCTCCGGGTATTTGTATGGAAGATAAAAACAGATAAAACAGTATACAGAAGCTGTAAACAAAAATAATAGAAGCTCCTCGCCCTTTTTCCTCATAAACGCCTCTCCCTCTGGTATTTGCGCATCTTTGTTATTATATATTAAAAATGGCTGACTGTAAGCAAAGCATAAAATTTTGCCGGTTATGAAGATGAGCGAGGAGCGGCCGCGTTGTGCCGTGGGTTTGAGTTGGAGACTGGCGGCGTTGGTGTGCGACTGTCGCTCCGTTCTCCGAACCGGAGCCCAGCGACGTTGGGGTTGCGGTTATGTACTGCAAAGACAGGACCTAGAGCCGCTGGATTTTGCTTTTGTCTTGTCGGCGTCACGCCGCCGTCTTCGGCGTGGAATGCCGTTTTTTGCCGCCGGTAAAAATTCCTTGGCAGATAGGGCCGTTAAGTATTGACATTAAGAAAAGTTAGGCGTATAAATGTAAGCTAATTAAACTTTGAGTCAAAGGAGAAGGCAAATGAGATATAAAACTTTTTCAGCATCGATATCGTGTTCGTCTCTCTCCTCCGGCCTTTCGTCGTGCGGTTGGTCGTCGCCGCCGTGCCGTTCTCAAAGCGAATAACCTTGATGCTGTAAAGTATATCCAAGCAAATAGTCCAGGTAGCGTTTTGAGATCGAAGGGTGTCCTTTCGGTCTTTTTTTATTTTATGAACTGGAGGTCTTATCGTTGAAGAAAAAATATCTGCTCACCCCCGGGCCGGTGGAGGCTCCTCGGAGGGTCCTGGAGGCCGCTTCGCGGCCGCTGATCAGCCACCGGTGCGGCGAGTTTTCGGAGCTTTTTAAGGGTATATCGCGCAAGCTGGGCCGCCTGTTCGAGAGCGGCCAGCCGGTGGTGATACTCCCCTCTTCGGGGACGGGCGCGCTCGAATGCGCCGCCGTGAATTTCCTGCGCCCCGGCGACGTCTTTATCTCGCTCTCCTGCGGCGTCTTCGGCGACCGTTTCCGGGAGATCGCCGCGCGCACGGGGGCCCGCGGGATATATGTGGACGCGGAGCCCGGCAGTGCGCCGACTCCGGAAGCGGCGGCTGCCGCTCTGCGTGAGAATCCCGGTGCGCGTGCGCTGCTGGTCACCCACAACGAGACCTCGACCGGCGTCACAGTGCCGGTGAGGGAGATCATAGCGGCGCTGCCCGCCGAGGGCCGTCCGCTGGTATTGGCCGACGGCGTGAGCTCCGTCGGGGCGATAGAATGTCTGCCCGAGAGCTGGGGCGTGGACGTACTCTGCACCGCCTCGCAGAAGGGGCTGATAACCCCTCCGGGACTCGGCCTGGTATGGCTGTCGAAGCGGGCGCTTGACGAGCTTAAGGGGCGCGAATGTCCCAGTTATTATTTTGATTTGAAGCTTCATCTGAAGAATATGAAGCCGGACTCTTACGCCAACCCTTACACGCCGCCGGTATCGCTCTATTACGCGCTCGACGCGGCGCTTGATATCATCCTTGCCGAGGGCGCCCCCGCGTGGTTCGCGAAGCGCCGCCGGTATGCCGAGGCCTTCGCGGCGGCCCTTGAGGAGCTAGGCTATGAGCTGCTGGTCAGGGACAGGCGTCTGCGCTCCGCCGGCGTCACCGCCTTTTCCGCACCGGGGGACGCGAGCGAGGTGGTGAGAAAACGCCTCTCCGCCGCAGGTTATGAGACGGCGGGAGGGCAGGGGACGCTGAAGGGAAAGCTGATCCGCGCCGCGCACTACAGCGACTGGGAGATGCCGGATATGGAGGATATTCTTCGCGCTTTCGCGGAGGCTATCGACAATAATTCTGACGATGGATATTTAAAAACTGCCCGAAATATTTTTGAAAATAGATAGAGGATGGGAGACAGCGTGATGGGTAATAAATGGAAGATATTGGTTACGGAGAAGGTCGGCGAGTCAGGGCTTGATATTTTCAGGAACGCGCCCGATGTGGAGCTGGACGTGGAAATGGGGCTGACGGAGGACGAGCTGATCGCGAAGCTGCCCGGTTATGACGGGATTTTGACGCGCAGCGGCACGACGATGGACGAGAAGAAGATTGAGGCCGGAAGGAATCTCAAGGTTATCGGCCGCGCGGGAGTCGGCGTGGACAATATCGACCTGCCCGCCGCGAGCCGCCACGGCATCATCGTCATCAACGCGCCGAGCGGCAATACTCTCGCGGCGACGGAGCTGACGATGGCCAATATGCTCGCCGTCGTGCGCCACGTGCCGCAGGCCTGCAGCTCGCTGCACCGCGGCAAATGGGACCGCAACCGTTTTACGGGCTGCCAGCTCAGCGGCAGGAAGCTTTTGATAATCGGCCTCGGGCGCATCGGCAGTGAGGTGGCGAAGCGCGCGCGGGCCTTTGATATGGAGATCATCGCCTATGACCCCTATATACCGCAGAAGAAGGCCGAGTCTCTCCATGTGGAGCTTGTGAGCGACCTTGAGGGGGCCGTCTCTCTCGCGGACGTCGTGACTATCCATACGCCGCTGACGGAGGAGACCTCCAATATGATTGACGCCGATATGCTGCGCGCCTTCAAGCACGGCGCCTATCTTGTCAACTGCGCGCGCGGCGGCATCGTCGACGAGGCTGCGGTGGCCGAGGCGGTGCGCGAGGGGAGGCTCTCCGGTTTCGCGACCGACGTGTTCAGCGCCGAGCCGCTGGCGAAGGACCACCCCTTCCTCGCGGAGGATATCGCCGAGCGGATTGTCATCACGCCGCATATCGGCGCGAATACTCTGGAGGCGCAGTCCGAGGTCTCGCGCATCGCGGCGCAGAATATGCTGATGGTGCTTCGCGGCGAGCCCTATGCCCACGCGGTGAATCTTCCCTTTATAGAGCAGACGCTGAACGGCGACCAGCGGATGTATCTGAGCCTTTCCCGCAAGCTCGGCGTGCTCGCGGCCAAGCTCGCGCAGGTGCGCGGCGCCGCCGCCCACAACTGCCATGTCACGCTGCGCGGCGCGCTCTTTGAGGATGAGGAGAAGCGCGTCGCAAACCAGCTGCGCCCCTACACGATCGCCGTCCTCAAGGGGATGCTCGAGGTGAGCATTGGCTCTTCCGTCACTTACATGATCGCCCCGCTGCTCGCGAAGGACCGCCGCATTTCGATAGACGAGAGCTGCGGCGAGTCAAAGACCTACAAGAATACCATCGAGGTGGAGCTGGAGACGGAGAAGGGAGCGGTTTCCCTGCTGGCGACGATCACGGAAGAGGGACGCCAGCGCATCGTGCGCGTTAATGACTATTGGGTGGATTTCGTGCCGAGCGGCAAGCTGCTCATCTTCCAGAACCACGACCGTCCCGGCGTCATCGGCAAGATCGGCAGCGTCCTCGGCGAGGCGGGGGTCAATATCGCGAACTTCGCCCTTGGCCGCAAGGAGGGCAGCGGCCTCGCGCTCGGCGCTCTGGAGATAGACGGAGAGACTGACGACCGTCTGCGCGGTGAGCTCGTGAAGAGCGGCGATATGGTCTGGGTGACGACGGTTGATTTTACGAAGGCGGGATAGTTTATGAGATTTTTTGTGATAAGGCACGGAGAGACGGCCTGGAACGTCGCGGGACGTTTTCAGGGCCAGCAGGATACGGAGCTAAACGAAAAGGGACTGGCGCAGGCCGATCTGCTCGGCGAACGTCTGGCCGGACATAGGTTCGAGGCGGTGCTTACAAGCCCTCTCTCGCGCGCGAAGGTGACGGCGGAACGCGCCGCGTCGCGCTGTGAGTACGGCGAGTTTTTAACGGTGGAGGCGCTGACGGAGATCAACCACGGCGACTGGGAGGGGCGTCTCGCCGACGAGATCGCGGCGGAGTGGCCCGATGAGCTTCACCGCTGGCATGTGTCACCGGAGACGGTGACGATGCCCGGCCCCGGCGGAGAGAATCTTGAGGATATCCTGCGCCGCGCCGTCCCCGCGGTGGAGGCGGCGGCGAAAAGGTACGAGGGCGACGTGCTGCTGGCATCGCACGATGCGGTGATCAAGGTGCTGCTGTGCTATTGGCTCGGCGCGCCGCTCGCGAGTTTTTTCCGCTTTCAGGTCCCTAACTGCAGTATAACCGTCATCGAGGTGAAGGAGGGCTCCGCGCCGCGGATGCTTCTGATGGGAGACGCCGCGCATCTGGGGGATAGCTTTGAGCGCCCAGAGCAGAAAGGTCTGTAAATCGGCGTTTATACGCACTGTCTGGTGGACAAACTAGGTTCGATAACGCAAATCAAAGATTTGCTATCTCACTTATGCGTCATAACTTGCCCCCCGAGTGTCCTCGCCGTATGAAAATACGGCTCCGGTACTCAGGGGGCAAGTTATTTAGCATCCAGCACGTCTAAACGCCGATTTCCTTCGGGTGGGTAAACGATAATAAATTATGATTTGTCTTTTTGTTTGTCATGCCGGGTTTGACCCGGCATCCAGGGGCTTGGGATTTTGTTTTATAGGGAGTAGAACAAGACAAGCCACTGGACGCCGGCTCGGAGGCCGGCGCGACAAATTAAGGGCAAACGGCAGCCTGGCTCCGATAGGCTGAAAGATAAATAGCTGTCTTTCGTCTTTGTCTATCGTTGATTTTTAGTGGGTTTGTCATGTATGATTTGCCGTGGGTGGAATCTAATCCACGCTTACGTAGTATAATATATGTCATTGTGGAATTTTTATGTAAGTGAGTGATGATATAGATGTTAGGCGCGCTGATTGGCGATATTGTGGGCTCCGTCTTTGAGCGGGCCCCGCACAAGTCCAAAGAATTTGATTTTATCTCGGAGAGAAGCCGTTTCACGGACGATTCCGTGCTCACCGTCGCGACGGCGGACGCGCTTCTCCACGGCTACGGCTATATGCCGGTCTTTAAGTATTGGGGGCGTTCTTATCCGAACGCCGGATATGGGCAGAAGTTTTATCGCTGGTGCCTCTCCGACAGCGACGAAACGGGAGAGAGCTACGGCAACGGCTCCGCGATGCGGGTCTCCCCCATCGGCTGGGCCTTCGACAGCCTTGACGAGGTGCTGGAGGAGGCTAAGAGGAGCGCGGCTCCGAGCCACAACCACCCGGAGGGTATCAAGGGAGCGAGCGCCGTCGCCGCCGCCGTCTTTCTCGCGCGCGGCGGGAAGAGCAAAGATGAGATAAGGGATTATATCGCCGGGGAGTTCGGTTATGACCTGAACCGCCCGCTTGAGACGATCCGTCCCGAATATACATTTGATTCGTCCTGTCAGGGCAGCGTGCCGGAGGCGATCATCGCCTTTCTGGAGTCGGAGGACTTCGAGGATGCGCTCTGCAACGCCGTCTCGCTCGGGGGCGACTCCGATACGCAGGCCTGTATCGCGGGAGCGATCGCCGAGGCCTTTTACGGCCCCGTCTCAAAGCGCTGGGTGACGATGCTCAACATCCTTTTGCCGCAGGAGGCGCTGCGGGTCATCGACGCGTTTAATAAGAGGTATCTTGATTCCCGCTATAATTTCTTCTGCTGCGGGCAGGAGAGCGCGGAGGGCCGTCCCTCGGAGAACGGCATGCCTTATGAACTGCTGAATCTGAGCCCCGGAAGCTGCCGCTGGTGGGTGAAGGAGCTTGGAATGCAGGACGAGGTCTGGGCCTTTGTGACGGAGTCCGAGATCCCACGCGAGGCGAGCGTCTATTTCTCGACCGACACGCCCGTGATATTCGATCAGCTCTGCTTTAAATCATTTGAGGATGCCTTCATCGCGCTCAACAGGAATGGCTTCGACCTCTATTTTGAGAACTACGCGGAGGGCGGCGGACCGGGTTACTACACCTCCGCGCCGCGCGGACGCTTCCGTATCGAGCCGCACCCGCTGTTTTCCTCTGGTAAGCACTGGATATAATAAAAAAACAGAAGAAGAACCGGCGTTTATAAAAATTGGCGCGAATTAAGCGCCGGTTTTATTATTATGTGAAATTCTCAGAGCCTGTTTACGTTCTTTGCGTGAGTATGATAAATAGCGGTTTAGTACAGGTTTTTGGCGCCCTCTCTGAGGGAGCCGAAATCTTTGATAAATCGCTGTTTATCTTACTTTTGACCTCTGCTGACGCGTTTGCCCATCTCTTTCTTACGGTTCTTTGTTTTATAGGAAAAAGCCTCCCTCCCCTCATTTGACAGACGGATATCCGGGTATTAAAATCTTAGTTAATATTATACGATATGTTTGCTTTGTATTAATAAAACATACAAGTAATTCTATGCTGAAGAGGGGCGGTGCGTCGGATGCACAGCGTGTGGGTGAAGGGAATATTGTCGGCGAAAAACGGGATGAATCTATACCGCGGCTGCTCTCACGGCTGTATATACTGCGATTCGCGCAGCCGCTGTTACCGCATGGAGCATGATTTTGAGGATATCGAGATCAAGGAGAACGCCATAGAGCTGCTTGAGGCGGCGCTCCGGCGCAGGAGGCAAAAATGTATGATCGGGACCGGCTCCATGACGGATCCCTATATCCCGCTGGAGATGGAGACAGGAAACGTCAGGCGCGCGCTCTCCCTGATCTGCCGGTACGGCTTTGGTTTTACCGTCATCACCAAGTCTGCCCGTCTGCTGCGTGACCTGGATCTGCTGAAGAAGATAAACGAGCGGAGCAAGTGCGTGGTGCAGATGACGCTTACCACCGGCGACGAGGAGCTTTGCCGGAAAATTGAGCCGAACGTGAGCACAACTAATGAACGCTTCGAGGCGCTCAAACAGCTGCGCGAAGCCGGGATACCAACAGTCGTTTGGCTCTCCCCCATCCTGCCGTTTATCAACGACACGGAGGAGAATATCTCCGCCATACTGGATTACTGCGCGGAGGCGCGGGTTCGCGGCGTCATTTGTTTCGGTATGGGGCTGACTTTGCGCGAGGGCAGCAGGGAGTACTTTTACAGCCAGTTGGAGCGGCATTTCCCCGGTATGAAGGAGCGGTATGCCGATAAATACGGCGACCGCTATGTGGTCACCAGCCCCAACAACGGCAGGCTTATGCGGCTGTTTCATGATAGATGCGCCGCACAAGGCATCATGCATGACAACAGCCGCATATTTGAATATTTAAGTACCTTTGAGGAAAAGACTTTCGGCAGGCAGTTAACTCTCTTCGATTAATATCCCCGGAAACGCCCCTATCGATAACACTTTGCCTTAAAGGGTGAATATACGGAGTTTTTTGTATTTTTCCGTATAAATAATGGGTGTTGCCGCCGTATTATATGCAAACAGCATGGAAAACAAAGTTTTTACGGAGTTACCATTTAGATAAAACTACCTGTATCTATCAATCCTCCTGCTGTATAAATATAAGCAATGCAATAAACATAAAATAAACGGAGGATTTACACAAATGAAAAAGTTTGCATCACTATTAACGGTTATTTTAGCGGCTGTCGTTATGATGGGAGCCACCCAGGCGGCTAAGGCGGAGGCGGCGGCGTACCCGCTGAAGAAGATCTCTCCGCAGGAGGTCGCGGTGCTTCTTGAGACGCAGCGTCCGATAGCGATCATCGACGTCCGCAGCCTTCCCGACTTTAAGGCCGGTCACATTCCCACGGCGGAGTCGCTTCCCTTTGAATTGATGATGGATGCCATGACGCATACAATGATCCCCGACGTGAATAAGGTCATCGTGGTCTACGGCGCGAACGACAAGATGAGCAAAGAGGCCGGACAGAAGCTCTGCGATTTTGGCTACAAGAACGTTTACTACATGCCCACCTTCACGGAATGGGTTGGCGAGATAGTGGTCATCGGACCGGCGAAGTAATATTTTCCATCTGCAGCGGCGGACCTCCCGTGCGGGAGGTCCGCTTTTTTGCCACTGGGCAGCGAAATATGCGCAGCGATTCAGTTTTGTTTATTTCTTATTGTTGATTATTTTCGGAGTGGTTATAAAATAATATCTGTGTAATTTTATATTTGGGAGGAATCGTTTTGGAACTTAAGGGAAGCAAGACAGAGAAAAACCTTTGGGAGGCCTTTGCCGGAGAATCAATGGCGCGCAACAAGTACACCTATTTTGCCTCCGCCGCGAAAAAGGCAGGATATGAGCAGATAGCGGCGATTTTCCAGGAGACGGCTGACAACGAGAAGGAGCACGCGAAGCTCCATTTCAAGGCCCTTTCCGGTATCGGCGACACGCTTGCCAACCTCCTTGCCGCCGCGGCAGGTGAAAACGGCGAGTGGACCGAGATGTATCCGCGCATGGCGAAAGAGGCGCACGAGGAGGGCTTCGAGGAGCTTGCCACGATGTTCGAGAACATTGCCAAGGTCGAGGCCGTACACGAGAAGCGTTACCGTGAACTCGCGAAAAATGTTGAGGACGGAACCGTATTCGCTAAAGGCGGCAAGCTCTTCTGGAAGTGCCGCAACTGCGGCGCGGTCTTTGAACTCGACAAGGCCCCCGAGAAGTGCCCTGTGTGCCAGCATCCGCAGGCATATTTCGAGATCGAGGCGAGAAACTGGTAGATAAATTTCTGACAAACTGAAATTGTCCCAAATGGCGCGCGGAGTTTTATCTTCGCGCGCTGTCTCGTTATCGGCTGCTGCTTCATCTCACGGGCGCTCTTTCTTATTTTTATGCTGAGATGCCCGATTTTATCCGTAACGTTATTTTTCCGCAGGACAGCACATAAAGAGCCGTATGGTCCCGGAACCTCCTAAATCATTCGTGTAGCTTGTGCAGGTTCCATTCTGCAAAGTTTATTATCGGCAGGCCTGAAATATCACAATGTTTATGTTCGTCTATTCCTGTTTTGAAGTGGCCGGCAAGGAGATATAAACGCTTAATGTAGACTATTTGACACCTTGATAAAAAGGTGTATAGTTGCTATATTTCACTTACTTAGCCATATTTTGTGTCATGGTGACTATTGTACAGTGTAAAAATGCTTATTATAAAGAAGTTATATTTACGGCTTTTAGCCCGAAACCTCGTTGACAGACGAGGATATGTGTATGTGTTTAAAGGCTGGAATGAAAGATTGGCATAAGGGTCGCCGCTGCCATTTTTGCTGTTTATGTAGTCTGGACTATTCAGGCTTAGGAGGAAAATGGGTTGGATTACAATAGGTACGCCTCAATAATCATTGAACAGCAGGATACTATCTGCTATATCTGCGATATAGATACGTATGAGCTGATGTACGTCAGCCCCGCCGGCCGCAGGATCGTTGGTGCGGTTTCAGATGCCGGCTGGCTGGGGCATAAATGCTATAAGCTCATTCAGGGAAGAGACGCACCCTGCCCATTCTGTACAAATTCAAAGCTGCGGCAGGGGGAAAAATACTGCTGGGAGTTTTTTAACCCCAATCTCCAACGATATGTGGCCTTAGAGGATACGCTCGTGGATATCGACGGCAAGCTTTGCCGGCTGGAGATGGCGACGGATATTACGGACCAAAAGATGGCCATTCATGAGCTTAAAAACCAGCTGACAGCTGAGGAGGCGTTGGTACACTGCATCCAGACGCTGACGCTCGAAAGCGATATGAAGCTCGCGATAGACAGGCTGTTGGAGAATATCTGTAAATTTTACGCCGGTTCCCGCGCCTATATCTTTGAATATGAATTTGAAAATAAGATAATCAAAAATACCTACGAATGGTGCGCCGAGGGCGTCAGTCACGAGATCGAGAACCTTCAGAATATCACCATCGAGTATATCGCAGGCTGGAACAGGATGTTTGCGGAGAGAGGGGAATTTTTCATCACCTCGTTAAGTGGGGACCTGGACCACAATTCCGAGGAGTACCGTATTCTCGACGCGCAGGGCATCAAGAGCCTGATCGCGGCGCCTCTGCTGAAAGATGAAAAGATAATCGGCTTTCTGGGTGTGGACGACCCCACCGTAAATACGGAAGATAAAACCCTTCTGCGTTCCGTCACCTGTTTCGCACTCGCGGATATTGAGAAGCGGCGTCTGCTCAAGCAGCTGGAATATATGAGTTATAACGACGCGCTCACCGGCCTGCAAAACCGTAATAAGTACATCGACGTCCTGCAAAGCTACAATGAACGGCAGCCAGAGAGACTGGGGATTTTATTTTTAGACCTCAACGGCATGAAAGCGGCGAACGACTCCTACGGGCACGCCTACGGTGATTATCTGCTCTCACACGCCGCCGAGATACTTCGCAGGAATATGGGGGATAACTCGTTCCGCATCGGCGGCGACGAGTTTGTGTCACTCTGTGAGAATATCTCCAAAGAAGAATTTGAGAAGAGGGTCGATTCTCTGAGGTGTGAGGTCCGCGAGGATAAAGACTGCAGCGCCGCCGTTGGTTTTGTCTGGAAGAGCGGAGATTTCTCCTTCAACGAAGGTATCAGCTACGCGGAAAGGCTGATGTATTCTGAAAAACAGGATTATTACAGACATATTCTCGACCACGGCAGGGAGCATCGAATCGGGGTTTCCGGACAAGTCTGGGAAGAGATAGACAACGGCCGCTTTGTCGTCCATCTGCAGCCTGTCGTCGAGCTGGAGAGCGGAATGATAGTCGGAGCGGAGGCGCTGGTACGTAAGGTGGGTACGGAGGGGCGGCTGATCGCTCCCGATAAGTTCATCTCCCAGTATGAGGTTGAAGGCGTGATCTGGCACGTGGATTTCTATGTATTTGAGACGGTCTGTTCAATGCTTAACCGCTGGCTTAAAGCTGGGATATCATTAAAGGTGTCCGTCAATTTTTCCAGATATACCCTTATAAAGCCGAGTCTGGTGCACGATCTCCTGTCTATCTGCGAAAGGCACGGCGTCTCGCCAAAAATGCTGAATATCGAGGTAACCGAAAGCGTCAGCCAGGTGGACCGGGATCAGTTGGCGAAGATAGTGGACGACCTCAAGAGTGCGGGGTTTTTCATCGTCCTTGATGACTTTGGCACGAAATATTCCAACCTCTCCATCCTAAGTGCCGTGGACTTCGACTGGGTCAAACTTGATAAGTCGCTGGTGGCTGATATAGAATACAATATAAGAAGCCGCATGGTCGTAAAAGAGACGCTCAGAATGTGCGGAGATTTTAATGGTACGAAGCTGCTGGCCGAGGGTATCGAAACGGAGGGACAGCTGAAGCTGCTCAACGGCTACCGATGTGATTACGGTCAGGGGTTTTATTTTTCTAAACCGCTCCCGATAGAGGACTTTGAAGAGTTGTATCGCGAGGGATCTTTTCTGCCGCGTATGGATTCGGGGGCACAGCCGGCGGGATATCTTAAAAATTAGAGTAAACGAAGCTGTGCTGGCTGCCGCCTGTTCTTTTATATTTTCGGGACGCCCCTTTTCCACTCGTGCCAGTTTCCAAGAATCTCTTTAACGAGCGGCGCCGCAGCGCGATAGTTGTTAACTACGCTGATCGCGAAGGCGCCGCTCGAAACGGCCTTTTTCATGCCGTGAGGCAGCTGGTCGAAGTCCGTTCCCGACCTTATTATCAGCAGTCTTTCCAGGTGGCGGCTCTGCTTCAGGACGTAGGCGATGGCGTTGTCTTCCTCCTGTAAGATGCCGTACCTCCCGGCCTTATGTTCACGGCAGAGGCGCTCGGCCTGTGCTGAGGCTTCGCCGCCGGTCTTTTTGGGGCTGACCGTCACCGAGGTGGCGGTAAATATGAAGGGGTCCGACTGGGCCGTCTTTGACGGGTAGCGGTCTCTGTGTTTTGCCGCTTTGGCGTTGTCCGTCAGCTTAGTGTCTTTGTTCAGCAGGAGCGACCATTTTATAAGATCTTCGTTGAGTCGGAAGAGGCTGCCGCTCTTAGCTACCATAATCTTTTTCTTGCCTTTTTTGACGGCGGTCGTCTTGTATTCGTGGTCGAGCACCCATTCGGCGATACATACGGAGCCGGTGGAGGCCGCCTGCGGCGGGACGCTGGCGCTGCCGGTGACTACGAAGTAGGCCTCGCTGAAGTCGAAGCGCGGGTCCTTAAGCAACGCGGAGAGCGAGCCTACGGCGCCCTTTTTGCCTTTGGCGATCGTGATGAAGGCAAGTCCGTCCTTGATATAGATATAGGAGTCAGTCCCCTTCACCCGGTAGTATTCCGCGTTGGAAAAGTTTTTGTCGTACCAGCGTTTTATCTCCAGCGAGTATTTCAGCGGAACACGGGCGATATCTTCGACTGTATATGTGGTAAGGATCACAACTTTTAGGGGGATCACCTCGGCCTTGGCCGGGGAGACGGAGAAAAGGCTTAGGCAAAACAGAAAGGATATTATCAACACTTTTAATTTCATTAGCATCACCACGTAAAACCATTATCTGATAATTTAGGGCATGATTATACCAGAAAATCGCTGGTTTATGATAAAGAAATGTGAACTGAGCAAGGCAAACTCCTCAGACTTGGCATACTGCGGCTCGCCATAGGCTGCCCCGACTTTTTTTAGCAACGACGGTCTGTAAGATGACGCTCTTACAGACCGTCGTCTGCCCCGTCCCGAAGTATCCCGTCCACAATCGCTCTTACCTCTGCAGGTGAAAACGGTTTATGGATAAATTTCGCCGCGCCCATCACACAGACACGATTTTGGCATTCCTGCGTTTCGTCCGCGGTGATGACGACCACGGGGATTTTGCCGATGAGTCCCTCCGAGGCCATCTTTTTCATGACCTCGTATCCGTCAACAGGCGACATGACGATGTCAAGCAGCAGTAGGGCTATCGCCTCACCGTGTACAGCGAGCTGTTCAAGCGCATCTGCGCCGTCACCGGCCTCAAGGATTTCAAAACTCTCGCGTACGAGAATATTTTTCAGAATAATACGGTTAATCTCCTGATCGTCGACGATAAGAATTTTTTTATTCCCGGCCATACCATTCATCAGCAACCTTTATCTTCACGTTTACTCTTATACCCGCTGTACTGCGGCTTGAGGCTAAAAGGATGCTATTGGCCGCTGCCGCGCCTTTCGCATATTATTTCTGAAATCAGTCTTGCGATGAAGACCAGCGCGTTGATCTGATCCTGGGTCCACAGTCTGTGGATGACGCAGTCGTCGAAGCCGACAAAGCCCTTAAATTTCCCCTCTTCCGTGATCGAGACCTGCAGCGTCGACAATATTCCCTGGGCGCCAAGAAGTTCCTGGAGTTCTTCTGAACAGTCTTCAAGATTAGGGCAGTAAAAAATTCCTTCTTCATTGAAATTTTTTCTGTAGTCCCCGCCAAAGTCCAGAATAGGTATGTTAACCAGCAGGGTTATCTGAGGCTCAATTCCATCGTTGCACCATTCGTACGTATTATTGACATAGAGGCCGTCTTCGGTGGACTCAAATATATAGGCGCGGCTGACGTTGAACATTTTGCCGATTATATTGAGGATGAGATTCAGAGCCGAGTCAAAACCGCCGCGCTCGCGCAGCGTGTCGAAGGTCAGACGCAGCATTTCGGAGGGATTGACGCCAAGCTGGTTTTCAGATTCTATGCTGCTGCCTGATGTACGAGAGGAGGCGCCGGAGTCCTCCATTTGGGGCACTGCTTCCGTCCTTTCGCCGTATGCCACATAATTATTCTTTCCACAGCGTTTTGCCTGGTAGAGCGCCTGGTCGGCGTGGCTGAAGAGAGACTGAAAATCATTCTCTTCAGATGTGGCGATGGCGACGCCGATGCTGCAGGAGAGGTTGCGGCTGTACATATTCTCGTGGAGTATGCCGCCGAAGGCGTTGAGTATCTGCTCTGCGTGCGAGTAAGCCGTCGCCGCGTTAGGAATGTGGGGCATAAATACCATAAATTCGTCGCCGCCGATCCTGGATACGACGTCGCTGGAGCGGAATATGGAGCTGATATTCTCCGCCAGTTTACTCAGCACCGCGTCCCCGAACATGTGTCCGTAGCTATCGTTTATGTGTTTGAAATTATCAACGTCAATGATGAACATTGCCCCCATGTCGCCAGGCACCATCGTCTGAAGGTGGCGTTCTACCTGTTCGCGTCCCGTATTCTTGTTGTATAGCTTTGTCAGGGAATCTCTCTCGGCCTTTATCCTCAGCTCGTAGGTCTGACGCCTGTCGCTGTCTATGTCCATTATTACGCCGATGACTCTGAAGGGGTTTCCCATCTCATCGAACAACGCCGTCGCCCTTACCCTTCCCCAGTGGTAATTGCCTAAATTATCGGCGATGCGAAGCTCCTCCTCCATGTAGGCCGTGCCGGTAGACATAGCGTCGAGTATGCGCCTGACGGCCTGTACGTCGTCTGGATGTACGCAAGGGTTCTCTTTTATTTTAACGCCGCTGCCGGCAGGTTGATAATCATATTTTTTGTACCAGTTGGGCGAGATAAAGAATTCGTCGCTCATTATGTCCCATTCAAAAATTATGTCGTTGCTCTGGTCGATAATTATTTTGTACCTTTCCAGAGAGCGCAGCAGTATCTCCTCTCTCTCTTTTATCTTCGTGATATCGATGAGGAGGCTGCTGTAGTATCTTACGCCGTCGCCGTCGACAAGGCTGACCGTCTTATCGAGCACCCAGACGAGCGTCCCGCCCTTGGCCATGACCCTGTATACGAGTTCAAAGGGAGAATCGGCGGCGACGTATTTTTTAAACGACGAAAGCAGCCGCTGCCTGTCCGGCGGGTAGATCATCTCCAAATAGTGGTTATGGAACCTTGATGCGATCTCCTCTTTAGTATATTTGAACAAATCGAAAAAGCCGCAGCCGGTGTATATCAGCGTCAGATTGGCATCGTCAAGATATCTGTTGACCCCGATGAAATTTGAAGCGGCGCCGTTATCGCAGCCGCGGTCGTCAAATAGTTTGGCCTCCTGAGCCATTTCACGTTTTACCGCCGGCCGTAGGCCGTATACTGGCGGTTCCGCCGTCGAAGCGGCTGACGGATTATCGGAGTAAGCTTCGGATAATTCCAAGAATGTGTTTTTCACATTCTTGAAACAGGCCAGCAGACGCGGTGAGAACGCACCGCATTTTCCATCGATTATCATGGTACAGGCGTCGCCATGAGATATGGCTTTTCGGTAAATCCTGTCGTTTGTCAGCGCGTCGTAACAATCTACCAGCCCGACCGTCTGGGCGTGTATGGGGATAGTGTCGCCCGTCAGCCCTTTGGGATATCCCCTGCCATCCCAGCGCTCGTGATGATAGAGGCAGATATCCATGGCATAGCGCATGAATAGGCGGTCGCAGTTTTCCGCGTTTTTGTTAAGGTTCTCAAGTATTTCATATCCCTGCTGCGCATGGGTCTTCATGATATCGAATTCCTGTGCCGTCAGCGGGCCCGGCTTGTTTAAGATCGTCTCGGGGACGGCGGACTTGCCGATGTCATGCAGTGAAGCGGCCTCCGCGATCATGAGAATATGGTTGTCGTCGATACCGTATTCGGGGTAACGCCTCACGACCTCCTCAAGGAGCGTCTGGGTAAAGAGCTGCATGCGCTTTATGTGCCGTCCAGATTCAAGGTTGTTATATTCCATCATAGATCTCAGACCATCCAAAATAGGCTGTTTGTACCGATGAAATTCCCTTTTTTGCAGCCTGATTATGTTGCCTAAAGCCTCCCTGCTCCTGCTGGCGTCGGTAATATTTTTTATCCGCTGCCGGAGAATATCGGCGGCAATCGGTTTTATCATCACATCGCAGATGCCGAAATCGAAGGCCATGAGCTTGAGTTCGACAGAATCTTTGTCTGCTATGACCATTGCCGGTATCTTTGCGGAAGCCGCGTATCGGGCGGCGTCTTTTGCAAAGGTGAAAAAATCTATTTCGTCTGCGGCCACCGCGAAAATTACCGCGGTAACGCCCTCACCCTCCGATTTAACGACAGAGAGCGCCTCGCCGCTGTTCGCCGCTTCAAGCGCCGTCCATTTATCCGGGGAGAGTATTTCTTTTATAGCGGCTCTTTCATCTTCGAGAGGGCTGATAATGAGGAGCTTATTTCTCATAGGCATCCTTTCTCCATTGTTTCGCGGCATAACCAGCACCGTGCTCAAACAGCGGCCGTGAAATGCAATGCGTCCCTATATGCCTCAGCATACAGGGACATTAAAAATATTTTTATTTATTATACTACTTACATCCGTATATTTGATGAAAATAACCGATGACTAAAGCGGATGAAGTTACCGACGGGGATGTTGTAAGCGCCGTTCTTCTTCACTGTTGCCGTCTTGGCCGTATTCAAATAAACGGAAAACTACAGCTCGATCTCTGTTTTAAAGGCAACGACCGCCTCGCCCGTGATCCTTACCAAGGTGGGACGTCCTTCGGTAATTTTCACATTCACCCTCATGCCTCCGTCACGTTTGATCGCCTCTCCCTGCCGGATGGAAAAGGAGAGTTCGTCTTCCGACTGCAGAGTCCTGCAGATGCCGAAGTGTACAAGGTAAATTCCCAGAGGGCCATTGGCGTTGCCCGTGACCGGGTCCTCTGAGATACCGATGGCGGGCGCGAACATACGTCCGTGAACCAGCACGTCGTCCTCTGGATTCAATGTAAAAACATAATAACCGCCGCATCCGACATCGGCGCTGATTACGGCAAGCTCCCCCATGTCAGGTTTAAGTTCGTGCAGCCTGGATTCAGATTTTATTCCGACCATGATTTTGGGATGGCCCGCCGAGGCGACGGCGACTGGACAGTCCTCCCTTATCTCGTTTTCCTTTAAACCGAGCGCCGCGGCTATTCTTTTCACAATAGACGGCTCAAAAGGTGTGCCAACCTCCGGCGTTCCCTGGGTCATAATGATGGAGTAATCGCTATCCTCCCGTATGATATCCACGGGTAAAATGCCCGCCTTCGTCTTTTGCAGCACTTGGCCGGAGACCGCGACTCCCTCGATCGCTCGCACATAATGCGCCGCGACCGTCGCATGTCCGCAGAGCGGCACCTCTGTTGTCGGCGTAAAGAAGCGCACCTCCACATCGTAGTCCGGCGAGGCGGAGGAAAAAATAAACGCCGTTTCGGAATTGTTCATTTCACGCGCGATCCTCTGCATCTGTTCCTCCGTAAGGCCGTCGGCGTTAGGTACGACGCCGGCCGGATTTCCGTGGAATCTCTCCCTCGTAAATGAATCTATCTGATAAAGTCTGTACGTCTTCATGGTTCTCCTCCTCCGCTTCCACGTTGCCTGGCTGCTTATTATCGCCAGTATTTTATTATAGCCTGAAATGCAGCAGGTAAAGGGTTTGGCACATCCTGAACGTATAGCAAACACATCAATAATGTTCAGAGGCGGTAAACAGCGGTCTTCTGCGGGTGGGAAGTAGATAAATTACGGTTTAGCTTTTGGTTTTGCCCTTAAAGGCGCCCTCTCATGAACAGCATCCCGAAAATCGGACAGCCAAATAAAGCCCCTGGATTATAATAAAACTAAATACATATAAAGGGGGCTCTTCTATGCGTAAACGTAAAACAGAAGAAAGAATAAAATCAATTGAGATGCACAAACAGGGAATTCCACGAAGGCGGATTGCTGAAGAACTTGGTGTTAGTCCTGATTCTGTTAAAACATGGATATCTTTATTTATCCCTTTACCCACTCAAAGCTGAATCGTTATTTATATCCTTGCTGCCCCTGAACGAGGCCGACGCTCAGCGGAGTACTCCTGTAACACAAAAAGGTCCGTGTCTTGGAATATCCAAAACACGGACCTTATACAGCCGGAAATGTACCGGACGAAAGTCTGTTCTAACCGAGAGCCTCTTCCATCTTTGCCGCCGTCTTTGCTGAATAGCCGGCGATCTCTTCGAGGGCTTTCGCCATTCTCATGCGGCATTCCGCGGCGAAGACCTCGTCCTTTACTCCGGGAAGGTTGATGCGCACATTGTAGGAGGCCGCCTTGCCCGCCGCGTCGGCCAGCAGGGCCGCGCTGCCCGCGTCGCTGGCCGCGTTGGGATTACCGAAAGAGGCCGCCTCGCAGGCGAGCCGCGCCGCCACCGCGCAGGCTTCGAGGGTGCGCAGCGGTACGTCGGTGGCAGTTTTGGAGGCCTCGGCCATCGCCGCCCTGCGCGCCGCCTTCTGCTCGTCCGTATCTTTGGGCATCTTCATCGCCGCCATAAAGACGTTGAAGGATTCCGTATCGTCGTTCATCAGCTTGACAAACGAGGCGCGCAGGATCTCGCTCTCCTTGAATACATTCTCCATCGCCGCCCAGTTGTCCTTATATTTTTCCTTGCCGACTGTGAGGTTACCCACCATCGAGGTGAGGCCGGAGGCCAGCGAGCCGCAGAGCGCGGCGACGCTGCCGCCGCCGGGGGCCGGTGAGTTTGAGGCTAGTTCGTCTATGAATGCGCCGACTGTCATTTCTTCAAATTTCATCTTTTGTCACTCCTGTTATTTTAAAAGGAGACGGGCGATTTTTTCGCCCGCCTATTATGTCTTATAACCTAAATAATGTTATTTGTTGTTTTTGACGAGCTCGGTGAGGTACTCTTCGTCGGCGATATATGGCAGCGTGATGTGTCCGTCGCTGCGCTTCGCGTTGAAGGTCTCCACGGTCTCGATAGCGTGGTCGTTGCGGGCCCAGGCGCGGCGCGCTACGCCGTTGATGACGTCCCAGCTCATCGACTCAAGAATGATGCGGTCGACTCTTTCGCTGCCGTCAAGCACAAGGCCGAAGCCGCCGTTTATCGATTTGCCGGTACCAACTCCGCCGCCGTTGTGGAGCGCGACAAGGCTCATGCCGCGCGCGCAGTTGCCCGCGAAGCAGTGGATCGCCATCTCTCCCATAACATTGCTGCCGTCTTTGATGTTTGAAGTCTCACGGAAGGGCGAGTCTGTCCCCGATACGTCGTGGTGGTCGCGTCCGAGCATCACGGGGCCTATCTCTCCGTTTCTCACCATCTCGTTGAATTTGAGGGCGATGCGCATTCTCCCCTCTTCATCCTGGTAGAGGATGCGGCACTGGGTGCCGACGACGAGCTGATTTTTCTCCGCGTCACGAATCCAGACCCAGTTGTCGTGGTCCTGGAAGCGGCGGCTCGGGTCGATGCAGTCCATCGCCGCCTTGTCGGTCTTCTTGAGGTCCTCGTGGTCGCGCGAGAGGCAGCACCAGCGGAAGGGGCCGTAGCCGTAGTCGAAGAGGAGCGGTCCCATGATGTCCTCGACGTACGAGGGGAAGATGAATCCTTCAAAGGTGTTCTCGCCGTTCTTCGCGATTTCCTTCACGCCCGCGTCAAAGACCGCGCGCATAAAGGCGTTGCCGTAGTCGAAGAAGTAGGTCCCCTTCGCGGTGAGGGCCTTGATAAGCTCAAAGTGCTTCTTGAGCGTCTTGTCGACGAGGCGCTTGAATTCCTCTTTGTCTTCGGCGAGCAGGCGCGTCCTCTCTTCGAATGAGATACCCTGCGGGCAGTATCCGCCGTCGTAGACGGCATGGCAGGAGGTCTGGTCCGAAAGGAGCTCGACCTTCTTGTCGTTGTCAAGAGCGTACTGCAGAAGGTCGACGATGTTGCCCTCGTAGGCTATCGAGAGCGCTTTGCCCTCGGCCATCGCTTCTTCGGCCCACTTGAAGGCCTCGGCGAGGTCCGCCGTCCTCTTGCTGACCCAGCCCTGGCTGTGGCGCGTTTCTATGCGCGAGGGGTCTACCTCGGCAATGATCGCCGCCGCTCCCGCGATCTCCGCCGCCTTCGGCTGAGCGCCGCTCATGCCGCCAAGGCCGGAGGAGATGAAGAGGTGTCCCGCGAGCCCCTTGCCTTCGGGAAGGTGGAACATCTTGCGGCCCGCGTTGAGCAGTGTGTTATATGTGCCGTGAACGATACCCTGCGGCCCGATATACATCCAGCCGCCGGCCGTCATCTGTCCGTAGTTCGCGACGCCGAGGGCCGTCGCGCGGCGGAAGTTCTCCGGATCGTCGAAGAGTCCGACCATCAGGCCGTTTGTAAGGATCACGCGCGGCGCGGAGGGATGCGAACGGAAGAGGCCGAGCGGGTGTCCCGACTGTACGACGAGCGTCTGGTCCTGCGTCACGATCTCAAGATACTTCTTGATAAGCTGATACTGCATCCAGTTCTGGCAGACCTGTCCCGTCTCGCCGTAGGTGACGAGCTCGTAGGGATAAAGGGCGACGTCGAAATCAAGATTGTTCTCGATCATCACCTGGAAGGCCTTGCCCTCGATGCAATTTCCCTTATATTCGCTGATGGGCTTTCCGTAGAGCCGTCCCTGCGGACGGAAACGGTAGCCGTAGATACGTCCGTGCTCCTTATACTCCTCGAGGAACTCGGGGGCGATCTCTTTATGATACTTCTCGGGAATATAACGGAGAGCGTTCTTTAGGGCAAGCACCATCTCTTTTTCGTTGAGTACCTGTCCGCGGTTGGGGGCCCTTCTTATTCCCGGTTCAAACTCGGGCTTTGGGGGAAGTCCGTTCGGAAATTCCAGTCTCAGTTCCAGCGCCTTACCTGATGCGTCATGCATATCTGTCAGCTCCATTCTTTTTATTGATATTTCACAAAATTATTCCTTGACGTAAATGATTTTCAGACTATACTTATTGTAGCGCAAAGATTTAGGATTGAAAAGTATTAAAGTGCGAAAGCGTCATATTTTCATCAAATTTTCAAAAGTTTTATTCATTACTGGTAATTATAACACAAAATGGAAGATATTTGAGACAAAAATTAATTTTCTGAGGAGGAGTTTGACAATGACAACAGTACATCTGGACGGAAAATCGCTGACCCTGCAGGACGTTGTGAACGTTGCCCGCAAAGGCTACAAGGTGGAGATCGCGCCTGAGGCCAAGGAACAGATCAAGGAATGCGCGGCATCCGTAAGCGAATGGGTGAAGGAGGGCCGCGTCGTCTACGGCATCACCACCGGCTTCGGAGACCTCGCATCGGTGGTCATCCCCCGCGATAAGGGCCGTCAGCTCCAGGAGAACCTTCTTCTGAGCCACGCCTGCGGCTACGGCGAGCCGTACCCCGAAGACGTCGTCCGCGCCATCATGCTTCTCCGCATCAATACGCTCACCCGCGGCTTCTCGGGCATCAGCCTTGAGACGCTGCAGCAGATGGTCGACTATCTGAATCTCGGCATCCATCCCGTCGTCCCCACCCAGGGCTCCGTCGGCGCAAGCGGCGACCTCTGCCCCCTCTCTCATGTGGCGATCTCGCTTATCGGCCATGGCGAAGTGGTCTACAAAGGACAGAAGATGTCCGCCTCCGAGGCGCTCGCCAAGGTCGGCATGAAGCCCGTCGAGCTTCAGCCGAAAGAGGGGCTTGCCCTTAACAACGGCACGACGGTCATGAACGCTGTGGCGGCTCTCTGCATCGTAGACGCAATGAATATGATGAAGAACGCCGACGTCGCCGCTTCTATGTCGGCCGAGGCGCTCCACGCCGTCCCCTATGCCTTTGACAGGCGCACTCACGACCTCCGCCCGCAGGTGGGACAGGGCGTCGTTGCGGAAAATATCCGCCGCCTCATCGAAGGCAGCGAGATAATAGAGGCCTTTAAGAAGGACCGCGTACAGGACGCCTATTCGCTGCGCTGCCTGCCGCAGGTACACGGCGCGAGCCGCGACGCTATCGGTTATGTGAAGGAAAAGGTCGAAATAGAGATCAACTCCGTTACCGACAACCCCATAATCTTCCATAAGGACGGCGACGCGATCAGCGGCGGCAACTTCCACGGACAGCCGATGGCGATGGCGATGGACTTCTTCGGTATCGCCGCCGCCGAGTTCGCCAGTATCTCCGAGCGCCGCGTCGCGCGCCTCGTGGACCACAAGCTCTCCGACCTGCCCCCCTTCCTCGTCTCCGACAGCGGCGTCAACAGCGGCTTTATGATCCCACAGTACACGGCGGCGGCGATCGTATCGGAGAACAAGGTCCTCGCCCACCCCTCCGTCGTCGACTCGATCCCGACCTCCGCGAACCAGGAAGACCATGTCTCGATGGGCGGATACAGCGCTCGCAAGGGCCGCCAGATCCTCGACAACACCAACCGCGTCATTGCCGTCGAGATGGTGAACGCCGCGCAGGGCATGGATTTCCGCGCTCCTCTGAAGCCCGGCAAGGGCTCCGGGGCGGCCTTCAAGGAATTCCGCAAGCACGTTCCCTTCTATGAGAAGGACCAGTTCATGCAGCCTCTGCTTCTGAAGTCGCTGGAGCTGGTGGAAAACGGCACGGTCGTCAAGGCAGTGGAAGAGGCCATCGGCGAACTTAAGTAAGCGTTTTTAAATAATCGCGTTATGAATCCGGCGCCCTTCAATCCACGGTATTTTATTGACGTTTTATTGACGTCCCGCAGATTGTTTGGCGCCGGCTCGTATCTTCGCCGCTTGACACATACGAGCGGCTGGCGGTAAATTAAACTCAGCCGGAAGTCGGCGGCGTCAATAAAAATCTGAAAGGCAGGAATCAGTTATGGCAATGCAGTTGATCGAATGTGTACCAAACTTCAGCGAAGGCAGAAGACAGGATGTAATAGATGAAATAGTGAATTGTTTTAAGGGCAAACGCGGGGTCTATCTCCTCGATCACCGCGCTGACGAAGACCATAACCGTCTCGTCGTTAGCCTTGTCGGCGTTCCCGCGCCGATCCAGGAGGCGCTTCTTGAGGCGGCGAAGGTCGCTCTGAAGCACATCGACATGAACGCCCACCAGGGCGGCCATCCGCGCATCGGCGCCGTAGACGTCGTGCCCTTCACCCCGATCAAGGGTATCACGATGGAAGAATGCATCAAGCTCGCGCACGACTTTGGCGAGCGTTACTATAAAGAGACCGGTATTCCAGTGTACTTCTACGAGGACGCCGCGAAGCGCCCCGAGAGGAAGCGCCTTGAAGTCATCCGCAAAGGCCAGTACGAGGTGCTTAAGGACGAGGCTAAGACCAACCCCGACCGCAAGCCCGACGTCGGCGAAGCCTGCCTCCACCCCACCGCGGGAGCGACCGTTATCGGAGCGCGTAAGTTCCTTGTCGCCTTCAACGTCAACCTCGACACCGCCGACGTAAACGTCGCGAAGAAGATCGCCAACACCGTGCGCGCTTCATCGGGCGGATTCTGCCACGTGAAGGGCATCGGCCTCGCGCTTGAGGAGCGCGGCATCACCCAGGTCAGCATGAACCTCGTCGACTACGAAAAGAACTCGCTCTACCGTGTGCTTGAGATGATCCGCATGGAGGCGAAACGCTGGGGCGTACAGGTCATCGAGACCGAGGTCTACGGTATGATTCCCGTGAACGCGATACTTGAAAGCGCCGCCTACTATCTCCAGATCGCGGACTTCGACCCCGCGCAGGTGCTTGAGCTTCAGCTTCTCGACCTGATGGGCGAAAAGGCGGAATAATGAAAAAGCTATATCGGAACATGCGCATATTCACTCCCGTTGACGGCGGTAAGCCTCTTGCGGGAGCTGAACAGGCGAAAATCTCCGAGATAAAGAAGGGCGCGATGCTCGTCGCCGACGGCCTCATCGAAAAGATCGGGGCCGAAGAAGAGGTGACGAAGGGTCTCGACCGTTCGCAGCTCTGCTTTGAAAAAGACTTCGGCGGCGCCTGCGTCATTCCCGGCTTCGTCGACCCGCACACCCACCTCTGCTTTGCGAAACGCCGCGAAGACGAGTTTGGAATGCGCCTTGCCGGGCTGCCCTACCTTGAGATACTCAAGCGCGGCGGCGGCATACTCTCCTCCGTCAACGCCGTAAAGGGCGCAACGGAAGAACAGCTCTTCGAAACGACGAAGAAGCTCGCCCTTTCGGCGCTCGCCAAGGGTACGACGACGATCGAGATCAAGAGCGGCTATGGGCTGAGCCTCGACCTGGAGCTTAAGATGCTCGAAGTTATCCGCCGCGTCAGCTTTGAGACGCCGCTTGACGTGGTCCCCACCTTCATGGGCGCTCACGCCGTGCCGCAGGAGTGGAAGAACGAGGCCGACCGTTTTGTCGACGAGATACTCATCGGCGATATGCTGCCGAAGATAAAGGCCCAGGGCATCGCCGAGTTCTGTGACGTCTTCTGCGAAGAGGGCGTATTTTCCGTCAATCAGAGCCGCAGGCTGCTGAAGGCGGCGAAGGCGATGGGCTTTGACACGAAGATTCACGCCGACGAAGTCCACGACCTCGGCGGCGCGGGGCTCGCGGCGGAGCTGGCGACCCGTTCCGCGGAGCACCTTCTCGCGGCGAGCGAGGATAACCTGCGCGCGATGGGCAAGGCCGGTTCTATCGCCGTGCTGCTGCCGGCGACGGCCTACAGCCTTAAGAAGCCCTACGCGCAGGGACGGCAGATGATAGACTGGGGCGTGCCCGTGGCGATGGCCACCGACTGCAACCCCGGCTCCTGCTTCTGTGAGTCTGTTCCCTTCATCTTCGGACTCGGCGTGATGAATATGGACCTTACGGTGGAAGAGGCCCTCACCGCGACGACGCTCAACGCCGCCTACGCGATAAACCGCGCGAAAAAGCTGGGCAGCCTTGAGGCCGGAAAACAGGCGGACTTCGTCGTCCTTGACGGCGAGACGCCGACGACCCTCGCCTACCACGCCGGTTCGACCTCCGTCGAAGAGGTCTACAAGCTCGGGGAAAAGGTCGCCTAAACATAAGTAAGAGTTTATAAAGAGATACTTGAGAGCGGGGCTCCTTAGGGGTTCCGCTCTTTTTGTATGGCGCGTATAAACGCCGATCTCCCTGGCAGAAAAAAGAGATAAATAGCGGTTTACCAAAGATTTTGGCGCCCTCTGTGAGGGAGCTGGCTCGGCGATGTTTTTCGCCGAGACTGAGGGAGAGTTGACCTTAGGTTCTCCCGCGGCTTTTGCCGCGGGTTCTGTTTGGCGCGGGAACCGCGCCAAACAGAGTAACACTCCTTCCGTCAGCCGCCAAAAATAGGCGGCCGACACCTCCCTCAGAGAGGGAGGCTACAAGGGCAGAAGCTAAATCGCAATTTACAGTTTTCCTCATCGAAGATAAATCGTAATTTATTCCTTGCACCGTCGAAGCTAAACCGCTGCTTATCTCTTCCCATGCGCTAAGGCGTTCCGCGTTGAATAAAAGTATTGAAAACGGCCCTGCCAATTGCGATAGTTCCGGCAATTTTCCACGGAGCCGGATTGACAAAGATATCCTACGGGCGCAAACTTAGACGGAGAATAGAAAAACGGAGGCCTATAGATGAGAAAACTTTCCTATCCGCTGATCTTCGCCCTGTTCCTGCTGGTCGTCTCTGCGCGCGCCGAGGCTGCTTTGAGTATCAACGTTCTTGGCGGCGTCATTCAAAACCTCTCCGCTGACTGCTATAGCTATATACCGAATCACCAGACAGCGCTGACGGAGGAATTTATCGGCAAAGTGAATCCTGCCGTGCGAGAACGCATTGGCATTGCCGCCGACGGCAATGCCCGTCTGGTGATACGCGTGCAGTCGCCGCGGCCGGAGGACATTACGCTCTCTGCGAATCTGCCGCCGGGCGCAGCCCTGGAAAATATAAAGAGAACCGCCTTAGGCAGCAGGCTGACCGTTAAAACTGAGCTGGTCGGCGCGGCAGGCAAGTATCAGGGCAGCGCCGTGCTCACCGCCCCCGAGGAATGGCCGGGTGACGATACGCAGGAGTTCTTCCCTATCACCGTCACCGCCTCCCAGGGTGAAGAAAGCATCTCCAAAGAGATAAAGATATACCGCGCCCCCGTGGTGCTCGTCCACGGACTCTGGTCGGACGGCGAGACATTCGGAGATATCAACGATGAACAAACAGTCGCGGGAGCCCTCTTTGCCAATGGGACGCACCACGGATATTTTGAATATCCGGGCGATCAGGGGCCGTCGGAGGTACTGCCGCAAAGCGCCGATATCTTCTGCCGCGCCGTCGAAAATATGATCCGCGACCTACGCATGAAGAAGATCGAGGCGACGCGCGTTGATTTGGTCGGCCACAGCATGGGCGGCCTGATGGCGCGGAAATTCTTTCTCAACAGATACTACCGGAATAACCAGAATTACAACCAGGGGGCGGTGCGCCGCATAGTCATGCTCGCGACGCCGAATACCGGCTCCGGCATCGCCTCCTACGTAACGGAGGACGTTCTCTGGCTGCACGACGATACGATCGCGACCTCTCCCGACTACCGGGAAAAGATGGAACAGGTCTTTGAGATAATGGGCAGGGCGGGGATGAACGTCAAAGGGAGCGCCATAAAGGACCTGGCGCTGAACAGCTCTGAGCTGCGCCTGCTCAACGACAATCTCCCCGCCGGACTGCCGCTCTACCGGATCGCCGGCGATACCGGCGAGGCGCTTATTATGCCGGGGGCGGTCAGCAAGATTATAGAGGGAATAATCGCCCCCTACACGCACGAGAAAATATATAACGATATCCCCGCGCTCTTTGACGGATATAACAATAACGGCGGCAGACCCAGATTCGAGCCGGAGGACTCCGATTGTCTGGTGGGCCTCTCCAGCGCCCTCTGGGATGGCGTTATGAGCCGTGATAAGTCGGAGATCATCAAAGGCCGCCAGCACATGGGTATGGGCGCGGATGCCACGGTAGCGTCAAGGGTCGCCGCCCTGCTCTGCGGTCCCGTCTCCGCCTTTGAACCGATACCGCTGAGGTCGCAGCTGCGCTTCCCGGAGCAGTCCTCTCCATCGGCGGTGAAAGGGAACGTCGGAGCCATGCTCTCCAGCCTCTCCGACGCTGAATTTACGCAGAAGCTCGGCGAGCTTGAGTCGCTTTTGGAAAACCGGAATACGAAGGCCGAGGGGCCGGTATTTGGAAAGCTGACAGGGCTCTCATGTTATCCTGAGTCGCCCGTTCTCATAAGCGCCGGTACGACGCGCCGTCTGTCAATAAGTGGGAGCTATTCCACGGGAAAGAGGAAGAATGTCTCGCACAAAAAAGACGGGACCAAATACGAGGTGGCGGATGCCTCCGTGGCGCTTGTGGATGAGGACGGCATGCTGACGGCTCTGAAGCCCGGCCGCACGACATTGACCGTGAAAAACGGCAGTATCTCGGCCACGGCGGATATCTTTGTCATCCCCTTCGCGGTGGTTGCCGCCGATGATAAGGTGGACCCCGACAATCCTCCCGTCGACCCGGCGGATGAGATCAACCCGGACACGCCGCGCGGCTCATCTTCCAGCGGCTGTAATACGGGCGCGGGTCTGGTACTGCTGCTGCTTCCGGCTCTGGCTTTTATCATTAAAAAGAGCTAAAAGAATAATAATAAAAATCCCGCGCCGCCCCATTACCATATGGCGGCGCGGGATTTTTTATCGGTTAAATTCGCGCTAAATTGGTCATAAATGAGCTTAAAGGGAGATATTAGATACAGCGGAGCATAGCTGTCCTATACTGATAACATCTAGTATTATAGAAAAGGAAGTGGTATGAGAATGTCGCTCAGCTATATCGATGGTAAATACGCGCCGGTTTCCGAATGCCGTCTCCCCGTCACCGACATGGCTATCCAGCGCGGCGTCGCGGTCTTTGAGGCGATACGCATCTATGACGGCAAATTATTTGGCATGGATATGCACCTGGAACGCTTCGCGGAGAGCGCGCGGCGGGCGGGTATCTCTGCCGAAAAAATATTTCCCCAGCTGCCGGAGGTTATAGAGGGTGGGTTAAGGATGGAGGGCTGCCCCGCTGAGGGGCTCGTACGCCCCTACATAACTGGCGGGGATATAAATAACAAGGGCTCCTTTCCCGAGCCGCGCTTCTTTGTCCTTTTCGGCGGGATAAACAAGACCCCGGACGAGGAACGGAGACGGGGCGCGGTGCTCGAACCAAACCGCATGGAGCGTCCCTATCCGCTCTGCAAAAGTATCAATTACCTTTTCGCCCTCATACCGCTCGGCGGCGATAAGGTTAACCACGAGTCGCTCTATATGCCGGATGGTGAGATCACCGAGGCGATGACTAATAACTTCTTCCTCTGCAAGGATGGAAAGATCGTCACTGCGCCCGTGGGCAGGGTGCTTGACGGAGTAACGCGCAGTGTCGTGCTCACGCTCGCGCGGGAGAACGGTTTCTCCATCGAGGAGCGCTGTCCGCGCGAAGAGGAGCTGGCACAGGCCGACGAGGCCTTCATCACCGGCACCGTCAACGAAGTGCTCTCGGTCGTGCGCGTGGGCGATACCATGATCGGCTCCGGCCGCCCTGGCCCCGTCGCGGCGCATCTATACAGGCTCTTTCTCTCAAATATGGGGCGCTGGCTCAGCGCATAGAGGATAAAATAAAAGATAACTGATCTGAAAAAACGGGAGGCGGATATTTTCGCTCTCCCGTTTTTAATATTTTCGCCTGCCGCACTGCGAAATTCGTAAGATATACCTTATGCGGACAAACGCATCAATAGCAGGCGAAGCCGATAAATCGGGTGGCGAATAGATAAACAGCGATTTACCAAAGATTTTGGCGCCCTCTCAGAGGGAGCTCCCCGCGAAGCGGGGTGAGGGAGAGTTGACCTTATGTCCTCCCGCGGCTTTTGCCGCGGCTCTGTATGTCGCGGAAACCGCGCCATACAGAGCAACACTCCTTCCGTCAGCCGCCAAAAACAGGCGGCCGACACCTCCCTCAGAGAGGGAGGCTGTAAGAAAAAATCGCCGTTTATTATCGATAGGGCCGAAGCTAAATCGTTATTTATGTTTTAGCATATTGAAGATAAATCGGCGTTTATAAGCAGAGAACCAAAACGCTGATTTTGCGTTTTGTGTGATTCGCCTAGTTTGTTCATCAGACGTGCGAATAACGAAATAACTGAGGGCTTGGCAAGCGGAGGCACACTAAAGTGCGGTGATTGCAAGGCAATGTTCCCGCTACAGGGCGGGAACACTTTCAAATTATCCATATTGCCGCAGCATTGCAAAGCCCTCAGTTATGAAGTTAGTCGTGCGTATAAACGCCGATTTACGCTGATTTAAAGTATATCCTTCAATTCAAAGAAGATCTTTCCATCTTCCGTTACGAAGCAGGGAATGCCCAGATAGCCGTTTTCCTTCTTATCCGCGAACTCGGCGCGCTTATCGCGCATCAGGACGAATTCTTTGAGATAGGCCACGCTGTCGTCGAAATTTCTGAATTCGATATCGAGCCCCTTATCCGCTATCTCCACGAGCGCCGCGCGCACGTCGGGGCAGTGTTTGGTACCGTACATGATCGTCGTCATTGTCTTTGCCTTCCTATTATCATTCTATAAACATCGAGTCGCCGAAGGAGAAAAAGCGGTAACGCTTCTCCACCGCCTCGTTATAGACGCGCATCATCGTCTCATATCCGCCGAAGGCGGAGACGAGCATCAGCAGAGTGCTCATCGGCAGGTGAAAGTTGGTTATCAGGGCATCTATCACCCGGAAACGGTACCCGGGGCTGATGAACAGCTTGGTGTCGAGTACGCCGGGGACTATTTCGCCGTAACGCTGGGCGAATGATTCAAGGGTGCGCACCACCGTCGTGCCGACGGCGACGACGCGTCCGCCTCTCTCTTTGGCCGCCTTTATCGCCGCCGCCGCCTCCGGCGGTATTTCGCAGAATTCCGTGTGCATGACATGTTCCGCGATATTCTCGGCCTTTACGGGGCGGAAGGTGCCAAGCCCCACCTGTAAGGTGATGAAGATATGCGGCACGCCCATATCCGCGAGTTTTTTGAGCAATTCCGGCGTGAAGTGCAGCCCGGCGGTCGGCGCGGCGACGGAATTTTCCTTTTCGCGCTTCGCATAGACCGTCTGATAACGTTCGGGGTCGGCGTGGCTATCCGTTATGTAGTGCGGCAGCGGCGTGCTGCCGAAGCGGTGGATCAGCGCCAGCGGGTCGTCCTCGGGCGCGAAGATGATAGTCCGCAGACCGTCCTCAAGCCTCGCTCCCACGATGACCTCCGTTTCGCCGCCGAGCGTCACCCTCGTCCCCTCCGGCAGCTTGCGTCCGGGGCGGACGAGCGCCGTCCATTCGTTGCCCGACGCGCCTGGGTTGAGGAAGAATATCTCCACCTTCGCGCCGCCGCCGCCCTCGTTATTCTTTACGCCCTCCACGCGCGCCGGAAGGACGCGCGTATCGTTCATCACCAGCAGGTCGCCGGGGTGAAGGTATTCCGTGATGTCGCGGAAGATCCTATCCTCGGTGCCGCCGTTTTCCCTGTGTACAACAAGGAGCCGCGACGAATCTCTCGGCTCCGCGGGGTCCTGCGCTATCAGCTCTTTGGGAAGCTGATAATCGTAGGCCGCCGTCTTTGTCAGGTCTCTCTCCATATCTTTTAATAGCCTCTTTCCAGCGCCGTGCCGGGGAAATAGTATTCAAGTATCTGTCTGTAGCTCCAGCCCGCCTCGGCCAGCGCCTTGGCCGTCCATTGTGGCATACCGACGCCGTGTCCCGAGCCGCGCCCGGAGATCGTCACCGAGGAGCCGGAGGCGCCGTTCATCGAGAGCTGCGGGGCTCCCGCAGCCGTGTTATATACCGGCTGTGCCGCTGGCTGACGCACGGGCGCTGCGGGCAGTTTTTTACCGCTCATTCTAGCCTCGCCCTCGGCGATAAACTTCGGATAATCCTTTTCTTTGCCAATCATCGAAACGAGCTCCTGAACGGTAAATATCTTATTCTGCGTCATCCAGTAAAGTTTATCTACATCCTTTTCAGGCATCGTCGAACGGTCGGTAATTACAGGATAGCTCCGCTGCGCGATACTCTGGAGCGCGGAGGGAAGCGCAGCCTGCGGCGTGTAGACGGTTCCCGCGCCGAACTCGAAGAGTGTGCTCTTCACCACCCCCGCGCCGACCGCGAGACGGAACTGGCTTCCCGTGACGAGCTTCCTGCCGCCGCTGCCGTTTATCTCCAGCTGCTGTACGCGGCCGCTCTCGTCGCGCGAATAGGGACGGATCGACGATATTGAGCCAACCTGTATCCCCGCGGCGGCGAGGCTGCTTGATATCTGCTGCATGGAGAGCGTCGTCTGCCATCTTGCGTTGGGGCTGCTGTAAGAGACGGGGTCCGGGCGCGCCTGAAGGTAGGGGATGTCCTTGCCCCATACCGCCCTTGACGAGGCGCTGAAGCCGCCGCTGTCTCCATAATAGAATACCTGCGCCACCGAGCCGCCGTACTTTAGAAGCTCGCCGCCTGTCGCGCTGACCGCCTCGTCGATGGCAGGCGACTCTCCGGCGACGCCGCTGTAGCTCTGGCAGTGCACCTGGGCGCAGAGGTCATATTTACCGTGCTTCTTTGACGACAGCGTGTAGGTGCGCGCCAGCACCGCCTGTGCCTTGAGGGCCTCCACTGGCCAGGCCGGGCTCATTTCGTCCTTCAGCACTCCCTTGAGGTACTGCTCGACGTCCACCTGATTTACAATATTGAATCCTGAGCCGGAGGCCTCGAATAAAATCGAGCCGTGATAGCTCACTCCGTCGATGATGATCGGAGAGGAAGAGGTCACTGTGACCGGCATGGCGTAGCTCACCGCGCCGGCGCTCAGAGAGCCGCCGCCAGCGTATGAGAGCGAAAAGGAGCCGGTGATCGCCGGCGTCACTCCGCCGGAGGCGACCCTTATCACGTACGAGGTGCCGCCGATCTTGCACTGGCGCGCGCCGCTCTTGAGCAGGACCAGGACGTCGCGCGCCTCGGCGGCCTGCGAGAAGATGAGTATGAACAGCAGCGTGACGATATATCTTTTCACTATTTCCACCTTGAGAATATATTCAAAATCAGCGTGAGTATGAGGCTCACGACAAGCATCGTCCCGAACGGCGCGAATACGGTGAGATTTTTCTTCTGGTATGTAATATCTCCGGGCAGTTTGCCAAGAGGAATGTTCAGCTTTCCTGCGATAATTAGCACTACCCCAACCGCTGCAAGCAGTAGCCCCGCCGCGACCAGCATCTTTCCAAGCTGGCTCATGGCAGCTCATCCTCCGTTGTGAAGAGGCTGAGCTGGCTCTGCTGTATCTGTATAAAATGCGGCGATACGGGGATGCCGAGATAGTCCCAGGTGTTGCGCGTCGCCCTGCGGCCTCGCGGGGTGCGCTCAAGCAGCCCCTTCTGGATAAGGTACGGTTCGTAGATGTCCTCTATCGTCTGCGCGTCCTCGTTGAGGGCCGCGGCGAGGGTAGACAGCCCCACTGGGCCGCCGTCAAAGAGCTCTATCAGCGCGCGGAGGAACTTCCGGTCCCCTTCGTCAAGCCCCTCGGGGTCGACGCCAAGCATGTCCAGCGCGTAGCGCGAGAGGTCGCGTTCGATGAGCGTAACCTTCTTCACCTCGGCGACGTCGCGCACGCGGCGCAAAAGACGCAGCGCCACGCGCGGCGTTCCGCGCGAGCGGAGGCCGATCTCCTCCGCCGCTTCGTCGGCGATACTTACTCCAAGCACGCCGCTGCCGCGTTTGACGATCGCCGTCAGCTCCTCTGGCGAATAGAGATGCAGCTGCTCCACGATGCCGAAGCGCGCGCGCAGCGGCGAGGTGAGCAGGCCGAGGCGCGTTGTCGCGCCGATCAGCGTGAACTTCGGCAGCGCGAGGCGGATGCTGCGCGCGAGGGGGCCCTTGCCCACGACGATAGAGAGGGAAAAGTCCTCCATCGCGGGATAGAGTATCTCCTCGATATTCGCCGACATGCGGTGTATCTCGTCGATAAAGAGAACGTCGTTCGGCTGGATGTTTGAAAGTATCGCCGCGAGGTCCCCTGCGCGTTCGAGCGCCGGACCGGTGGTGACGCGGAGCGTGCCCTTCATCTCCTTCGCGATGATTCCCGCGAGTGTCGTCTTGCCAAGGCCGGGAGGGCCGTAAAAGAGAGTATGATCGAGCGGTTCGCCGCGCTGGATCGAAGCAGTCATGAAGATCGTCAGCTTGTCCTTGAGGCCGCTTTGGCCGATGAAATCATTCAACGCCTGCGGGCGGAGGGTCGATATCTCCTCCTCCTTTCCGCAGCGCATCGTCTCTATCAGTTTATTGGGGATGCTGTTATTTTCGTCCATTTCCCTACCCTATCTGCGCTGCAATATGCTCAGAGAGGCCATCAGCAGGCTCTCCTCGCTCCACTGTACGTCGTCGTCGGCCTGCGCCTTCGCCGTCGCTATGGCGCGCGCGCATTCGCCGTGTGAGAAGCCAAGCCCCGTCAGCGCGTCCGTAACGAACGAATCGAAAGAGGTCGCACCCGGAGATGCGGCTTCGGCGGCGATACCGGCGAACTTCTTTTCTATCTTAGGCTTAAGCTCAAAGCAGATACGTTCCGCCCTCTTGGCCCCTAGGCCTGGTACGGATAACATCGAGATGTTGCCGTTTTTAACCGCTTCGATGATATGACCGATGTCAAGATAACGCATGAGCGTGATTGCGAGCTTTCCCCCGACCGTCTTGACCTGCAGCAGCTCAAGAAAAAAGTCCCTCTCAGTCTCAGAGGCGAAGCCGAACATCGCAAGCCCCGCGTCGCTTATCTGGAGATAGGTGTGGCACTTCATCTCCTCGCCGAGCACGGCGGAGGCCAGCAACGCCTTTGTCGGGTAGACCTCTATCCCGAAGCCGGAAACGTCGAGAACGATGCTTTCCTTTGAAAATGACGAAAGAGTGCCGCGCAGGTAATTTATCATCTCAATATCCTTTCAGAATGTTCTGGTCGTAATTACGCATCGCGAGTCCCGCGATCGCTATCGCGAGCGCGTCGGCCGCGTCGTCGGGGCTGGGGTTCTTCTCCAGGCCGAGCAGATGGGCCACCATCCCCTGCACCTGCCCCTTTTCGGCGTTGCCGTAACCGCAGACGGCTAGCTTCACCTCGCTGGGCTTTATCTCATAGGGCTCGAAGCCGAGCTGTGCCGCGAAGAGCAGCACGACGCCGCGCGCCTGCCAGACCATCTCCGCGGTGGTGACGTTTCTGCCGAAGAAGAGCTTCTCCACCGCGACCATATCCGGCGGGAACTCCCTCGCCTTTGTCCCAAGCTCGCTGTAAAGGCATGAGAGGCGCTGAGAGAGCGAAAGCTTAGGCGGCGTCTTGATGACGCCGTAGCTCTCGCAGATCAGCGAATTTCCCAACTGTGAAACGACCCCGTAGCCCAAAGTCCCGAGCCCGGGGTCAATGCCAAGCGCTCTTATGGCGCCGTTATTACTTTGATTAGTCAAGTTCCGCCAGGATCTCGTCCGGGATGTCGAAGTTCGCGTAGACCGCCTGCACGTCGTCGTGATCCTCAAAGCGCTCGATCATCGCGAGCATCTTCGCGGCGTCCGACTTATTGCCGATAGCCACCGTATTCTTCGGCACCATCTGAACCTCGATCGTTCCCACGTTATAACCGGCCTCGCGCAGTGCCTGGGCCACCTGGGAGAGAACGTTCGGGTCGCAGGAGACCTCAAAGCCCTCTTCCTCCGCCTCAAGGTCGTCCGCGCCGGCCTCAAGGGCGGCCATCATCAGCTCGTCCTCGTCGATACCCTCGCCGAGAATCTCCACGACGCCCTTACGGTCGAAGTTCCAGGCCACGCAGCCCATTTCGCCGATCGAACCGCCGCTCTTTGAGAAAAGCGAACGCATATCGGGAGCGGTGCGGTTCCTGTTGTCCGTCATCGCCTGCACCATCACGGCCACGCCGTTAGGGCCGTAACCCTCGTAGTATATCTCCTCCATCGGGCCGCCGAGTTCGCCCGTGCCGCGCTTGATACCGCGCTCAATATTGTCGACGGGGACGTTGCCTGCCTTCGCGCGCTCTATGGCGACCTTAAGACGGAAGTTGCTGTTGGGGTCGCCGCCGCCCTCTTTCGCCGCCGCGATAATGTCCTTTACCAGCTTCTGAAAGGCCACGCCCTTCTTGGCGTCCTGTGCCGCCTTCCTGTGTTTGATACCAGACCAATGTGAATGTCCTGACAAAAAAATCACCTCATAGTTTAATTTGAAATTTTAAATTAAAGATTTTCGGGCAGTTTTGCCATTGCCGCAAAGGCTCTTTTGTGCGCCGATCTCTTAACTGCCGCTTCAATTTTTTGCTTTGCCTCTTCCGTGGCCCCGCCGGTGGCGATATAACGGTCAAGCTCTTCGTAGGTGAGCCCCATCTCCGCCTCGTCCGTCTGCCCCTCCCAGAGCGCCGCCGTCGGAGGACGGTCGATGATTTCACGCGGCACGCCGAGATGTTTCGCGACGGCCCAAACCTCGCCCTTCAGGAGATCCGCGATCGGCATCAGGTCGACGCCGGAATCGCCGTATTTGGTAAAATATCCGAAAGTTATCTCGTCCCTGTTGCTGCCGCCGCAGACAAGGTACCCATGTTGTTGGGCTATTGCGTAAAGCGTAGTCATTCGTAATCTGGGTTTAATATTGGCGGCGGAAAGTCCGCCGAGTTCTGGAAGTGAGTTTTCGATCTCTCTCTTGAGCGTGTCGTAGGATGATGAGAGATCGACCTTCATCGTCCTTATTCCTATCGCCTCTGCCAGCAGCCTCGCGTAATCCTCGTCTACCTGCATACTGTAACAGGGCATAATCACGCCGATAACCCTATTAGGCCCCAGCGACTTGGCGAGAAGCGCCGCGAGCACCGCGGAATCGATCCCGCCGCTGATGCCGAGGACCGCGCCCTTAGCTCCGGCGACGCCGAACTTTTCCTTTATCCAGCTTACCAGAAAGCGCGTTATCTTTTCCGGGTTCCGATAGATCTCCATTCCGCGTGCCTCACTTTCAAACGCCAGCAAATTTTGTGCAAAGCATATTTTATCACAAAAGCCACAGCGCCGTCATTATTTTAGATGCGAGTGACAGAATAAAGGTATAAACGCCGATTTCCTTTGGGTTGGGAAAGCGGTAAATAGCGGATTAGCTTCGACGGTGCAAGGAATAAATAACGCTTTATCTTTTGACTTTGCCCTTAAAGGCGCCCTCTGTTCATGTGAGGGAGCTGGCTCGACGATGTTTTTTCGCCGAGACTGAGGGAGAGTTGACCTTTGGTTCTCCCGCGGCTTTTGCCGCGGGCTCTGTTTGGCGCGGTTTCCGCACCAAACAGAGCAACACTCCTTCCGTCAGCCGCCAAAAGCAGGCGGCCGACACCTCCCTCAGAGAGGGAGGCTAAAAGGGCAAGTCAAAAGCTAAACCGTTACTTACCTTCGATAAGGGAAATGATAAATCGTTATTTATCTCTTTTCCCGTCTGATTTATCTTTAACGGTGGTTTATCTATACTTCGTATCCACGGGGCTGGTGTTTTCGCGGCTTGCTTTTAGAGGTTTGAAAAAGCGGGCGAACCTCCGTGATTGGTCGGAGCGCGGCGGGCCGTGCGCACGATAAGGGGCGCGGACCTTTCGCCCGCGCCCCTTGTTTCCTCTTTTGCCTCTTATTTTCCTCTCTTTATCTCTCTTATCCTACCTCTTTCTTCTCAGCCAGAGCGGTATCAGCGTCAGCATGGAGAGCGCGCCCAGTCCAGCGGCGCAGCCGTGGCTGGAGCCGCCTGACTTTTGTTTGACGACGGTCACCGTGCATGTGGCGCTCTTTTCTCCGGCCTTCGCGGTGATAACAGTTGTGCCGGCCGACAGCGCCGTCACTTTGCCCGTATCGTCCACCGCGGCGACCGCCGGATTGGAGCTTATCCAGGCGACCGCTTTATATGTCGCGTCGTCCGGTTTTACCGTCGCGGTGAGCGTTTTGCTCTCCCCGATATTCAGCGTCAGCTCTGTGAGGTCGAGGCTGACTTCGGTAACGGGAACGCCGCTGACGGCGACGGTGAATGAGAGCGGGTCTGTAACACAGCTCCTGGCGAGCGGCTTGAGGTTATTTTTGTCGCTGAAATCGGTGGCCCGCAGGTCCATGTCAAAGCTCACCGCCGTCACGCCCGGTTTTATGCCGGAGACGGCGCAGGGCCAGCGGTCAGAGATACCGGCGATATCAGGCGAGGCGACGGAGATATCGCCGCTGATGGAAAGATAGCCCGTCATATCATCCGCTGTACCCGGGTAGGAGACGAGGGCTGGAACGGAGCCGCCAATCTCCACGGAGAGCGTCCGCTCCACGGGCAGGACGGTGGTGACAACCTTTTCCATCGCCGCCGCCGACCGCCTCAAGATCGCCGGCTAACCAGCAGCTGTTGGATATGTTCCCCAAGTCATTGTATCCAGCAATGCCGCCTGCGTAGTTGTCGGAGCCGCCCGAGGCTGTGACCGTACCTCCGCTGTGGGCGTTGTTGGTTATCGTGCCGTAGCTGGTTCCCGCGATACCGCCCGCGTTGTTTTCGTTGGAGTCGCCGGAGGCCGAGACCTCGCCGCTGTTGGCGTTGTCCGTTATCGTGCCGTAGCTGGTTCCCGCGATACCGCCCGCGTGGATATAGATTTTATCTGTATTGTTGCCAATGTCAACGCTGACGACGCCGCCGACGGTGAGACCGCGGATCTCGGCGCTTTGGCCGACGAGGCCGAAGAAACCCGCGGCGAGGCCGCCGACGTCATCCGCGCTCACCACGTCGGCGGAGGCGACGATATAGCCGCTCACGGTGAAGCCGCCGCCGTCGAATTTGCCGGCGTAGCCGTTGGGGGTCTCATCCCTGTATTAACCGATCGGGGGCCAGTGCGAGGGGCTGCCGCCCTCCGAGAGGTCGATGTCATTCATGAGTTTCGCTTTGATGTCCGCGCTGACGTCGTTGACCGTCTCACGGAACCAGAGGAGATGGCCCAGTTCGGAGAGCAGATATACGCCATGGTCGTCCGAGGCCGGTTCCACGGGGGCTATCGCCGCCCGCGCGGCGGAGGGCGCGGCGAGCGCCGAGAGGAGCAGTAAGAGTAAAAATGCCGTCAGTTGTAACTTGCGGTTAGTCCTATGGGGGGGCAACCTCAGTTACTTTTGTTCCCGCGCCGACTGCGGTTTCGTACATGGTCTTGACCTCCTTGACAGTTTTATTCACTTTATCATACAGTAAATATGTTGAAAAATATAGCGGGTCATTGTAAAAATATTCCGGTTATTTTTATTTATAAAAAAATGGTTGAAACGGGGTGTGTACGGGGCAGGCGGGGGAAGAAAAGAGCGAAGCCGCGGTATGGCGCGCGGAGGTATCGCGGCCTGACGATGCGAACCATCGGCGAACAGAGGCGGCGGGGCGCACGAAACCGCCGCGGCGTACAGATGTGCCTGCCGCCAAAAGAGAGGCCCCGCCGTTTGCCCCTGTTTTGCTGCTCCGGCCTCCGAACCGGCCTTTGGCGATATTTAATGTACATGATAATGGCGGACGGTATATCTCCGGTCCGTTTTTCGCCGCCGAGCGGGGCCGTCCGGCGCGGAAAATTTTCACGCTAAGCGTCCCCAAAAATGTCGATGGGATATAATGGCGTCACAACGCTAATTTTATGGAGGGATGGCCGTGTATTCAGAGCTGAAAGCGGAAATACTGGATTTTTTTTCACGCGAACTGGATTCCCCGGAGAACAATATCGGGGGCTGTGAACGGCTGCCGGCATGGGATAATTTCATTCTCGGCTGCGCCTCGGGAGACGACCCCATATTTGAAGAATTCCGCCACGACGCCGACGTTCCCTGTTATACGCCGCGGGAACTTTTCCGTACCATTTATCCTTCGTCCGGGGCTTGCGCGGGAGAGCTTACCGTTCTCTGCTGGGTGCTGCCGCAGACCGCCGCCACACGCGGAAAAAACTCGGCGTGCCGCAGCCTTCCATCCGAGAGGTGGGGGCGCGCCAAGCTGGAGGGAGAAAGGTTTTATATTTCGCTGGGACGGCGTCTGGAGAATTTCTTCGCGGAGAGAGGGATAGAGGCCGTCTTTCCGATGGGTCATCCGGCCGAGGTGAGGCGTTTCCGTTCGGAAAAGTATTATATCGCCTCGAACTGGTCGGAGCGGCATGCCTGTTATGCGGCGGGGCTCGGCACCTTCGGTCTCTGCGACGGGCTTATCACGCCCCTCGGCAAAGCCCACCGGTGCGGCTCTATCGTCATCGGGGCGCAGCTGCCGCCTACGCCGCGCGAATACGCCGATATCCACGAATATTGCCCCTGGTTCGCCAAGGGCCTCTGCGGCCTCTGCATCAGCAGATGCCCCGCCGGCGCGCTTTCCAGGGAGGGACACGACAAGAAAAAATGCGAAAGTTTTCTGCACGGAGAATGCGTCGAGTTCTTCAAAGACCGCGGATTTCAGGTCTACGCCTGCGGCCTCTGCCAGACAAAGGTCCCCTGCGAGGATCGGATACCGGGAAGGGGAAGGCCGGAGCTGTACAGATGTTTTCTATAGTTGACCTTAGTATCTGCCGCGGCTTTCCGCGCCAAACAGAGCAGCACTCCTTCCGTCTCGCCGCAAAAGCGGCGGCGATCCACCTTCCTAAAAAGGAAGGCTCTAAGAACGTAAACCGTCATTCAGCTTTTGTTTTGTCACACCGGCCACCGAGCCGGTGTCCAGAGACTTTTGGACCACTGGATGCCGGCTCAGGCCCAGCATTACAAACCAAAACAAAACCACTTTTTTATTACTTTTTCCACCTACAGAAAATAAATCGGCGTTTAGACGTACTGGATGCTAAATAATTTGCCCCCTGAGTACCGGAGCCGTATTTTCATACGGCGAGGACACTCAGGGGGCAGGTTATGACGCAGACGGCGCGTATAAACGCCGATTTCTAGAAGTTGCCGATGCTGGCGACCATCACCGCTTTGATGGTGTGCATGCGGTTCTCGGCCTCGTCGAACTGCCTTGCGTGGCGCGACTCAAATACCTCTTCCGTCACTTCGTTTCCCTTTACCGCTGGGAGGCAGTGCAGGAAGATGACGTCGTCGTTGCCGGTGGCCTCGATGAGCTCTTTGTTGACCTGGTAGGGTTTGAGCAGAGCCTTGCGCTCGGCGGCCTTCGCCTCTTCGCCCATGGAGGCCCAGACGTCGGTGTAGATGGCGTCCGCGCCTTTGACGGCGGCCTTGGGGTCATCGGTGACGGTTATCGTCGCGCCGGATTCGCAGTCTTTCGCGATCTGCTCGCATTCGGCGACGAGGGCGGGATCGGGGAAGAGCTCCTTCGGCGAGCCGATAACGAAGTGCATACCCATCTTCGCGGCGCCGATCATCAGCGAGTTGGCGACGTTGTTGCGTCCGTCTCCGACGTAGACGAGCTTGATGCCCTTGAGGCGGCCGAAATTCTCACGGATGGTGAGGAAGTCGGCGAGCACCTGTGTCGGGTGGTAGTCGTCGGTGAGGCCGTTCCACACAGGGACGCCGGCGTATTTCGCGAGGTCCTCGACGACCTGCTGGCTGAAGCCGCGGAATTCGATGCCGTCGAACATGCGTCCGAGGACGCGGGCGGTGTCCGCGACGTCTTCTTTGTGGCCAAGCTGGATGTCGTTCTTGCCGAGGTATTCGGGATGTCCGCCCTCATCTATGGCGGCGACGGTAAAGGCGCAGCGTGTACGGGTCGAGGGCTTCTCGAAGATGAGCGCGACGTTTTTGCGCTCGAGGAGGTTGCCCTTTATCCCGGCGCGTTTTTTGTTCTTGAGGTCCGTTGAGAGGTCAAGCAGATAGTTGATCTCTTCAGGGGTATGATGCTTGAGCGAAATAAGATGGCGGTTGCGAAGATTCACAGGCATAGATGATTGCTCCCTTCAAGTTTGATATTTCTTTTATTTTAGGCTGTATATTTTACCGTCTTTTAGAGAATTGTAAATAGCTTTTTATTGAATAATTTAATATCAACTATATTTTACAATCCTATATTGGCAGCCTGTTAAGCGGCATGGACATGCAGCGCGGGCCGCCGCGTCCCCTGCCGAGCTCCGGCCCTTCCAGCTCAAGAACCTCTATCCCGTTGTCCCTGAGTATCTTTGTGGCGTTGATGTTGCGGTTGTAGGTGACGACTTTTCCGGGGGCGACGGCGAAGGTGTTGCAGCCGTCATGCCACTGTTCGCGCGCCATCTCGGCCTTGTCGCGCGCCGTCATTTTGATGAGGCGCAGATCGTCGTAGCCCAGCGCGTTGGCGACCGACCGCTGCCAGTTTTCTTTTTGTTCCAGGCTGACGAGCCGGCCCTCGTCGCTGTAGTCGAGCTGCCAGACTTTGAGCGACTCGAGGATCGGCGGGTAGATACAGAAGGCGTCGCGGTCGACCATCGTAAAGACAGTGTCGAGGTGCATGCAGTAACGCTCTTTGGGGATCTCAAAGGCGAAGATGCGCTTAATCGGGGTACGCGAGGCCAGGTTGCGGCCGATACGCTGAACGGTGGTCGGCGCGGTGCGCTGCGATACGCCGATAGCCATGGTGTCGCCGGAGATCACAAGCAGGTCTCCGCCCTCGACTTTCTGCGGCCATACTTCGTCGGGCGCGTCTCCGAACAGTATCTGCATTCCTTTGAATCTGTGGTGGTGGCCGACGATGTATTTCCAGTAGAGCGGCTCAATACGGCGGGCCTCAAAGGTCATCTGTCCGATTATGATGCCGTTTGCCACGGTCATTGCTGGGTCGCGTTGGAAGTAAAGGTTTGGGATTGGGTGGATAATGAAATCACTGCCGTTGTCAACGGATGAAACTAAGCTCAAACTGCATTTGCAGATCTCTCTGACCTCTTTTTTGGTGTAGCCTTCAATGAGATGATCCGCCAGCTCTTTTGACGGTATGTTCATCAGCTCCGTTATGAAGGCCTCCGAAAGTCGTCGGTCAAGGCACTCGAACCTGAATACATCCTTGATGAGCTGTTCACGGACCTCTACGGAGTCCATAACCTGCGCGAGGCAGTCGCTGAAGTAGAGGACCTCGGTCCCCTCTTTTCGCAGTATTTCGGCAAAGTTGTCATGCTCTTTCTGTGCCTGCGCGAGCCAGAGAAGGTCGTCGAAAAGAAGCTCGTCCATGTTTTCAATGGTAAGCCGGTCGATCTCCTTGCCGGGCCTGTGAAGCATTACCTGTCGGAGCGGCCCTGTCTCGGAGAATACACTAAATTGGCTTTCCTGGTTCATTTTTACACCTCCTAAGTTTTTATTAAAACTTATGTTGCAATAATTTTTTTGCGCTGAGAAGGTAAAAAGTTTGAAATACCAACACTACATGACTATCTTATATTTTTATCCCCATTTCGTCAACATGTTTTTTCACAAAGGATAGTTAAACTTTATATTTGGCTAAGTTTAGTAAATCACAATCTGTTCGCGGATGATTTTTTCAAAATCTTCCATTTCGCCGCGGCAGAGGAAGGCGCCCTTTTTGAAGACGATGAAGCCGTTGGGGCTTCCGGCGACGCCGAAGTCGGCCCCGGAGGCCTCTTTCGGTCCGTTCACTTCGCAGCCCATTACGGCGATGGTCATGCCTTTGTTCGCCGTCGGCGGTATGATCGCGCGGAGTTTTTCTACAAGCGCGGCGACTTCGATGCGGCGGCGGCCGCAGGTGGGACAGCTGACGAGCTGCCATCCCCTGCTGCGCAGTCCGAGGGCCTGAAGTATGTTGTAGCCCGTCTCGACCTCTTCCGCGCCAGGCGAGGTGAGGCTGACGCGGATAGTGTCGCCGATTCCCTGCGCGAGCATCAGGCCGATGCCGACCGCGCCCTTGACGATCCCGGAATTGCCGCACCCCGCCTCGGTGATGCCGATGTGGAGCGGGAAGGGCCAGCGGTTGGCAAGGATGGCGTTCGCGCGCGCCGTCTCCTCCACCGAGGAGGATTTCGCGGAGATTATGATGTCTTCAAATTTGTTTTCCAGAAGCATTTTGAGCTGTTCTTCGACGGCCAGCACGAGCGCCGCTCCCCTGTCGCCGTCTGTTTTTTCGAGCTGTGCGTTGTTTAGGGAACCGCCGTTGGCTCCGATGCGGATGACGGCCCCCAGGTCTTTCGCGGCGGCGGTCACCTCGGCAAGTCCGGCGGAGCCGCTCATGTTGCCGGGGTTTATCCTGATAGCCCGGCAGCCCGCCCCGAGGGCCGCGAGGGCGAGTCTGTGGTCAAAGTGGATGTCCGCCATAAGCGGCAGAGGGCTTTTTTTGATGAGCTCCGCAAAGGGCGCGGCGAGAGATTGTTCCGGCAGCGCCACTCTTGCGAGCTCACAGCCCGCGGCGGCGAGTTTCGCCGTCTCTTCAGCGCCGCCTGCGATATCCGTGAGGCGCGTTTTCAGCATGCTTTCGACGCGTACCGGCGCGCCGCCTCCGATTTTCAGCCCTTCGATAGAGACGCTTTTTCTGCTGCCCATGACGAATCAGCTCCTAGTGTATAAGTCTGTAGATGTCTTTGCCGGTGACGAGGAAGATCAGCGCGAGCAGGATGATGAAGCCCGCGTAGTGTATCATAGTCTCCACTCTTTCCGGTACTTTGCGGCGCGTCACCAGTTCCACAAGGATGAAGATTATCCGCCCGCCGTCGAGTGCCGGGAATGGCAGCAGGTTGAGCAGGCCGAGGTTGAGGTTTATCACGCCGAGGAAGGCGATGAAGGTCCAGAATCCTTCGCGGAAGGCGTCCCCCGCCATCGTCGCGATGCCCACGGGGCCGGTGACGTCGGCCTTTATCTGTCCGGTGAGCGCCATCCATAGGCCGCTCAGTATTTCCACGCTCATCTTCCACGAGTAGGTGAAAGCCGTGCCGAGCGCCTTTACGACGGGGTATTTTTCGTGAGAGGGCTGTACGCCGAGCAGGCGGCCGCCGGCCTCTTTGTCTACCGGCACGTCGACCGTGAAGTTTTTCTCCTCACCGCCGCGGTCGACGGTGATTTCAAAACGGTCTCCCTTTTTGTCTTTATCCTGGATGTTTTTTCTGATATCCGACCAGTTTTTAAGCTCTTTGCCGTCGATGCTCCTGATGACGTCGCCGCTTTTGAGCCCCGCGCTGTAGGCCGGGGTGTCTTCCATGATGTTTCCCAGCTTAGGCGTCTCCATGTTGTAGACGCCGTAACCGCTGAGGTAGGCCGCCGTCAGCAGCCAGGCGAGGGCGATGTTTACGGACGCTCCCGCGCCGATTATCAGGATGCGCTCCCAGGGTTTTTTATTGGCCAGCGAACGTTTGGGGTCGTAGTCAGCCGGCTTTTCTTCTCCATCTTCTCCGGCGTCCTCACCCTCAAGCTTCACAAATCCGCCGATGGGAAAGGCGCGGAAGGAGTACTGCGTCTCGCCCTTGCGCCGTCTCCAGAGCACCGGCCCCATACCGAACGAGTATTCGTGTATCATGACGTCGCGGAAGCGGGCCGCCCAGTAGTGGCCGCCCTCGTGCGACATCACGCATATTCCTATTACTATCAAAAACGAAATGATACTTATCAATTATCTGTTCCTCCGGTCTCTACATATCTTGTCCGCCATCTTTTCGCCCGTTTCGACGAGGGCGACAGCCTCTTCAAGCGTTTGCGGCGTTTTTTCGCCGCAGGCCTCAAGCACCTCCGAGATGATCTCCGCGATGGCACGGTACGATATCTCGTGATTGAGGAAATGTCTGACGGCGCTCTCGTCGGCTCCCACAAGCAGCGCCGGGTAGGCTCCTCCGAGCCGTCCCGCCTCGCGCGCGAGCGCGAAGCAGGGAAAAAGTTTCTCGTCTATCTCCCGGAAGCAAAGGTCCCAGTCTTTCGGCTCGATGGGCGGCAGGGCGTTCTCGGCGAGCGGCAAACGCCTGGGCCAGGCGATGGCCGCCGCCGCGGGCAGCCTCATGTCCGCCTGCGAGAGCAGCAGCCTGACGGTGCCGTCAATGAACTCCGCCATCCCATGTACCTGAGAGCGTGGATGTATGAGAGCGCCGACCCTCTCAGCGGGCAGGCCGAACAGCTGCATCGCCTCGATGCATTCGATGCCCTTGTTCATCAGCGTGGCGCTGTCGACGGTAATCTTCGGCCCCATCTTCCAGACGGGGTGGTTGAGCGCCGCCTCCGGCGTCACCCCTTCCATCTGTGCGGCGCTGTAGTCACGGAAAGGGCCGCCCGAGGCCGTGAGCCAGATACGCGAGACCTCCTCTTTCGGAGCGTCGCGCAGGCACTGCCAGACGGCGCTGTGTTCGCTGTCCACGGGGCGCAGCTGATCTGCCCGCTTTATTAATGGCATCACCCAGGGCCCCGCGACGACGATGCTTTCTTTATTCGCTAGGGAGACGTCGATACCGCGCATAAGGGCTTTTTGCAGCGCCTTGATCGCGGCAACGCCCGACGAGGCGAAAACCGCATGGTCGACGGAGGGCTCCTCCACCATCTCCGTGAGCCCATTGACGCCGGAGAGGCAGGTAAAGCCCTCTTCGCGCCAGTTTTTATCTTCCGGCTCCGTGAGGCATAGCAGCTTCGCGCCGTGCCTTCGGCCAAGCTCCGTCAGTTTTTTCGCGTTGCTTTTGGCCGCCAGCGCCCTTATCTCAAAGAACTGCGGGAAGCGGGCGCAGATATCAAGTACCGCGCCGCCGACGCTGCCGGTGGCTCCCGTTACCGCAAGGCGGATCTTTTTCATTTGTTATCCTACCAGCTCAAATATGACGAACGCAAGCGTACCATTGACGAGAATGCTGTCAAATCGGTCGAGCAGTCCGCCGTGTCCGGGGATTATCGAGCCGGTGTCTTTGACGCCGGCCTCGCGTTTGAGCACCGATTCGCCAAGATCGCCGAGCTGTCCCGCTATCCCGCAGAGCAGCCCCATCAGCAGCAGCGGCATCGGCGGGAAGGAAAAGAGGAGCGCCAAAAGGCCGCCGCACATGAAGCTAGCCGCCGCCCCGCCGAGGAAGCCCTCCCAGGTCTTGTGGGGACTGACCTGGCTGCAGAGAAGGTTCCTGCCCAGATGGCTGCCGACGAAATAGGCTGCGACGTCGCAGCTCCAGGTGCAGAAGAAGAGCGTGATGAGGAACATCGCGCCGAGCTCGCGCGAGCGTATGAGGATCATGAAGGACCACGGCAGCACGACGTAGGCGATACCGGCCACGGTGGCTCCCATGGTCACGAGCGCGTTGCTTTCTCCCGAGACCTGGCGCTTCAGCACCTCAAGAAAGAGCGCGATGAAGGCTATCGCCGAAATTGAGCAGAGGATGGTCGCGATGCTCATGAGGCCGAAGGCTGTGCCGAGCAGGATAAAGAGCCCGGAAACCATGATCAGCGCCGGCGAGGTGCTGAGCTTTGCCGACTGCAGTTTGTAGAACTCCCAGAGCGAGAGCATCGCGATGAGGATGACGATCGCGCTCCAGATGTGTCCTCCGAGGACAATTCCTCCAATTACCGCCAGTACGATAAATATGCTGCTGAATGCCCGCAGCTGCAGGTCGGGGCTGGAGCGGAAAAATTCTTTAAGCTTTTCCATAACGGCGTTCTCTTTCATAGTAATCTTTGACAGCCTCCTCAAGGTCTTCTTTATTGAAATCGGGCCAATATTTGTCCGTAAAATAGTATTCACTGTAAGAGCTCTGCCAAAGCCAGAAGTTACTGAGGCGCAGCTCACCGCTGGTGCGGATGATGAGGTCGGGGTCAGGGATGTCCGGCAGGTAAAGGTTCTCCCGCAGCATCTCCTCGGTTACCGTCGCCTGTGGATTTTGGGCAGTTATTTTATTTATAGCGTCTATAATTTCTTTACGTCCGCCGTAGTTCAGGCAGACTATAAGCTGGCGTTCCGTGTACTTTTCCGTCTTTTCTTCGGCGTTTCGCAGTATCTGCCGGATGTCCTCCGGCAGCGCCGCGAGGTCTCCCGCGAAGCGCATACGGGTCTCCTCTTTGCATAGTTCGTTGAGCTTTGAGCTCATATAGTAGCGGAAGAGCCCCATGAGGCCGAGCACCTCGCCCTTGGGGCGCTTCCAGTTCTCCGTAGAGAAGGCGTAGAGTGAGATATAGGGTATTCCGAGATCCTTTGCGGCGCGCACGGTGCGCTCCACGGCCCGCACTCCGGCATGGTGGCCCATGACACGCGGCAGATGCCGGGATTTTGCCCAGCGCCCGTTGCCGTCCATGATGATTGCCACGTGTTCGAGTTTTTTCTTTTCCATGTCGTTGTCGTCTGTCCTAGCCGAATTTGATGCCGCTTATCGAACCGGTCGCTTTGACGGCGTCCCACTGGCGCTTGACCTCCTGGATGTCCAGCCAGGTCAGGTGTTTGGGGCTGCCCTCTTTAGAGCTGGCGTTGCGCAGCAGGTAGCTCGGATGGAACATCGGCATGACGGCGATTCCGCGCCATTCAAACCAGCGTCCGCGGAGCTTCGTAATACCTTCGCTCGTCTGCAGTATCCAGCGCGCAGGCGTGTTTCCGAGCAGTACCATCAGCGCGGGGTTTATCAGCATTATTTGGGTCTGCAGGTGTTTGTCGCAGATCACCGTCTCCGCGGGCGTCGGCACGCGGTTTTCCGGCGGCCGGCATTTCACGATGTTTGTTATATAGACGTCTTTGCGGCTGATATCCGCCGCGGTGAGTATCTGGGTAAGAAGCTGTCCGGCCCTGCCGACGAAGGGCAGCCCCTGCGTGTCTTCGTCGGCTCCGGGTCCCTCGCCGATAAACATCAGCTTTGTATCGGGGTCGCCGTCGCCGAAGACGACTTTTGTCCGCGTCGCCGCGAGCGGACAGGCACGGCAGGCGAGGGTGTTGGCCTTCGTCTCCTCCCAGAGTGTCTTTTTCATCGCCGCCCTCTCTTCTGGGGTCAGCCTGAGCAGTATGTCTTCATTTGCCGTCATATTTGAACCTCCGCGATAACTACGTCTACAGTTTTTACGTCGAGCCCCGTGAAGTAGCGCAGGCTCACCGCTATGCGTTCTTTTACCAGATTTGCAATGCTGAGGAATTTTTTATCGCCGAGCGTCACCGTAAGTTTCATCTCGATGCGAAGCGACTCCTCCTCTTCGGGGCTTACTTTGACCTCGTTGACCTTCGCTACCTGCGCCGTGCGGCTGGCGATAAACGAGGCGAGCTCCTCGATGGCCTCCGTCTCGATGTGGACGTTGCCGTAGAAGCTGAACGGCGGCCGCACGATAGTCTTTTCTCCCTCGTGCTTGTCCTTTGATTTCCAGAATACCCGCAGCTGGCCTACGAGCTTGCCAGCGAAATTCTTGCGCACGAGCACATGGGATACCGGTATGACGTGCTGCCCTTTGCTGAAACGTTCACGGCGCGCCTTCAGTATCTCCTCCGGCGTCGCGACGTCCTCTATGTGGACTATCTGCTCCGGTGCGGGCAGTTTCAGCTTGCGCAGTATCCGCATCGCCATGTTGTCAGAGGTGGCGATGACCATCACGGAACAGGGGGCGGCCGAACGGAAGTAGTCGATAACCTCTTTGCGGTGGTCGTCGAACTCGAAGATGGCGCGCCTGATGGCGCTCACCTGGTTCCTCTCCGATTTGGCGCTTTTGCCGCAGACGATGCTGCCCTTATGGATCACGAGCCCGTCGTCTATTATGTAATCGGCGTCAACCAACGAAGCGACGAGCTGGGCCCTCTGGCTTTTGCCGGTGCCCGCCGCGCCAACGAAGGCGGATGTTTTTACATTTGGTATCAGAGGCTGTCTGTCTTCAGCCATTCCGCACACTCCTCTATTATTCCGTTATTCGGCAAAGCTTATATCCGCTCCAAGGGCGCGCAGCTTGTCCACCAGCCCCTCGTAACCGCGCCAGACGTGCTGGAGGTCGCAGATCATCGTCTCCTCCTCGGTGGCGAGGCCGAGCAGGATCAGCGCCGCTCCAGCACGGAGATTTGAAGAATGGACCTCCGCACCGTTGAGTTTGCCGACGCCGGTGACGATCGCGATGTTGTCCTGAACTTCGATTTTGGCCCCCATCTTCTTAAATTCGTTGATGTGGAGCAGGCGTGAGTCAAAGACGCTCTCATGGACGACGCTGGTGCCGCCCGCGAGGGTCAGCACCGCCATCAGCTGCGGCTGCGTATCCGTTGGGAAGCCTGGATAGGGCATTGTCTTGATCGTTACGCCCTTAAGGGGGGCGACCCATTTCGCCGTAATCTCGCTGCCGAAGACGTCGATCTCGACGCCGGCCTCCTGCAGCTTGTTGAGTATCGCCTCCATGTAATTCGCCGAGATGCCCTTCACGGTGACGCTGCCGTTGGTGATCACGCCGGCCATGAGGTAGGTGGCCGCCTCTATGCGGTCGGGAATGATCTCGCCGCTCGCCGAATGGAGCGAATCCATGCCCGTGACACGGATCGTCTCCGTGCCGTCGCCCTTTACTGGGGCGCCCATAAGGCGCAGGATCTCCGCGAGGTTCACGATCTCTGGCTCTTTCGCGGCGTTTTCGATGAAGGTTGTGCCCTCCGCGAGGGCCGCCGCCATCATAAGGTTTTCCGTGGCCCCCACCGAGGGGAAGTCGAGCGTTATCGTCGCCCCTTTGAGGCGTCCGGCGGTTGCCGTCACCGCACCGCCCTTGAGCTCTATCTCCGCCCCCATCTTCGCAAGTCCCTTGAGGTGGAAGTCCAGAGGACGGCTGCCGAGCACGCAGCCTCCCGGCAGCGGGAGCAGCGCGCGGCCGCATCTCGCGACAAGCGGGCCGAGTACGAGCGAGGAGGCGCGCATCTTGCGCACAAGCTCCACCGGCGTTTCGCAGTTGAGCTCCTCCGGCACGTCTATGGTCATGCAGTGGTCGTTAAAGTCCACCTTCGCTCCGAGATGGCGCAGCAGATCGCACATCGTGTGTATGTCGTAGAGGTCGGGGACCCCTTCCAGCTTCAGCGACTCCCCTTTCAGGAGGATGGAGGCCGCCATTACAGGCAGAGCGGCGTTCTTGGCTCCCTGGACGGATATGGTCCCGCTGAGCCTTTTGCCGCCGCGTATGATCATTTTTTCTGCCAATTTTTTCAATCCGTGAGTTTCCATCTAGTCCCGCAGACTCTCCTTTAGAGTATTTGCTATCTTGATCGAGGCCGTGCCGTCTCCGAAAGGCTGCGCCGCGCATCTCTTTTCTATTTCGGCTATCATCGCCGGGTCGTTCAGCAGTTCGAGCGCCGTACCGAGTATCTTCTCACGGTCGACGCCTACAAGCAGACCGCTGCCGTGCTCCACCGCCTCTGGGCGCTCCGTGACGTCTCTGAGGATGAGCACCGGCTTTTTTATCGCCGAGGCCTCCTCCTGCACGCCGCCGCTGTCGCTGAGGATAAACTTTGAGGCGTTCATCGCCCAGACAAAGTCAGGATAGTCGAGCGGGTCGCAGAGAATGACCTTCTCCCTGCCGTCGAGGTATTTATGTATTATCTCACGGACGGCGGGATTTTTGTGCATCGGAATGACCATCCACAGCTCCGGGTGGCTCTCAAGTATCCCCACGAGGGCGCGGCAGATATCTTCAAGCGGTTTTCCCCATGATTCGCGGCGGTGGGCCGTGACGAGGACGAAGGGCGCGCCCTCAGGCAGGGCCCGGAGCTCTTCGCACTCCGGCTTGGTCTGGGCGGCGACAGTATAGAAAAGGGCGTCGATCACTGTGTTCCCCGTGACGCTTATGCCGCTCTCCGGCAGCCCCTCTTTTCTGAGGTTGTCAGCCGCGAGCTCCGTCGGTGCGAAGCCCCAGGTCACGATCTTATCGATGAGGACACGGTTCATCTCCTCGGGGAAGGGCAGCCTCATATTCCAGCTGCGAAGTCCCGCCTCGACGTGGCCGATGGGAATATTGCGGTAAAAGGCGGCGAGCCCCGCCGCGAAGGTGGTCGTCGTATCGCCGTGTACCAGTACAGCCGCCGGCTTGACCTCGTCAAAATATTCGCCCGCGCCGGTGAGCACCGACGATGTTATGTAATCGAGCGTCTGGCGCTCCTTCATGATGTGCAGATTCCTGTCCGCCGTGAGGCTGAAGAAGTCAAGCACCTGGTCGAGCATGGCCGCGTGCTGTCCCGTGGCCAGTATCCTCACGTCAAAGTAGTCCTGTTTCACCAGCGCTATAACGACGGGGGCCATTTTTATGGCCTCGGGTCTTGTCCCTATGACGCATACTATTTTTTTCTTGTCCATTACGGCGCCTCCTTATATGTTAAAAGAATTTGAATACCGGCAGCCCCATAAGGCGCATGCCAAGGGCAATGATGAGCGCGTGCGCCGACCCCATCACGATAAGCGTTGCGAATTTGGGCAGGCCGAAATCCTGCAGCTTGTGGTGCGCGTGTCCCCTGTCCGGCTCAAAGGGGGACTTTTTGTGGATCACCCTGCGCGTCATCGCTACGAGCGTGTCCATGACTGGTACGCCTCCAAGAAAGAGCAGTATAAAGCCTAGGTGTATAAATCCGGTCCCGAAGATATGCGGGAATATGCTCCACGCAAGCTGCGACGAACAGATGTATCCTAGAAGGGTGCTGCCGCCGTCTCCGAGAAAGGTACGCGGCTGCGGAAAGTTCCAGAGCAGGACGCCGAATACCAGACCCGCGAAGGGCAGCCAGACTCCCCTGCCGCCCGCGATCAGCGCGCAGAGCGCGGTGATGAGCGTTATCGTAAGGCAGAGGCCGTCCATCCCGTCTATGAGGTTGTAGGCGTTGGTGGCGCCCGCAATCCAGAGGACGAAGAGCAGCCGCTGCCACAGCGGCACAGGCAGCGGATAGATGACCCAGGCGGCGGCGAGGAGGTGGAATATCAGGCGCAGCAGAGGCGGCAGCGGATGCATGTCGTCCATGTAGCCGACGATAAAGATCACCGAAGCCCCTGTAGCAATATAGGGCACCTCGACGCCGGGGTTGCCGGTGAAGAGGGCCCACATGAGATAGCCGCTCCACAGAACAAGCCCCGCGCCGCGGGGCATGATGTTGTGATGTTTCTTTCTTCCTCCGGGTATGTCAAGCAGGCGGAATTTCTGCGCCAGCGCGATCGCGATCGGCGTGCCTACCAGTCCCCAGAGGAAGGTTAAGAGCGTAAACAGATAGATTGAAAGCAATTTATATTCCTTTCATTTTTGTGGAGCCACCGGTCGGGCGGCTTTATTATTACTTTGTTCCGAATAGCCTGTCTCCCGCGTCTCCGAGTCCGGGGACGATGTACCCGTGATCGTTGAGATGGCTGTCGACGGCCGCTGTGTATATATCCACATCGGGGTGAGCCTCGTGGAAGGCGGCTATTCCTTCGGGAGCGGCGAGCAGCGAGACGAGCGAGACCTTTTTACCGCCCCTGTCCTTGATGTGGCTGACGGCCGCCGCCGCCGAACCGCCGGTGGCTAGCATCGGGTCGACGACGAATATCTCGCGTTCCGAAATGTCACACGGCAGTTTGCAGTAGTAGTCGACGGGTTTCAGCGTATCGGGGTCGCGGTAGAGGCCGATATGTCCCACTTTAGCGTTGGGGACGAGTTTAAGGATGCCCTCTACCATGCCGAGGCCGGCGCGCAGGACGGGGACGATCGCAAGCTTTTTGCCCGAGATGGTGAATACGCGCGTCTTAGCGACGGGGGTCTCGATCTCCACCTCTTCCAGCGGCAGGTGGCGCGTCACCTCGTAGACCATGAGTCCGGCGACCTCCTGCACGAGGTCGCGGAAGTCCTTTGAGGATGTCTCTTTATTGCGCATGAGCCCGAGCTTGTGGCGCACGAGCGGGTGGTCGATGACCACGGTCCTGCCGCCGCCGGAGGCCGCCTCGCGGGAGTTTGAGTTCTCGTTTTCGTAGGCGCTGATCTTCTCAAGCCGGAAGCAGTGCCGTCCGCCTTCGAAGGGCTCCGCGAGCCACGCCTTGACCATATCTTCGGCGACGTCCGAGCCGAGCACGCGCGCGCCGAGCACGAGGATATTGGCGTCGTTATGGCGGCGGCTCATGACCGCCGTGAAGTGGTCGTGGCAGAGCGCCGCTCGTATTCCTTTGACCTTGTTCGCGACGATGCTCATGCCGATGCCGGTGCCGCAGACGAGGATGCCGCGCTCGGCTTTGTGGCTCGCCACGGCGTCGGCGGCCTTGAATCCCCAATCGGGGTAATCGACGCGCACGTCGCCGGATGCTGTGCCGCAGTCGAGTACCTCATGCCCAGCGTTAGCAAGGCTCTCTTTTATCTCTTCCTTTAGTTCATATCCCGCGTGGTCCGAAGCTACCGCTATCTTCATAATTTATCAGTTCCTCCGTATGGATTATTTATTTTACAACCTTCTGAATTATTTCGCCCGCGAGCGTATAGGGGTCGGCCTTTCTTGATGAGAGCTCATCCATCAGAGAATCAGTCCGGCGCTCCTTCCAGGCGTTTTCCACGAGCAGCGATATTTCGCCCCTCAGGATCGCTTCGACCTCCATCTCAAGCTGCGACCAGCGGCGGCGTTTGCCCTCTTCGCTGTTGTGGAGGTAGGCGCTGTGATTCTTGATAATATCCTTTACCTCGTCGATGCCGGTATTTTTGTTCGATGAGACGAGCGCCACCGGCGGCACCCATTCGCGCTCGCCGAGCATTTTGAGCATCACCTGAACGTCGGCGGCGACCTTGTCGGCCCCCTCTTTGTCGGACTTGTTGACGACGAATACGTCGGCGATCTCCATGATACCGGCCTTCATTATCTGGACGTCGTCGCCCATGCCGGGCGTGAGGATGAGGCAGACGGTGTCCGCGATCTTCACGATGTCGACCTCAGACTGCCCAACGCCGACGGTCTCGATTATCACAACGTCGAAGCCACAGGCGTCGAGGATCAGCGCCCCTTCGTGCGTGCCGCGGCTGACGCCTCCGAGGTTGCCGCGCGAACCCATGCTGCGGATAAATACGCCCTCCTCAACGGCGTGGTCCTGCATACGCAGGCGGTCTCCCAGTATCGCGCCGCCCGTGAAGGGGCTTGAGGGGTCTATAGCGATGACGCCGACCTGCTTGCCCTCAGCCCTGAACTGCGCTATTAGACGGTTCACAAAGGTGCTCTTTCCCGCCCCGGGGCTGCCGGTAATACCGATCACCTGCGCCCTGCCGGTCTTTGGATAGACGGCCTTCATGATCTCCTTGGAGGTAGGTGAATCCGCCTCGACAAGGCTGATGAGGCGTCCGATCGATCTCGTGTCTCCGGCTAACGCGCGTTCGAGTAGCTTATTCATTGTCACAACTCTCTCCCTGTGTTTATTTTAAATTATACTGTGAGCGGGGCTGGAGGCACGTCCTCCTCCGTCCCGCTCAATATGTTCATCTGCTGAATAGAATGTCTATCCCCGCAAAGCTGTATAGGCCAAGCCCAATGGAGGCGGCAAAGGTAAAGCCGAGCACCATCCTCAGGTAGGTCACCCAGACCGCGCTTCCCGGCCACTTCCCCGACTGTATGTTGACGACCATACGTGCGAGAAGGAGCGATACGCCGAATAGGCCGAGGGCTACAAAGGCCTGAATGTTCACCGATGGCACATTTTTTAAAAATCCAAACAAAACCAGCTTCACCCTTTCAGCAGCCATATACAATAAAAAAGAGAGGAAAACTCTTCCTCTCTAAATGATAACGCTTAATCAGCCTTATGTCATGGCCTCTTTTCTTTATATTGCCGAAAGCAGCGAATAATTCTGTTTTTTTTCTTCATGGATCTGGCGCAGCGCGGCGACACATACCTCAAGGGCGCGTTTGCCGTCTTTGATGCCGACCATCGGCTGCAGCCCGTCGCGGATACATGAGATAAAGTGCTGGAGCTCCATCTTGAGCGGCTCAGTCTTAGGGAACACGGGATGCTCCATCACCTCGACGATGTTTCCGCCGCTCTGGCGGACGCAGCGCTGTACGGTGATGTCCTGCGTCTCATAGTTGACCGTCACAAAGCGCTCCGCCTCCGTGATCTCCATCTGGCGCAGCCGCTTCTCGGAGACGCGGCTGACAAGTATCTGAGCCATCGCGCCGTTGGCGAAGCGCATCTGGACCGAGGCGATGTCCTCATGGTCCGTGCGGATGCACTTGCCGATCGCCGAGATCGAGACGAGGTCCGAATTTATCATCGAAAGGATGATGTCTACGTCATGTATCATGAGGTCAAGCACCACGCCGACGTCGCTGATGCGCGGCGAGAAGGGCCCCATGCGGTGTGTCTGGATGAAATACGGATCTTTGATGAATTCACGGGCGTGCTCCACGGCGCTGTTGAAGCGCTCTATGTGGCCGACCTGCAGGATGACGTCCTTCTCCACCGCGAGGTGCAGAAGCCTCTCCGCCTCGTCGACGCTTGTCGTGACGGGCTTTTCGACGAGCACATGGACGCCGTGCTCCATTGCCTTTTTTGCGATCTCATAGTGCATGCTGGTGGGAACGACAATGCTGACCGCGTCCGGGCGCGTGTCCTTGAGAAAGGTTTCAAAATCGTTGTATGCGCTGACACCCAGCGGCTCCGCTATCGTATGCGCGCGTTCGTCGTTGATGTCTACCACGCCGACAAGCTGAGCTCCCAGTATCTCCGTATATACTCTCGCGTGGTGCATCCCAAGATGTCCGACGCCTACGACTCCAACCCTTACTGCTTCCATACATTTCACCTCTAGGAGAGTGGTATAAGCTCACGCTTTATATAATTCTCACATCTATCTCTGTTTTTTGGCACTTCCCGCTAACAGAAATATTCTTTTTTTCTCATCGCCTGCGCGGTAAGAATAGAAGTAATCATTACGGCAGCAGGTACAGCAATCATACATATAAATTTTATCATATTTCAGGCCGATTTCTATAAGCTGACGGACTATCTGACCTTTGATATCGAAATTGAAACCTTCGCCGCTCTCCGAGACGTTTTCCGGCGCGAAATTTTTTAGAGCCAGTTCTGTCGTCGGATCTTCCCTCCGCCGCGAATAGCATTCCCTGCCGATCGCGGGGCCGATCCACGCCCAGATTTCACCGGGACGCTGTCCAGGGTGTTTTGCGAGCGCCAGCCTCACGGCGGCGGAGGCGATATTCTGCAGGGTTCCCTTAAAGCCGGAATGCAGCGCCGCCATCCAGGGCCGTTCGGCCGCCCCGGCGATCACCACCGGCGTGCAGTCGGCAAAGCGCAGACTTGCCAGCGGATGCGCGCCGTCTTCGATAAATACTCCGTCGGCATCCGGCCTCTGCGGAAGAGTCCGCCCGCCGTCCGCCTCAATGATATTTACGCCGTGTACCTGGCGGGGCGCGACGAGCGGCCTATTATTATAGCAGGCGGAGAGGGCCTTCCAGACCGTCTCGGGATCGCCCTCGGCGGCGTCGTTCAGCACGCCGCGGGCGTATAGCTTCGCGAAAAAGCTTTCCCTCAAAACAGAGGGCATTACCATTTCGATGATAATGCCGCTCTCGTCCTCATATGTTTTAAATCCTTCGAAGTTCATCTTTTCGTTCCTTTATGTACCCGACGAGAAATAGGCTGCCGCAGCAGAGCACCGGCGCACCCTCTTTGGAGGCCTCGGCGATGGCCGCAAGCGGCTCGTGAAAACTTCCCCCGCTCCTGAGAGCAGCCTCCGATGCCGCCCGCTCCATCTCCCGCGCGCCAAGAGAACGCTCATTTCCCGGCACCTCCGTGCAGTAGAGGGTGACGTCGAGTCCACGCAAAAATGAAAGCGCGCCGGCGATCTCCTTGTCATGCATCATCGCGATGACGATGTTTACGTGGCTGCCGCCCATGAGGGTCTTCAGCGTCTCGGCGATACGCCTCATCGCGTGCGGGTTATGCCCTCCGTCTACTATCACGGGAGGGGCCTGCGCGATCACCTCCATGCGTCCGGGCCAGAGAGTCCTGGCGAGGCCCTCTTTTATCGTCTTCGCCGTTATCTTTGGGAATGCCGGGCTGAGCAGGCGCGCCGCCGCCGCGGCCAGCGCCGCGTTCTCCGACTGGAAGGTGCCTACCAGCGGCGTATGATATCTCTCTTCCCCGCCGCCCTCTTTGTCCCGCAGGGTAAAGTCCGTGCCGGAGAGCGAATAATCGGCATCCGCTACACTGTATGCTGATGAGAAGATATGCGGGGCCGCGCCGTGCAGCTTCGCGGCGATGATGAACTGGGCGTCGAGCCTTGGGTCGCCGGCAAAGAGCGCCGGCGTATCCCGGCGCATGATGGCAAATTTTTCAGCGCCCACCTTTTCAAGCGTATCTCCTAAATATTCTGTGTGGTCAAGGCCTATCGGCACTATGAGGCTGAGCCTGACGTCGCCGAGGATGTTGGAGGCGTCGAGCCTGCCGCCCATCCCCGCCTCAAAGACGGCGATATCGGGCGACTCTTCGGCGAGAATTAAAATCGCCGCCGCCGTTATCAGTTCAAAATATGTCGGAAGGTTGTCAGTAAAAAAAGAGGTTTTTTTTATTATCCGCTCAAGCAGGCCGACGGCGGCAAGCCACCTTTCGGCGGAGACTCTTTTATCGTCGATCACCAGCCGCTCGGAAAAGTCTACGAGGTGCGGGCTGGTATATAGGGCAGTTTTGTAGGTTGATTTGCGCAGAATTGCATAGAGACTGGCCGCGGTCGAACCTTTGCCGTTGGTCCCCGCGACGTGCACGGAGGGAAATTTGTCCTGCGGCATACCGGCCTCGCTGAGAAGACGGGCGAGACGGGCAAGTCCCGGGCGGATGCCCGGGCTTGCCATCTCCTGCAATTTTTTTTCTACTTCGGAAAATCTCTCTTTTTCGTTCATTAAAATCAGTTGGTCAGGCTACTGAGGTTTTCCTTCATGCGCTGAGCCTTTGTCTCGTTGTCGGCAAGGTTGCCCTTCTCTTTGTCGATGACTTCGGCGGGCGCCCGCTCGACGAATTGTTTGTTCGCAAGCTTTATCTTGCTCTTTTCGATATCCTTCTCAAGTTTGGCGATATCGTTTTTAAGGCGCTGGATCTCTTTGTCCACGTCAAGCAGGTCGCCCACCGGCAGGTATACCTGGACGTCGTCGAGCACCGAGGCGAGGCTTCTCTCCGGTTTCGCGGCGCCCTCTTCGGTGAAGGTGACCTTTTCCACCTTTGTGAGCAGCTCTATCTGCTTTTCGCACTCTTTGAGCAGCGCGAGCTTCTCTTTACTGTGGACGGCGAGCGTTACGCCGGGGATCATCTGCTGCGGCGCGATGCGGGCCTCGGCCCTGAGGTTGCGTACCGCGCGGACCACATCCTGAATGAAGTCCATCTCCGCGAGCACCTTTTCGTCGACGGCGACGCGCGGCGCGGGCCAGCTGCTGTGCTCCACGAGGTCGGTGCCGAAGGGGAAGGCGTGCCAGAGCTCCTCAGTTACGAAGGGAATGATCGGGTGGAGCAGCTTGAGGACGTCTTCAAATACGGCGAGCAGGACGGCCTGCGTCGTCCGGCGGCGCGGCTCTCCCTCGTCGCCGCGCAGAGCCGGCTTTGACAGCTCAAGGTACCAGTCGCAGAGCTCGCCCCAGGTGAAGTCGTACATGAGGCGCGCCGCTTCGCCGAAGAAGTATCCGTCAAGCAGCCGCGTCATCTCCGCCGAAACCTGCGAGATGCGGTTGAGTATCCATTTGTCGTGGAGCTGAAGCTCCCTTTCGTCTATCTCCTGTCCCGCCGCGGCGTCTTCAAGATTCATGAGCGCGAAACGGCTCGCGTTCCAGAGCTTGTTCATGAAGAGGCGGTATGTCGAAATGCGGTCGGTCGAGAGGAAGATGTCACGCCCTTGTACCGTGAGCGCCGCGAGCGTAAGGCGCAGCGCGTCCGCGCCGTAGTCCTTCACGATCGTCAGCGGGTCGATGACGTTTCCGCGCGACTTGCTCATCTTCTGCCCCTTTTCGTCGCGTACAAGGGCATGGATGTATACGTCGTGGAAGGGCACTTCGCCCTTCATTCCCTCAAGCCCGAACATTATCATCCTGGCGACCCAGAAGAAGATGATGTCAAATCCCGTCACAAGCACGGAGGTCGGATAGAATTTCTTCAGGGTCTCTGTTTCGTCGGGCCAGCCCATCGTTGAGAAGGGCCAGAGTCCGCTTGAGAACCAGGTGTCGAGCACATCCTCGTCCTGGCGGAGTTCGGTGTTGCCGCACTTCGGACACTTGTGCGGCGCGTTCTCTTCGACGATGACTTCACCGCATTTATCGCAGTACCACGCGGGGATACGGTGTCCCCACCAGAGCTGGCGCGATATGCACCAGTCGCGTATGTTCTCCATCCACTGGTAGTAGACGTTGGTCCACTGGTCGGGAACGAACTTTATCTTTCCGGCTTCAACGGAGGCTACCCCGGCGTCCGCGAGGGGACGCGTGCGGACGAACCACTGTTCCGAAAGGTAGGGCTCGATCACGGTATGGCAGCGGTAACAGTGCCCTACAGAGTGGCGCAGGTCGGTGACCGAGAGCAGCACGCCCTCTTTTTCAAGGTCGGCGACGATCGCGCCGCGCGCCTCAAAGCGGTCCTGCCCCTGATATTTGCCGGCGTTCTCGTTCATTACGCCCTTATCGTCAATGACCTGTATCTGTTCGAGATTGTGGCGCTGTCCGACAAGGAAGTCGTTGGGGTCGTGCGCCGGGGTGATCTTGACGCAGCCGGTGCCGAACTCGGGGTCGACCATGTTGTCCTCAATGACGGGGATGACGCGTCCCACGAGAGGTACGACGACCTTTTTGCCTACGAGGTGGCGGTTCTTCTCGTCGCGCGGGTGTATCGCGATAGCGCTGTCTCCGAGGATCGTCTCTGGGCGCGTCGTCATGACGATGACGCCGCCATCTTCGCCGTCGGCGAACTTGTATGAGACCTCATAGAACTTGCCGTCCATCTCCTCGTGCTCGACCTCAAGGTCGGAGAGGGCCGTCTGGCAGCGCGGGCACCAGTTTATGAGGTATTTCCCGCGGTATATGAGTCCCTTTTTATAGAGCTCCACAAATATTTTGCGGACGGCGCGCGAAAGCCCCTCGTCCATCGTGAAGCGCTCGCGGTCCCAGTCGCAGGAGGCGCCGAGCTTTTTGAGCTGGTTTATGATCGTGCTGCCGTACTGCTCTTTCCACTCCCAGACCTTTTTGACGAACTCTTCGCGTCCAAGGTCGTGACGTGATATGCCCTCTTTGGCGAGCGAACGCTCCACGACGTTCTGCGTGGCGATACCCGCGTGGTCGGTACCTGGCAGCCAGAGCACCTCGTAGCCCTGCATTCTCTTTGTGCGGCAGAGGATGTCCTGCAGCGTATTGTCGAGCGCGTGGCCGACATGGAGCGAGCCCGTCACATTGGGCGGCGGTATGACGATTGAAAATGGCGGTTTTGGTGATGACGAATCTGCCTTAAAAAGCCCCTCAGCTATCCATTCCGCGTACCATTTGTCTTCAATGGGCACGGGATCATAGCTCTTGCCTAACTGCACCTTCTCGGAATCCATTTCCGTTTCCTCCTCAATGGGCCGGCCTGGTGGCGCGGTCCGTATCTATTCCCAGTCCGTCAGTCCGGCCGTTCCGGCACCTCTGGATTGGGTGCCGATGATTATATATGCCATCCGCGTCGCGGTCCGATTTGACCTGTGGCTCCAACGTATTTATATACGCCTGCGCCCCAGGCCAAACCGAACCGCTTAGCGGCTGACACATCTAATCATCGGAATAGGCGTTTGGTTTTGCCTGCCTTTTTATCTTGCCTCCTGCGCGTCAAGCTTGATTATCTCGGAGAGGACCTCTTCGATGCCGATGCGCAGCTTCTCCATCTCGGCGTCGTTGACGCCGGAGGTGACGAAGGGCGGCAGAATAGAATCGATTCCGCCGCGCATTATCGTATTATACTGCCCTTTTCGCTTTCCGGGAGATATTTTATCTCCCTTGGTAAAGACTACGATACGGGGCATGTCCATCCTGTCGAGCCAGGCAGTGAGCTCGTTGTCGTTTGCGAGCGGCCCGTGGCGGAAGTCTATCAGGTGCACGACGTAGGATATCGGACGGTCCTGGCTGAAATAGTCGTCTATCAGCTTCCACCAGCTTTTGCGCTCGTCCATTCCGCGCGCCGCGTAGCCGTAGCCGGGCAGGTCGACAAGCGAGAATTTATGAGGCTCCGCGTCGACATTGTAAAAATTGATGCTGCGCGTCTTTCCGGGCTTGGAGCTTACCTTAGCGAGCTTCCTGCCGAGCAGCGCGTTTATCAGCGTCGACTTCCCTACGTTTGAACGCCCGACAAAGACGATCTCGTGAGGTCCCGGCGGCGGCAGCTGCTGTTTATTGAAAGCCGTGCAGAACAGCTCTGATTTCCATACACTCATCTTATTCTCCCGGCCTCAAGGCCAATTCAAAAACCTTCGTTATATTGGATACATAGTGGAGTTTCATGCCGCTCAGCACCCAGTCGCTAAGTTCCGCCGTGTCCGGCCTGTTCGCCTCGGGCAGTATTATCTCTTTTATACCCAGGCGTTTCGCCGCCAGAGTCTTTTCGCGGATGCCTCCGATCGGCAGGACGCTTCCGTGCAGCGTCATCTCCCCCGTCATCGCGTATTTTGTATCGATCTCACGCCCAGTGAGTGTCGAACAGAGCGATAGTGCGAGGGTAATCCCCGCGCTGGGGCCGTCTTTTGGCACCGCGCCGGCCGGGACATGGATATGGATATCTTTTTTGCCCCATTCAAAATCCGCGAGCCCGTAACGGCTGGCGTGCGATTTAAGGTAGGCGAGGGCGGTCGTCGCCGACTCCTGCATGATATCGCCGAGGTTTCCCGTATAGGTAACCTTACCGGTGCCCTCCATGGCGGCCGATTCGATGAGGATGACGTCGCCGCCGGCTTCGGTCCAGGCAAGACCGATAGCCGTACCGACGGCATTTTCTTTCGGTATCTTCGTGTTGTGGAGCTTCGGCGCGCCGAGTATCTTCTTGATACGCTCTTTGCCAAGTGCGCCTCTCTCAGGCGCATCAGCCTCCGCCAGCTCCGTAGCGATCTTCCGCGCGACCTTCGAGAGCTCGCGGTCAAGCGAACGAACGCCAGCCTCCATTGTATAGGATGATACGATATCTTTGAGCGCCGCTTCGGAGATCACAAAGTCCTCTTTCTCAAGGCCATGTTCCTTGATTATGCGTGGTATCAGATGGCGCTTGGCTATCTTGATCTTTTCCTCCATCACATAGCCTGGAAGCGGAATGACCTCCATGCGGTCAAGGAGAGGCCTTGGTATCGTGGCGGCGGAGTTGGCGGTGGTGATGAACATGACTTTGCTCAGATCAAATGGAACTTCAAGAAAGTTGTCCGTGAAGTGCCAGTTCTGTTCCGGGTCGAGCACCTCCAGCAACGCCGCCGAAGGGTCGCCGCGAAAATCGGAACCAAGTTTGTCGATCTCGTCCATCAAAATCAGCGGGTTGTTAGAGCCGCACTGTTTTATCTTCTGGATTATGCGTCCCGGCAGCGCGCCGACATAGGTGCGGCGGTGTCCGCGTATCTCCGCCTCGTCGTGCATCCCGCCAAGGGATATATTGATAAACTCGCGCCCCATGGTACGCGCGATCGAGCGGCCAAGGGAGGTCTTACCCACGCCGGGAGGCCCGACGAAGCAGATGACCTGCGCACGCATATTCTTTCCCGCCAGCTTTTTAACGGCGAGGTACTCCAGAATGCGTTTTTTGACATCCTCCAGACCGTAATGATCCTCTTCAAGCACCTTACGCGCGTTGGCCAGATCCAGACAGTCCTCTGTGGAATTATTCCAGGGCAGCTCCACCAGCGTCTCTATGTAGGTCCGCGCTACGGCGGCCTCCGGCGAGACGGGGGCCAGTTTAGTGAATCTTGATATCTCTTTATTTACGCGCTCCATGACGGTCTCCGGCATACCGGAGGCCAGAGCGGCGGCGCGAAGCTCCTCCGCCTCGCTCGCGGGGCTCTCTTCGCCGAGCTCCTCGTTAATGACCTTCAGCTGTTCGCGCAGATAGTAGTTGTGCTGGTCCTTGTCTATCTCGGAACGCACGCGGTCCTCCAGGTCACGTTCCAGCCCCAGCAGCTCATTCTCCGTTATAAGCATCTTAAGAAGCAGGCTCAGACGGTCGGATGTATCGGCGGTCTCCAGTATCTTCTGTTTTTCGATGATGTCGAGACGGCTGTGAGAGGTCACCACGTCGCAGAGTACGTCGGGAACGTCTATATCTCTAACTGAACGCGCGATCTCCTCCGGCAGTTTGGGATCGAGGTGGACGTTTTGTTCAAATTCACGCAGAATGGAGCGCATATGGGCGCGCATTTCAAGCGTCGGTTCGCACTTCTCAGTCTCTAACGGAGTGACGGAGGCGAGCATGAATGATTCGTTGGTCGCGAACCTCACCGCCTGCGCGCGGTAGCCGCCCTCTACGACGACCTTCAGAGAGCCGTCGGGCAGGCGCACGTTCTGGAGGATCTTGCAGACCGTCCCGATTTTGTAGAGCCCTTCGGGCTGCACGGTATCGGGGTAGGGTTTCTTCTCCGCCGTAATGAATACTATCCGGTCGTGTTCGCTGGCCTCTTCGACCGCGCGCATCGAGCGTGGTCTGCTGATAAATAGCGGCGAGACCACGCCGGGAAAAACTATCATATCCCTCACGGGAATGACGGGATAGATGAGCGGCTTATTCTGCTCCATATGCCTTGGCACCTGTTTCGACGAGCGGTTTTTCCGTTCCCTCGACCGCGCCTTTGGTCACGGTGAGCGAAGCGACGTCCGACGTTCTGTTGGGTATCTCATACTGCAGGTCGAGCATGAGCCTTTCAAGAATGGTGCGCAGCCCACGGGCGCCGGTGTTGAGCTTGGAGGCCCGTTCGGCGATCGTCTTTACGGCGTCGTCGGTAAATTCAAGGTCTATATCCTCAAGGGCAAAGAGCTTCTTATACTGCTTCAGCGGAGCGTTTTTCGGCTCCTTGAGTATCTGGATGAGCGCATCCTCCGAGAGCGCCTCAAGCGCCACAAGAACCGGCAGACGCCCGATAAACTCGGGAATGAAGCCGTAGGAGCGCAGATCGTCGGGCTCCAGTTTTTTAAGGAGCTCGGAGTTATTTTTCATGCTGGCGTTGGAGCTGATCTCCCCGCCGAAACCAAGCTGCTTTTCGTTGGTGCGCTGTGAAATTATCTTTTCGAGGCCGTCGAAGGCTCCGCCGCAGATAAAGAGAATATTGCTGGTGTCGATGGGGATCATCTCCTGGCTGGGGTGTTTGCGCCCGCCCTTCGGAGGAATGTTGGCCACCGTGCCCTCAATAATTTTCAGCAGCGCCTGCTGGACGCCCTCGCCCGAAACGTCTCGCGTGATAGAGGTCGATTCCGACTTTCTCGCGATCTTGTCGATCTCGTCTATGTAGATGATGCCGCGCTCCGCCGCCTGTATGTCAAAATCGGCGGCCTGCAGGAGGCGCAGAAGTATATTTTCGACATCTTCCCCGACGTAGCCGGCCTCGGTCAGCGTCGTCGCGTCCGTCATCGCAAAGGGGACGTGCAACATCTTTGCCAGCGTCTGCGCAAGCAGCGTCTTGCCGCTGCCGGTGGGGCCGACAAGAAGGACGTTGCTCTTCGGCAGCTCCACGTCGTCGTCGCCGACGGCGGGATTCAGCAGTCTCTTGTAGTGGTTATAGACCGCTACGGAGAGCACCTTTTTCGCCTGTGCCTGGCCGATGACATACTGATCGAGAAATTCCTTTATCTCCGCCGGTTTGGGCAGTTTGTCTATGGATGGAAGCGAGGTATAATCGGGCTTAGTCTTATCCTGTGGCTTCTCCATCTCATCCGCGCCAAGGTGCTCGCCCCTCAGCAAAATGTTGCAGAGGTGGACGCAGTCGGAGCAGATAAAGACGTTCGACTGTTGTCCCGCGAACAGCCTCGCGACCTCGTTCTGTGATTTGCCGCAGAATGAGCAGCTATTTTTCTTTCTGTCTTTGAATACGTTTTCTGTTTTATTATCATACATGCGAACTGGCTCCTCGCAACAAAATGAGGGGACTCCCGGTGGAATCCCCTCATCAGATTTAGCGTTTTTCGATTATCTTATCGACGATTCCATATTTTAAGGCCTCTTCGGACGACATGTAATAGTCCCTGTCCGTATCGGCTTCAATCTTATCCAGCGGCTGCTTCGTATGCGCCGCCAGTATCTCGTTGAGTTTCGCGCGCGTTTTGAGTATCTCTTTCGCGTGGATCTCAATATCCGAGGCCTGTCCCTGCATACCGCCCATCGGCTGGTGTATCATTATCTTCGCGTTGGGCAGCGCCAGCCTCTTTCCCTCGGCTCCGGCTGTAAGGAGCACAGCTCCCATGCTTGCCGCCATTCCGAGGCAGATCGTCGAGACGTTCGGGCGGATATACTGCATTGTGTCGTATATCGCGAGCCCGGCCGAGACCGACCCTCCGGGGCTGTTTATATAGAGTGAAATATCCTTGTCGGGGTCTTCGCTCTCAAGAAAGAGCATCTGAGCCACAACAAGATTTGCTACGGTGTCGTCGATCGCGGTTCCCAGGAATATTATCCTATCCTTCAGGAGACGGCTGTATATATCATAGGAGCGCTCTCCTCTTCCCGACTGCTCTACAACTATAGGAACGTAGTAAGACATTATAATATTCCTCCTTTTATCTTCTATTTTATTGTCTTAATGTCCTGCCAAATCAGGCGGAGCTATTCCGCCTCTTTTTCGACCTTTTCTTCGGCCTTCTTTTCCGGAACCTCGGTGACCTTCACCGTCGTTACGAGGTAGTCGACCGTCTTACGGTTGCGGATCTTCTCCGCCATCTCAAAGAGCCTGTCGCGGTCGCCGTAGATGTAGTCCTGGAGTTTCTTCGGGTCCACGCCAGACATGCGGGCGATAGAGGTGATCTCCTGTGTAAGCTCCTCGGGAGTCCACTCGATATCGTTGGCCTCGGCCACCGCCTCGAGTACGAGCGCGCGCTTCACGATGTTCATCGCCGCCATGTCGAGTTCGGCCTCATAGCTCTCTTTGTTCATGCCGCTCTTTTCAAAGAACTCTTCCATCGTCATGTTGTTCTCTCTCTTGATTCTCTCAGCCTGCTGCTTCCTGATGGAATCTTTCTGACGCTCGATGAGCGTCATCGGGACATCTACCTCGACCATGCCGGCGATCTTGTTGACGATAGTGTCTTTGAGGTTCTCTTTGCTCTGGTTCTCCGCCGCGGCTTCGAGCTGCTTCCTGACCTCTTCCTTGAATTCACCGGTCGTCTTGTGCTTCGACTGCGTGATCTCAATTACCAGTTCGTCGGTCAGTTCGGGAGTGGTCTTCTTCATGATGCCGAGTACCTCAATCTCGTAACGGCTCTTAACGACGTGGTCCTTCTTCGCCTCTTCACCCTCGACGGGGAGCTCTATTGAGACTGTCTCTCCGGGGGCTTTGCCGACGAGCGCTTCGACGACTTCGGGACGCATCGTATCGGCGCCGAGGAATATCTCGGTCTTCTGCCCCTCTTCGGCCTTCTTCTCGCTGCCGTCTTCGTAATAGAGGAAGGTGTCGTACTGGACTGAGGCGTAATCGTCCTTTGTCAGGGGACGCTCTTCGTAGGTGGGGACCATCTCAGCGCGGCTCTCAACAATGCGCTTGACCTGATCCTCGACCATCTCGTCCGTCGTCTCATACACGGTCTTTTCAACTTCTATCTCCTCGAGGTTCGGCAGGTCAAACTGCGGTGTGACTTCAAACTTGACCGTCACCTCAAAACCCTCACCCTCCTTGATCTCTCCGGGCTTGACATCGGGTTCGGCGATGAGCTTAAGCTCATATTCTTCTATCATCTTGTCGATAGCGTCAGGGATGAGGTTCTCCATCGTCTCAGCGTAGACGGCATCTTTCGGGAAGTAGAGCTCAAGAGTCCGGCGCGGGATCTTGCCCTTGCGGAAGCCCTTTATGTTGGCCTGTTTGGATATCTTCTTGTAGGTGCTTTCAACGGCCTTCGTTACCTCTTCGGCGGTAAACTGGGCCTTGGCCTCCACGACGTTCTTTTCCTGCGAAAGTATTTCGGTCTTCAATTTATTTTCCCCTTTCAAATTATTACAACGCTCTATGTTCAACCATAGCATTTTACCATAACTAACTAATTTCCACACATAGATATTGTGAAAAAGTTTCAAAATATGTGCAATTCACTAAAAACGTAGGGAGACCGTTGTCATCCCCCGCTCCGCCAGTCTCCATATACCCTTCCTGCCGGATGTTTCCGAGATGGTCATGAGGTAAACGCGGAGACTCAACGGAATGTGACGCGCACAAATATATCACAGCCGGGCCAGGCTGAAAAGCGGTATTTTATGGGCGTAATTTTTCTGACTTTACCTTAACGCACCAGCCTAGCCGATTCCGCCCGGTATGACGACTCCAAGCAGCAGCACGATAACCGTCAGCGCGCAGTAGACGTACTTGCTGAGCGGATATATCCAGACCGGCAGCGGCTTTGTGCGTCCCTTCATGAGTTCTGCGCCGACATATTTTTTGCCGAATACCCAGAAGAACATGATGCCGGCCATCCCGGCTCCCAGAGGGCAGACATAGATGGAGACAAAATCCATCCAGCCGCCGACGATTCCCTGAATGCAGGTAGAGACGATAACGCCGGCGCCGGCGACGCAAAGGCAGGCCTGAAGGCGGCTGAGTCCCAGTCTCTCCTGCAGTGTGGCGATCGGCGTCTCATAAAGGTTGATCAGCGAAGAAATCCCCGCGAAGGTAACAGCGACGAAGAAGATTATTACTATCAGCGCGCCGCCGGGCATATTTTTAAAAAGATTCGGCAGCGCGATGAACATCAGCCCGGGACCGCCGGTGTTCAGCTGCGCCCCCGTGGTAGCGATGGCGGGGATGATAACGAGCGCGGCGAGCATAGAGGCGATTGTGTCAAATACGGCGACGTTGCGCGCCGAGTAGAGCACGTCCTCTCTGTCGCTGAGATAGGAGCCGTAGATCAAAGTACCGTTTCCTGCTACGGAGAGCGAGAAAAACGACTGCCCCATCGCGTATATCCAGGTCATAGGATCGCGCAGCCCTTTAGGATCGATGGTAAATATATATTTATATCCGCCAGCGGCCCCCTCCTGGAAAAAGACGTAGACGCCGAGGCAGATAAATAAAAGGAAGAAGAGCGGCATCATGATGCCGTTAGCCCTCTCAATACCGTTGCCGATCCCCATGATGAGGATAAAAAAGGTGACGGCGATGGCGATCCACTGCCAGAGGTTATTGCCAAAGGCGACCGCCATGCCGCCGAACATCGCCCCAAATGCCTCGGGAGAGACCGGCGCGAGAGTGGCTCCGCTGAAGGCCCCGAAGGTGTACTTGAATATCCAGCCGACGACGACAGTGTAGCCGATCGCCAGCGCCAGCGAACCGAGCACGGGTACGACCCCGAGCATCTCTCCCAAACGGCCGTTCCTGCCGCGCGACTCGACCGCCTTTTTAAAGGCCCCCATCGGCCCGGAACGCGTACCACGCCCAAAAGCCATCTCACCCGTCACCCCTGAAGAGGCGATCAAAAAAACGAAAATTAAATATGGTATGAGAAATGTACCGCCGCCATAGCGCGAAACGCGCTGCGGAAACATCCAGATATTGCCCATACCGACGGCTGAACCGATACAGGCCAGTATAAAGCCCCATTTACTGATAAAACCGTCTCTTACCTTGCCATCACCGGCCATCACATTTCACTCCAGTTTATTAGATTATTATTTTCTTTCCGGGCGGTTTTGCCCCACCTATATAATATCACCTGCATACGGTTGACATACCAAATAATAGCATTGTTTTCATTACAATGGGAGGATATAGACTTCAACGCAAAAACTATCCTTCTCCACGCCGCCAGCGCAAAGTCACAGGAAACTCTCATCATCCCTATAAACGATATCGTGTATAACAACCTAGAGCTTTGGCAGAAAAAGACAGAAAAAATCTGGTTTTATCTTTCCAAACCCAAAAATTGGCAAACCATATAAAAACTATAACGGCTCATGGGAGGCGCTGCTTAAAGATGCAGAAATAAGTAACTATCGCTGGATGATATGCGCCATGATTTCGCCTCTCGCCTGGTAATAATGGGCGTCGACCTCAACACCGTTCGTGAACTCCTCGGCTACTCAGAAATAAAAGTGACCTAACGTTTGTTATGTGATTAAAAATTGCTATTTTATCTATAATGTTACTTTTACTTGGGTAATGGCTTGTCTTTAGCCATTTTTGGTAGAGGCAGGCGCGAACTTTTTTGAAAAAAACTACTCAAAACTTTGGCAAAATTACATTATATGAGCGTCCATATAAGAGATTAAGAAAAGAGAACGGAGATATATAGCTCACATAAACATGGCCGCCGTTGTCCAGCGGCCATGTTTACAGTATAAAGTTCAGGTAGAATGACAAAACTACAATTCCATTTCAAGCAGCGCCATCCCGAGCGACTTCCCATGCCGGTCTATGGACAGGCTTCTAGTTACGCCTCCCCCCAAAGAATCGTGAAGTACGAAATTCATTGAGCAAATAGAATCTACCTCATACCGTTCGACCTCACCACAACAGATATCTTTGTAAAACTCTCGCACACGTGCAGCGGTAACCTTTTCCTTCAACAACGGGTAATCTTCGTCATTATAAGGAACAACACAGATGTTGCATAGGTTGCCTTTATCTCCGGTACGTGTGTGAGCTATCTCTCCCAGCTTCATATTTACACCTCGCAGTAACTTACAGTCCAAGAGACATCTTCTCTAGGAACTAAAATATTATCTACAGAGAGTACCTTTCTTATGTCATAATCAATGCCTGAACTGCCAGCCGGACCGTTGATATACATACATTGTACCTCACGCGCCACCGCCTGGGCATCTTCAAAAGTTTTGGTCCGCGCGCTGACACGGAGGCGTATTTCACTGTGAACGTCCGGTGTGATAAACCTTGATATCGAGTCTTTATAAAGCGAATTATATCCGATGAAGTCCACTCTGAATTCATCCGGCGCCACTCCTATAATTTTTAACCGCTTTCGTACTATATCGGCACATAGCTCCGCCCGCGCAAGCGCGCTACTCCCTCCAAAGCTTATAGAGGCCTCTCCTATATAACAGTCGCTGTAGCCGATATTCACTTTATAATTGACCGGTTCTCCCTTGGAGGATGCGTTTTGCGCAAGAACCTTATCAGGTCCGATAGTTTTAAATGTCACCTGTGAAAAATCGGCTATGCCGTCAGGCGTTATATAGTATCCCGGATCGCATATCTCATAAAGCAGCTGCTCTCGGCAGTTGCCTTCGCACACAATCCCACCGGACCCCTCAACCTTGGTTATAAAAAAGTCGCCGGTTTCGTCTATTTCAGCTATAGGGAATCCTACTCTTTCAAGCCCTTCTACGTCTTTGTGTCCAGGGTCGGCGTAAAAACCTCCGGTTACCTGAGAACAACATTCCAGTAAATGTCCTAGAAGCAACGCCTGACCCATAAGATGTTTCTGCTCCGTCGTCCATTTGAATTCATGTTTCAGAGGCCCTACAAACAGAGCAGGGTCAGCGACACGTCCGGTGACGACTATATCGCAGCCATTATCTAATGCTTCGCATATCGGGTCGCCGCTGAGATATACATTGGCAGAAACTACCTCTTCAAGCCTGCCGACAGGTATGTTACGGTCCATTAGCAGCGTATCTCCGTACCTACCGATATTATGAGTTATATCGTCCCCTTGGACCATACCTATCTTCAGCCCTTTAATACCAAGCTCTTCGGCAATTTCACGGATCTTGGCGACGGCACCCGGAGTGTTGGCAGCCCCCATATTACTTATAATTTTCGTTTTCTTTTCCAGCGCGAGAGCCATAAACCTTCTCATACGCTCCTCAAGCTGAGGGTTATATCCCATGTTGGGATCTCTGAGTTTTTCCATCTGCGCGTCCGCTATCGTCCTTTCTGCCAGACATTCGAACACGAGATAGTCTATATCCCCCTTTTTTAAAAGCTCTTCAGTCGGCTCGAGGCGTTCATAGGTACACCCACCGGAACCACAGCCAATTCTTATCTTTTTCATAATACACCTGACCTCATCAGTGATGTTCGTTCAAAGTCCAAAAGAGTACGCGCCTCTTAAAGGCGTCAAAACCTATCATGATAGATACAAAAACAAATATCGTAACCAAAAGTCCGCCCAGAACACGTGCGTAGTCAGAAAAATCCGCATAATATTGTATGTAGTACCCCAACCCTGAATTAGTGGCGAACATCTCTGCAACCGTCAGCAATATAAAAGCGAAATTCAGCGCGGTACCTGCTCCTGCCAATATCATTGGAGATGCGGCAGGCAGGATGACATTTGTCAGCATCTGTATACCCGACAATTCAAGTACTTTAGAATTGTCAAGATACTTTTGGTCTATCAGTAGAATCCCGCTGATTGTGCCGTTAAGGAACGGCCAAAAGCAACCGATAAATATGACCGCCACAGAAGAAATATAAAAGGTTGGCAAGACGGCAATCAGATACGGCGTCAGCATTGAAGGCGGAATAGGGCTCAGCGCGAAGATAATAGGCTTCAAATTCTTATGAAAGCGCGGAGACAAAGCGATGACCACGCCTAGAATTATACCCGCGAGAGCCGCGATGAAATATCCCGGAATCAAAAGCCCCATAGAGCTGAGGAAGCATTCGAAAAGCTGCGGAGACGAGCCTGTCACCGTAGGCCATATTCTCGAGAACCCTGGGAAAAGTACGGGATCGAGCCAGCCGCAGAGATCGGTCGCAACCTCATACATGCAGAACGACGCAAACAGAATAATGATCGTACCGCCGTAAAATTTGATAAACCTTGCCAACCTTCTCATTGAACTAAACCTCTCTCATCCAACAACCATTAATTATTATATTTCTTATAACGTTCCTCAAACATTTTAAAATTCTTGTTGTTAGGATATTCTGAGCGCAGTTCGTCCAGAGCTTCTTTGTATATCGAACTATTTATATGGTCGTTGATATCGATGCCCGCCGTATCGGCATATTTCAGCTTACCAAGCAGCTCCCACATATAGCGCACACCGTTCGTCTTAGGGTCTGATTCAAATACCTGGTTCGTTTTCTGGAGCATAGTACGAGAATTTTCCTCGTCAAGCTGCATATATTTCATGTTCAGGGTAACACAGTATTCCGGGTTGTTAATCAGAACATCCTCAGCACGTATCCATGCGCGTATAAAAGCCTTTACGAGCTTAGGATTACTCTTAATCCATTTCGTATTTGCCACTGGACGGCAGCAGACATGCATAGGATCAAGATCATTCGTCCAGGTGAGTGTCTTTAGCCCGGAAGCCACAGACTGAAGATACGTTGAATTCGTTCCTACGCCCACATCCGCCTTGCCGGATTTGACGGCCGCGAGAACCTCCGAGGGCTTTTTAAACTCCATTATCTCGCAATCCTTGCTTGGGTCATATCCTGCGCGCATCATAGCTCCGCGCCATACGATATCAGGAGTATACATCCGCGGTACAGCAACCTTCTTACTAACGAAAGACTTCATCCCTTCGTACTTAAAATCCGGTTTTGCGTAGACCGGCATTCCGCCTGAAACATATCCAGCAAAAATCGTAAAATCCGCGCCTTTGGTTACAAATGTCAGAGGCGCCGCCGTACCAAATGAAACTGCAATATCGATCTTCTCCGCTCTCAAGGCCGATAACGCATCAGTTGAATTTGAAAACGGCACCAGGTTAATATCAAATCCTTCTTCCTTTGCAAACCCCTTGTCGATGGCGATGAAACCAAGTATATTGCCGGTAGAAGGGTTATAGGCCAAGTTGATAGTGTTACTGGCAGCCATAGCCGTCCCCACTTGCAATACCACACCAAACACCAATGCCAGAAATACCTTGATGAACCTCATTACGGATGCCTCCTATATTAATTTAGTTTAGTTTCTATATCATTATTTAATATAGTAACTAATTGCTGCCTTAACGAACTAATCTTAGGATCGTTTAATAGCTGTTCGCGCGTACAAAAGCGTGCCTTATCCAGAACACACGAATATATGACCCTGCTCGGCTTTAGTCCAAAGACATAGATCTTTGTGGAAAGATAAAGAGCTTCTTCAACGTCGTGAGTAACAAAAAAAATAGTTTTCCGTGTTCCGCTGTCCTGGTTCCAAAGAGATAGAATCAGATTCTGCAGATGCGCCCTCGTTACGGCATCCAATGCCCCAAACGGCTCATCCATCAGCAGGATGGGAGGATCCAGCGCAAACGAGCGGCATATTGCGCAACGCTGCCGCATCCCTCCAGAAAGTTCATTGGGATATTTATTATAAACTGACTCATCGAGACCGACACGTTTTAGAAAAAACATGGCTCGTTCTTTCAAATCTTGTTTTGTTATATCGCGAAACTTTTGCTGCATGGAGAGTACAATGTTTTTACCGGACGTAAACCAGGGGAAGAGGCTGTAATCCTGAAAAACCACGCCTCTGTCCAGGCTTGCGCCGGTTACTACCTTGCCGTTGATTACGATAGAACCAGAGCTGGGAGCCGCTAGCCCTGCTAACAAACGGAGGAAAGTGCTTTTGCCACATCCGGATTGACCAAGCAGGCAGACAAAATCACCACGCTCTATATCCATATCGATATTATCTAAAATTTTTTCTTCTCCGTATGAAAAGTGGATATTTCTAATATTAATAAAAGGCATAATGGGCATTCCTGGCATAAAGAACAAGTAAAATATTAGTAAATAACGCAAAAGACAAAAAAATCACACCTTGTATCACTTTTTCATTTTCACAACATTATACAATAAGACTGTTTTTTATCTATGTTCTAACTGTCAATACTCGTTATTCAAATAAACGATAATATAAATGACATAAAATCATTTTAATATTATTCATAAGAATAATATTAAAGGTGTAATTTTATCATTTTTATTATATAGACCAAAAATATTTAAAAGGTCTCTTATAAAGAACAGTGAGTACCAAAATATGGCAGCGTCAGATAGTAATAGTTGTTGTTCGGGTCTTGTATATCTACGCATAAATAAAATATTCTGTGCAAATGTCGCTAATTACGTGCGCCGCTCTTTTTGGGCGACTGATGCCGCCAAGCACTAACATACTTTTGTATCTCTAACGGCGTGAGCAGTAGCTACTACGCCGCAAAAGAGCATGCACTTGGCGGCAGGGCGTGCTGTAGAACAATCTAATAAGAAAGTCAGATTACTTACGTTTGTTGAAGTTCCACTCGACAATTTGCCAAAGCGACGCCAATCAGGAGGGCGAGATTCCGAGCTATCTGGCTAAAGTCTCGTCTCTTTATGTTTGTATACCCATTTGATGCTACTCTCCTTTAATATTGCCACCGCCCTCCTACTCTGCTATACTTGTATAGCAGTAGATAGAGGAGGAATAAAAATGCTTGCTATCCGTCTTGACGAAAAAACAGAAAGCCGTCTCGAAGATTTGTCCAGCAAAACAGGGCGAACAAAAACTTGGTATGTTCGCAAAGCTATAGAGACTTATATTGACGACCTTGAGGATGCAGCTATCGCAGCCTCCGCCTACGAAGAATACCTTTTTGACGGCGGAAAATCTTCACCGTTGGAAGACGTCAGGCGTCGCCTTGGGCTGGAGGATTGAGCTTTCGCGGCAGGCAGAAAAAGAACTTGCCGCAATTAACAAACCCGACGCACTGCGCATCGCCAAATACCTCGCTGAGCTCGAAAAACTACAAGATCCAAGACTCCGCGGTAAGGCGCTCTCGGCAAACCTTTCCGGCCTCTGGCGCTACCGTATAGGTGACTGGCGTGTCTTATGTCGTATAGAGGATGGATGTCTCATCGTCCTCGTAGTGCAGATTGGACACCGAAGCACAGTCTACGGCTAATAGTAACCGGTTCACTGCTCTACTTGATAAAATATCGTCCGTGATTTCCAGTTTTATAGTCTTTCAGGATACATAGAGGAGACAGACATAGAAAAAGGGCTCAGTCGAAAACGGCTGAGCCCTTGAAGTATCTGGTCGGGATGGTCGGATTCGAACCGACGACCCCCTGCTCCCAAAGCAGGTGCGCTAACCAGGCTGCGCTACATCCCGAGTACTGGAAGATTATACCATGAGAATCAATTTAGGAAAGAGGCATTTTTATTTTAAGCGCCCGGTTCCATGTCCATTCCAGATTTTACCTCCTGTATCTGCGCAATGAGGGTCGCGAGGAAGAGCACCGCACAGCCGATCATTTCACGCTCGGAGAGGCGTTCACCGAGGACCAGATAACCGAAGATAGCGGCGAAGAGCGCCTCTGCGCTGAGTATGATACAGGTCGTCACTGGGCTTACATCCCTCTGCGCCGCCATCTGGAGCGTGTAGGAGATTCCGGTGCAGAAGAGCCCCGCATAGAATATCGGCAGCCATGAGGCCAGCAGCGGCGCTAACTTGGGAGCCTCAAAGAGGAGCATCGCTGCGGCGGAGAAGAGAGCCACCGTCCCGAACTGCACCGTCGAGAGCTTGACCGTATCGTAATACTTCGCAAAGCGGTCGCATATCATTATGTGGGCCGCCCAGAAAAGAGCGCTGGCAAGGATGAGGGCGTCCCCCATCTCGATCCGAAAATCTTCCTTGATCGAGAGCAGATAGAGCCCTACGGTGCTGAATATAATGGCAAAGGTCGTCAGCTTGGAGGGAATTTTTTTCATGAAGAGGCCGTAAACGGGAACGATCACGATATACATCGCCGTAATAAAGGCGGCCTTGCCGGCCGTCGTATAGAGCAGCCCTATCTGCTGCAGGCCGGAGGCGATAAAAAGCGCGCTTCCGCAGAGGACGCCGCTCCGGAAACAGCCGCGCCAGTCCGATATGACGGCGGGGTTTCCGCCTGCCCCTGCGCCTCTGCGCCGGTCCATAAGCAGGGCTAAGGGGACCAGGAAGAGGAGCGCGACCACATATCTCGCCGTGCAAAAGGTGAACGGCCCGATAAACTCCATTCCCAGTATCTGGGCGACAAAGGAGGTGCCCCAAATCAACGAGGCCGTTGAAAGCATCATTACAGAGAACATGCGGCGGTTATTCATCTATATCTCCAACCAGATAAAATTTCATCGCCGCCGTTACAGGCGGCATGCGGGAGCATTATACATCATCCGTCAGTTATTTTCGACGATATTTATCTCGGCTGGCGTCAGTCCGTAGAGCCTGTAGACGGCCCTGTTCAGCTCCTTCTCCGTCTGAAGCGTCTCGCCGTCCGGGCGGCCGTACTTTGCAGGCGGGTTAAGCGCGTATATGCGCGAAAGCTTTTCGCCGTAGGCGGTTATTTCCGCCCGAAGACGGCGCTGGGAGGCGTTTGCGGGGTTCATCCCTCTGACCGGCAGCTCCGCAAGCGTCGAAGGACGCAGTTCAAAGTAATCATTCATGAGCGGGGCCGATACGGAGCGGAAGATAAAGCTCATCAGCCTTGAATTGAGCAGTGCCAGGAGAAAGCAGTCGCCGCTGTCGATGATACAACACTTATCGTTCGCGTACGCGCCGCCCTCGTCCAGAACGGCGGAAATGCCGCGGCATATCACCGGCAGAAGTATCTTTTGTCTTTGAAATACATCATAATAACGGCAGGGGCGCAGCTCCCACCAATAGTCGCCGCGGTCGCGCCGCTTCGACGCCTTGGCCTCATATCTGGCGAGGTGCGAGGCCAGCCGTGGGTGATTCTGCGCGAACCACAGATATCCGTCGGAGAGCTCGCGCCTCCTGTCGGTGTAGCCTTTGGGCATGAAAATGAGATATTTCTTCACTGGCGGCAGATAGTAGCGTTTTATATCGCGGCCGGAATAAAAGGGGACGATAAGTTCCGCCGAGGCCGGTTCCTCCGCTGATATCGCCTCCGCCGTTTCGGGGCTTATGACAAAAGCCTCGTTCAGCCCCGTGAGGATTCCCCTGTATATTTTATTATCGGTGCAGCATGAAAGAGGGACTCCCCTTTCGCGTATGCCAGCCACCAGCGCCGCGATCCCACTTTCCGGGAAGCTCCACGAAGCGGAGGAAAATTTACACTCCGACAAAGGGCGCGCGCACTCCTCAGCGTACTCCGGCAGGGGCGTGTCCTTCGGTCTTGCGGAGGCGTTGATGAACTTCACGCCGCTGCTCTCCGGCTCCTTCAGCACCGATACGACGGAGAGCGGCATGACGGTGCCCTTTAACAGCGGCACCTTGCCCAGGTCGGCGATGACGGCTGGATTGTGGTACTGAAAGAAATCGCGCAGCCCAGCGCCGTAGTCGGATTTCATCCATTTATTGGAGATCAAAAACACCGCGCTGCCGCGTGAAGAGAGCATCGAAACCGCCTTTTCCACATAATAACAGTAAATATCGGCGTTGAAGCGCGACGAGGAATAACCGGAAAGCAGCTCCTTTATGGAAGAGAACTGTTCGCTGCGCAAGTGCGGCGGATTAGTTAGTATCAGGTCAAATTTTACGTCTGTGAATATATTGTCAACTAAAATACTGCCCCAAACAAAACGATCATCTTCTATTTCAGCCTGTGGGAATTTTAGTTTCAGCTCTGTTTTCAGGATGTCGAGGGCCGCGGCGCTGCAATCCGTTACGAAAAGGGAATTCTCAATGAATTCGCGTATGAACCGCTCCTCCGTACGTGGCTGGCTCTCGCTGAAATATTTACCCAGCCCAAGGCGCACGGCGGCGATCTTTTTGATGAAGGCCCCGACAAGCTCGCCGCCGGCGGCCGCTATGTCGCAGAACCGCATCGAGGCGAGCGCGGCGTCAAGCTTCTTTGCGTCACGCGCGAATACCGTATCGTCAAAGAGAATGCAGCTGTCGGAGAAATAACCGTCAAGCGCGGCGGGAGCAAGGCCGCAGCTCTTATGGAGAAAATTTTTGATCCCCTCCGTAGAGAGATAATCCAAGATATCATCAGGAATGACGATGCCGCGCACCGCCGTAGACTCAATAAAAAGCGAAAGATAACCCTCGCCCCTCGCGGAGGTTATCGCGGCAAATACTGCGTCCGCGCCGTCGCTCTCCATGTGCTTCATGAGAAATTTGACGCACTTCTTCTCCGAAGCCGCCAACTGCGTCCCCGGGGCGAGCTTTATCTGGAGGATATCTATTCTGCCCTGTCCCTCCGGAGGCGTGTGACGTCCCAACAGCCGATATGAAGAGATGGTGTTTTTCAGCTCCTGCGGTATATGAATGCCGGAGCGTATCCACCTTTCCGTGGTATTTATACTTGCAAATAGAGGTTTGATGCCGATGATGAACCTTTCGGAATCAAATTCCTCTTTCGATAAAGACCGTTGAATGACAGATGAATTGCCGCCGCCCAGCATCGTACCCCTCCTCCAGCAGTTCTCCACTTTAGTATAATGCATAAAAGAATATAAAAACAGGGTAGTGAGCGGGCGAATATCCCATATGAAGGCACTTGGATCAAGGGCAATATCTTAGCATAGCCTTTATACAAACGATTGCCTGTTTAATATTTTTCACGCATCTTACGGCGATGCCGGTGATATTTTTCTTGTCAATAACCAGAGAAAAAGTCATCCCAAATGGTCAAAGATAATGTCACTATTCCTTTAAACTATGGTATTATTACCAATAATTACATTAGCACAAAAACAGCTCCACAATGGAGCTGTTTTTATGCAATTAAACTAAAAATTAGTTTGTTATTAGCTTTTCTGCTGATTCACGGACTGATTCAGTAACATCGTTGCCATCCCTCATAACAGTGAGTACTTTACATGCGCGAGTTGACTCAATACGCTGGTCGATTTTCGTCTTTTCGCTGTTAAGATAACGCACTGTGTAATTGCCGTCCACATCTACTCCTTCATAAACACCGTAAAACTTATTCATCCCATGTGATACAACGGCTAAATCACCAACATGCGCCTCTATAGTTTTATCGTACTCAACAACATCGCCATAAAATACATTATATTGTTCAAGTCCACGTGTCCTTAACGTGCATAGCTTTCTCAATCCGTCATCTGAATCCAACATAAAACTAGAAAACTTGATGTCGGAATCACCTGGGATAAATTCCGTAACGAGTTGGTATGTGGTATCTGGATCGTAAGACTCCGCTTCAAAAAGATTCGGTACTTTTTTCCACTGAAATTCTTTTGTTATATATTTTATAGTTCTAGGCAAAAAATTTTCTATTGTTTTTTTTATATAGTTATGTGTCTCTTCATTAAGGGAATCTTTCGACGAGGAAGTCAGGGTAATCTTGTTAACTTCCGCGATAACCCGCATGTTTTTTATTTCCCAAACACAGACGTCTAAAGAAATTGGCGTATAAAAATTATTACCGTTATGCGGCGATACTTCAACTGCCAAACCATTAACGCGTAGCGCTGCGCTACCATTCGAATCCTGCGGATTGACGATCATGTACAATGAGTTATCTGCTCCCCTTTTCACCGTTTTTTTGCTGATAAATATTTTATTGGCATTTCTGGCTTTGTTATTTCTACACGCCCGACCTGTTTTGATTGATACCGTAAATGTTGTTGTCATAATGAATATCTCCTCTTCTTATTCAATTTATAGTACGTAAACTTTTGAAACTTACTCAGCACGGTGCTTGAAAGCTATATAGCGCGTTTCCCATATTCTTCTAACGTTTTCTGTTTAAAGAAGTGCTCAATGATATTCGCCTCCTCGTGTGCCTTCTTTAGATCATCGATTAGCGGGGTGCAACAATTGTATTTGTGTGCACCATCTGCTTTGCCATCAACGCGACATTTCACATCGCACATAGACGGTGAAACCCGTGAAGTTTAATATCAAGATCGGTAATGTCACGTATCCTGCACGTGTTGTAACATAAATTTGATGGTTGAAGCCTATTTCCGTTTTCGTTGGGTAAAACAAATTGTGTGACAAGCGCCTTCTGAATTTTTTGCACCCATTTCTAGAGTTCTATGACGACGGCAGGTTAGATAGGAATAATCCTATATCTCTTACTTTTTAACATTTCACCCCTGGCGGTAACTAAATAATTATCGAAATCAAAATCTTCAATTTTAGGTACGCATAGTACCGCCTCCTTAAACCTGCGCCAATTGTCACAAGAATAATTATACGCATCCTCTAATTGGCGAAATCTTCCGACTTGCCCAATATGTCTAAGATTGATATAACCTCCTAGTCTTTGTAAGCGTCAAATATACCGTACCTACGCCAATAATCAGATCTATTATATTATCATTCAGCAGAGTCGTTGACTCCGGCATCAGAGGCATGGTCACAGGATTCGTCGTTGTCGCCGGCCGTTGAATCAGTCTGCTCTTTCAATTTACAGTGACATGGAAGTTCTTTGCTCCAGGGCAGGATGGTATGGTATCGCTCCGGTGCCGTGTTGGGCATGTTTTCAAGGATGTATTTGAGGTATTCGTATGGTTTGAGGTGGTTCTCTTTTGCCGTCTCTATTATTGAGTAGATTACCGCGCTGGTTTCCGCTCCTTTGGGGGAGCAGGAAAAGAGCCAGTTTTTTCTGCCTATGACGAATGGTTTTATGCTTCGTTCCGCCATGTTGTTGGAGATTTCTAATCTGCCGTCAAGGTAGAAGGTCTCAAGTAACGGCCTCTGTTCAAGGGCATAGTGCAGAGCCCTTCCGAGTGCCGATTTGGGGAGGGCGGGGGTGTTCGAGACCCACGCGAAGAAGGCGTCCGTTACCGCCTTGCTTTGTTCAAGTCTTTTGACACGGCGCTCTTCCGGCGTCAGTTTTGCATAGTCACGTTCAAGAGAGAAGAGTCTGTCACAGTATTCAAGTCCTTTCTGTGAGGCGCAGGTTGGTTGTTCTTCTTGTGGAACCGCCTGTATCCCTTCGTGAAATTTTCTTCTCACATGGGCCCAGCAGCCACAGCGGCGAATTTCTGCACCGAGTCTGCCATATCCCGCATAGCCGTCTGTGTGCAGACAGCCTCTGAAGCCGTTGAGGAATTTTATGGGGTGTGAGCTTGAACGGGTCTCCTGGTATTGAAATAAGACGACGGGGTAAGCGGAGTATTTTCCGGTACGGTACAGCCACATGTAGGATTTGGTACGTGAAGCCCTTCCGGGTTCACGCAGTACCTGTATCTCTGTTTCATCCGCATGGAGTATCTCTTCTTCCAGAAGTTTACGGCGCATTTCATTGTATAGCGGGTACAGCCACTCTTTCCCTGCACGCAGAAGCCAGTTCGCCATCGTCTGTCTGCTAAGTTTTATTCCCTCTTTCATGAACGAGAGTTCCTGGCGGTATAACGGCACTCCCTGCATGTATTTCTGCGTCATGATGTGTGCTATAGACGACGCGGAGGCGGCACTTCCCTTTATCACCGGAGCAGGAACATCCGCCTTTTTTATCGGAACATGCGTGTTTTCTCTCTCGCATCGGCGGCAGCCGTATATTCCCTGGGCATGGACCACGACCTTTACGCTGGCCGGGATGATCTCTATCTCGCGTCTTTCATCATATCCTATAAGATGCATTTTGCCGCCGCATTCCGGACAGGACCGCTCTTCTTCCGAAAGGGTGTATTCCAATCTCTCCGTGGGGAGATCCTCAAAATCATCCTCCGGCTTTGATCCGCCTTTACGGCTTCTTCTTGTATATGTTATCTCACAAACCGTGGGCTCCGGCTTTTTGACGTCCGACTCATTTTCCGCCTCGTCAAAAAGAAGAAGCTGACGGGAATCCGCTTCGCTCTTCTCGCTTGAACTCGCATACTGCCTGTGACGGCTCAGCCTCAGGCACTCTTCATAATAAGCGACCTTCTTCTCCAGCTTCTGTCGTTCAAGCTCAAGACCGGAATTCTTTTCCTCAAGCTCCGCATATTTATTCTTCAACTCTTCCAGTTCACGTATAAGCTCTTCCATAAGATTATGATACAGGAAAATACGCCTTAATTACAGTAATACTAACATCTTGCTATTTTCGACTATTACCTTACGCCGTCACCTCGGGGAAAACCTCGTCCATACTGAGTCTGCGGCGCAGCTTAGTGCCTGAAAACAGACAGGAAAATTCATCCTTAGTGATAACCATCCTCTTCACACTCCCCTCCGCAGGCCACGGGAAAGTACCGCGTTCAAGCCTCTTCTGATACAGCCAGAAACCGTCGCCGTCCCACTCGATGATCTTCACCCTGTTACGGCTCTTATTACAAAAGATAAACATAGACGTACCGCTGAAATCACAGGCAAGCCTGAAATTTACGATGGCAGCCAGACCGTCGACACCCTTACGCATATCCGTAGCGCCGCAGACAATATATATATCTTTATTACCGCTCTCGATCATAAAACTGCTCCCTTCGGTGCTGATTGATGAAAGGAGTTTACGAGCTTTTGGGCTTAATTTATAGGTACGGGGGTTTTGACGCTTACACGCTTACGCTGAAAACAACTATCGAAAAAGAGAAAAACCGAAAAAATATTTTGAAAAAGTAGGAGGTGGAAAAACTAGATTGGTTGACGACTGGTTGACGGAGTTTTAGAAAAACAAAAGGCCCTTCGGCGAAGTGCCAAAGAGCCTTGGTATCACTTAAGAAATTAATGGTGGAGCTGAGGCGATTTGAACGCCCGACCCCTTCCGTGCGAGGGAAGTGCTCTCCCGCTGAGCTACAGCCCCATCAAAGTTTGCGGGTTAAATAATTGGAGCGGAAAACGGGACTCGAACCCGCGACCTACGGCTTGGAAGGCCATCGCTCTACCAACTGAGCTATTTCCGCTTGCAACGCGAGATATATTAGCACCGCATCCCCAAACTGTCAAGAAAAAATATCACCGGCACAGCCATGAAACATATGTTAAAAGGCAGGGCACGTTGGAGATATATGTAAAATGGCGGCGATCGATCCAATCATTTTGAGATCAGATTTCCGGATTTACCGACGGCGCTGGTTCCGTGGCAAAAGAAATCGTGCGCTGCCGCCCCGCAAAGATGCCGGATAAAAACAGCACAACGGTCATAGCGAGCAAGAAGATAATGGGCATAGTCCACGATGCCGTCCTGTCATAGAGGGTGCCCAGGAGAGCCGGACTGACGGCAGCCAAAGCGTAACCGAAGGACTGTGAGATCCCGGACAGCGCCGCCGTCTGCGCAGCGCTGCTTGTGCGCAGTCCCATCAGGCACATAGAGAGGCTCAGGCACGCCCCGGTGCAGAAGCCGCATAGCAGCACGCCCAGCAGAAGTGCGAAATACGAATCTTCCAGCAAAAAGAGAAAAAGGCCGGCGGCGTAAATGCCCGAGATCACACCTGCCAGAAGTCTCTGCCCCTTCATCCTGCCGGCCAACATAGGTATGGCAAAGGACGCGGGGATACCGATCCATTGGTATACCGACGCAAAATATCCCGCGGTATCCGGAGATACGCCTTTTGATTGGAGAATCGCCGGCAGCCACGCCACAAAGCTGTAAAAGAGCAGTGACTGTACCCCCATGTAAATTGCCACATTCCACGCAATGGGCGATTTGAACATAGAGCTGAACCTGACGGGAGCCTGCGTGGACGAAGAAACCACGCGGTAGCCCCACAGGTGGAGCCAGAGCAGAATGGCGGCTATAGCCAAAATCAGCCAAACGGCCAGCGCGCCGCGCCATCCGAAGGGGTTGCCGCTTGCGATGGGAATGCTGACGCCGGATGACAGCCCGGCGGAAAGGGCGATGCTGGTGGTATAAACGCCGGTCAGAACGCCAACTTTAGAGGGGAACGCAGATTTGACGATGCTGGGCAGCAGCACATTGCCAAAGGCGATGCCGATTCCGATAACGGCGGTACCGCAAAAAAAGGCGGGAGTCCCGCCAGCGGACCGCAGGGCGATGCCTGCCGCCAAAATCAACAGGCTGACCGTCAGGGTTTTCCCAGTACCAAACCGTATGGCCAGCTTTCCCGCGAACGGGGAGACTACGGCGAAGGCAATCAGGGGGACGGTCGTGATCAGTCCGGAGATCGAACCGGAGAGGTGCAAATCGTTCATAATATAAGATATCAGAGATCCTACTCCCGTAATCGGGGAACGCAGATTGCATGCGAGCAGGATAATGCCGGCGATCAGTAGTTTATCCTTATTTTTAAAAACAAAAGACATCGGAAAGCACCCTCTCATTAGTATGATTTTTATAGATGTACACATCTACTCCAACGGCACAAAGTCTTCCTCCGCTTTCCGCACTGCGCCGGTCATTTTTGCCGAGGCTATTCCACGAGGAAATCAGACAGATTCCCGTTGGGTTTATTGTCCATGAACAGTGAGCGTCATGCTGCTGCCCGTTAAGGAGTTTTTGGACAGCCGCTCCGCCGGCGCAGAGAATTCAAGCTGCGGAGTTTTTGCAGAATACAGTTAGCTTTGGTCAACCGCTTTATATTATACCATAGCAGCGTTTTTAACAAGTTACGCTTTGCTTTCATCGGAAACACGCCGCTTTCACCAACATATTTTAGGCTGTAACGTTATGCTGTTATAAGAATCAGGGAGCTCTTCAAAAGAATCATCAGCGGGGTGCCGTCGCTTGCCGTACCTCTTTGATATACGCGACAGACATCTTCGCACAGATTTCCATCTTTTTCTTCATCGGGCATTCGTTAAAAGGTAAAAAATAAAGGATATTTAGCTGCAGCGTAACACCTTTCCGCCTTTTTATATTAAAATTAAGCACTATCCGCCGTGTATTTTTTATTTTTTGTTATGTACACTATAGGTGAGATAAAGTTATTTTCTTATAATGAGAAACGAGGTCAAGCAATGAAGAAAACGTTAGAAAAGGTCAAAAAGTTATTACCCTTTATCGGGATCATGCTCTTTGCCTTTGCCATATATACTCTGCATAAAGAACTTGCGCATATGTCCTTCCGTGATCTGCGGAAGGCCTTTGCCCTGATACCGATTTCGGGGGTGTTTTTCGGATTATTGGTCGCGGCGGTGAATTATGTAATTCTCTCCTTTAACGACATGTATTCTGCTCATGAGATAGGCGTAAGGCTCCCCTACCCCAAGGTTGGCGTGATCTCCTTTGTAAGCAATGCCATCGGCTTCAACCTTGGAGCCTCCGCCATCTCCGGCGGGGCGGTCAGATATCGTCTCTTTTCCACTCTTGGACTGGACGGCGGGCAGGTGGGGCATATCGTGGCGCTCAACCAGATATCGCTCTTCTTTGGCCCCTGTCTGGTCGCCGCACCGGCCTTTTTCTTCGCCCCGGACACGATCTTTGCGCACTTTGGATGGCCGCAGTATGTCCGCTATCTCATCGCCCTCTGCTGCGCCCTGGCTCCGGCCCTCGCCCTTTGCGCTGGCGCGGCCGCCGCGCACGGACATGTTTTTGCCGTCAAGGGGATAAAGATTTCTCTGCCGCGTCCGCGCGCGCTGCTTTTCAAGTTTATGATAGGTTTTCTTGACGTTACTACGGCATCCCTTGTGCTCTACTCCGTGCTGCCAGATCACAGCGCGCCGCTTCTTATTTTCGTCTCGGCCTTTGTCGTTTCTATGATGGCCGGAACGCTGAGCCAGGTACCGGGAGGTCTGGGGGTATTCGACGTTACGCTGATAATGCTGCTTTCGCCGTTTTACCGTCACGCCGATATGCTGAGCGCAATCCTCCTCTATAGGTTTATCTATTATATAATCCCATTTGTCTGCGCGACGGTGATACTCTTTGCGGTCGAATTGAGCGGAAGGCTCTCCCGCTACTTCGGCAGACTGGAGGCTTTTCTTCCCGACGCCGCCGCAGTATGGACCTTCATGGCCGGCATCTGGCTGCTTCTCTCCACCGCCGCGCCGATCTTCAGCGGCGGCTGGAGCAGGCTGGGGGCCCTGCTGCCCCTGCCTCTGTTTGAGGCCTCGCACTTTATCAAGAGCGTGGCCGGCACCTTCCTCCTCTTCCTGGCCTGGGGGCTCGCAAAGCGGCTCAAATCGGCGTGGACGGTGACTCTGCTGACTCTCTCCGTGTCGCTGATATTTTCGCTGCCAAACGATATCACTCCCTTCCGGGATTCATTTTTCCTGCTGCTGCTGATCGTGCTTCTCTTTTCACGGCGCAGCTTTTACCGGCTCTCCTTTTTCTCCGCACCTGACTTGAAATGGAGCATGGCAATCCTCGCCGCTGTCGGAGCCGTCATTTGGTGGGGATTTTTTGCCTATCGCCACGTCGAGTATGCGAATGACCTCTGGTGGACCTTCGCCTTTGATTCAGCAGCCCCCCGTTTTCTGCGCGCCGCCGCAGGAATGTCCTTCGCCGCGCTGCTGATATTCCTCTTGCTCTGGCTGCGGCCGTCGCGTCCAGCCATCGCGCAGCCCTCTGCCGCCGAAGTAAAGGCGCTTGTCGCCGGTTCCTACGCGTCGGACGCCGCCCTGGCGCTGCTTGGAGATAAAAAGTTTTTTATGTCGCAGGACAGGAAATCCGCGGTCATCTATTCTCCCGCAGGCTCTTTCTGGATCTCTATGGGAGATCCCATCGGCAAAAAGGAGGGCATGGCCGAGCTTATCTGGGACTTCTGTGAAGAGGCGGACCGCCGCGGCGCAAACGCCGCCTTTTACGAGGCTGGCAGTGAATGGCTTGAAGTTTACCGCGACGCCGGACTTAACGCCGCGCCGATCGGCGAAGACGCCCGCGTGGATATCTCCACGATCACCAGCTCGCTGGACGGGGCGCGGTGGAGAAAGATCCGCAGCATAAAAAAGCATATGGAGGGCGAGGAGCTCACCTACAGCCTTATCAACGGCGATAAGCGTGATAAGATGCTGCCGAAGCTGCGTGGAATATCAGATGAATGGCTCAGAAAGGTATACGGCACGGAAAAGGGCTTCTCTCTCGGTTTCTTTGATGAGGACTATCTGAAAAATTTCCCGATAGCAGTTGCTTTGAAGGAAGGGGAACCGCTTGCCTTCTGCAGCCTGTGGCTTGGCGGCGGCGACGAATTTTCCGTAGATTTGATGAGATATACCGACGGCGCCCCGCGTGACATTATGAGTTGGCTCTTTATTGAGACGATGATCTGGGGCTGCGGTCATGGCTATAAATATTTCCGCCTCGGCATGGCCCCTCTCTCAAACCTTGACCCGCAGAATTCTCTCTGGGAGCGCATGGGCAACTTTATCTACCAGCACGGGGAACATTTCTACAATTTTAAGGGGCTGAGGCAGTATAAGGAAAAATTCCAGCCTGAGTGGCAGCCGCGCTACATAGTCTATAAAGACAGGGCGGCCCTGCCGCTGCTTGCCTCACAGCTGGTAAGGCTGATATCAAAGAAACACGCCGCCGGCGGCAGATAAGATAACGTGGCCGCTGCCTCCCTTTACTGTGTGGCAAACGTATCAATAAACGCCGATTTGGCTTTGTTAGGGAAAAAGATAAATCGTAATTTATCGTTTTCCCTACCCGAAGGAAATCGGCGTTTAGAAGTGCGAATAACGAAATGATTGGGGGTTTGGTAAGCGGAGGCGCACTAAAGTGCGGTGAGCATTACCAAGCCCCCAGTCATGAAGTTAGTCGTGCTTATAAACGCCGATTTATCGTATTAATGCGTTTGCCATACACCGCGATGCGGAGTGCGGTGCGCGGCGTCGAATAATTGAGTATAATAATTAGATATGACTGACCGCATGGAGGAATTGATTTGTCGTTCGGACCGGAACTGATATGGATTTGGAGCAGGGAACTTGGCGTCTGCCGCGGCAGGCGTGTGCAGCGGGTGGACGGCGGTAACAATTCCGTTGTGATCTCATTCGGCGCGTCGGAGCTGCTTTTGTCGTGGGGAGCACAGAATTGCGGCGTGGTTTTGATCTCGCAGAAGGAGCGAAAGTCGCTCCTCTCCTCCGTAACGCAGACGCCACCGATAACGAACGCGCTGCGCAGCCACCTGACAGGAGCCGAACTTACCGCCGTCGAACAGCTGCGCCGCGACCGCATATTAAAATTTACCTTTCAGAAAACAGTTGGCGCGGGCTTCATCGCCAAGCGTTGTCTTATAATTGAGATAATGGAACGTTTTAGTAATATTCTTCTCACTGATGAGGAAGAAAATATTATCGAGACCGCCAAACACATTCATCCCGCGGACAACAGTTTCCGCACAGTCCTGCCGGGGCTCCCCTACCATCTGCCGCCGGCCTTCGAGGGGGTTGCGCTTGAAGATTGGCTTGCCGCGCCGGACGAAGCGTCCATTCAGAGGATCGCCGGGTTTGGGAAGCCGCTGCTTAAGGCCCTCTCCGAAGCCGGAGCAGAAAGGGCCGTCGGCTTATTGGGCCGTTTTTATAACGACGGCGACATCTCTCATTTCATTCCACAAAAGCTGGGCCGGTATGTCACCTCTCTGCCGGAGTTGCTGCCTGAGGCTGTGCCGCTCGGCGAAGCCTGCACCGGCAGGCTGATCGCGCTTGCTCCTCTGCGCGACGTCGCCTTTGAGGCGCGCCGCAGGCGTGCCGTCCAGCTCATTGAGAAAGAGATCATACGCAGGGAACGCCAACAGGCGGATATAGAGGCGCTGCTCTCCGACAGCCGCGCGGAGCTTTACCGCCGGTATGGAGAGCTGATCGTCGTGAATCTCTGGCAGATACGGCATAACGCCTCCGAGGTCGAGCTTAAGGGATATGACGGCGAGGAGATCGTCCAAAAGGTACCGCTTGACCCGAGGCTCTCTCCCTCGCAGAACGCGGCGCGCTATTTTGCGAAATACAAGAAGATAACGGCGGCGCAGGAGCGCGCGGCGGCGCTGCTGACTTCCGTCAGAGATGAGCTTGACGATCATCGCGAAGCGCTTGCTCTCGCCGGTTCCATCGGCGATACGGAATCTCTTTCGATGCTGGAAGAGGAGCTTGGACTTGCCAAGACGCCGGTTCAGAGGCGCGGAGGCAGGAAGAGGGAGCCGCAGCTGCCGCCGCACCGGCGCTTTGAGTTCGAGAGGGCCATTATCTTCGCCGGCCTCTCCTCAAAGGGTAACCGATATGTCACCTTCAAGCTGGCTCTATCCGATGACCTCTGGTTCCACGCGCAGGGGGTGCCGGGCTCTCATGTCATTTTGAGAACGCTCACGGCGCTCTCCGAGGAGGAACTTACGGAGCTCAAAGATTTCTGCGCTTCGCTCGCGGTGTATTACAGCAAAGCGCGCGAAGCGCCGCGTCAGCGTGTTGACTATACGCGGCGGAGATATGTCAGCCCAATCCGCGGCGGGGAGGCCAACGTCACTTATAAGGAATTTTCCACGCTGACGGCGTCTCCCGACAGCTGGCAGCGCTTTTTGGAAGGCCGCCAAACCGACGGCCAGGCAAAGCTATAGGGGAAATTAAGCCGCTCCCGTCCTCACTTTTTTTAGATAATCGGCAAGCTCACGCGGCAGCGGCTGCGTAAAGAGCATCTCTTTGCCGCTGCGCGGGTGCCGGAAGCCCAGCCTCCACGAGTGAAGAAAGAGGCGTTCGGGGCCGAACGGCGACTGCCTGGAGGGCGCGTAAAGGCGGTCTCCCACCAGCGGGGCCCTGACCGCCTGCATATGTACCCGTATTTGGTGCGTACGGCCGCTGTGAAGGATGCACTTTACGAGGGAGTAGTTATTTACGTGCCAGAGCCTCTCATAGTCAGTCCAGGCCTCCCGCCCGTCCTCAACGCAGGCCATGCGCAGACGGTTATAGGGATCGCGGTCGATCGGATATTTGACGGAGCCGCGCTCGGAGGGTGTCGTGCCGTAGCAGAGGGCGAGGTACTCTTTTCTGATCCGCCTCTCTTTGAAATCCTTGAAGAGTCCCTCCTGCGCGAGCCCGTTCCGCGCAACCACCATCAGCCCAGAGGTGGTCGCGTCGAGCCGGTGGACTATCCCCGGACGCCGGACGCCGTTCAGCGTACCGAGATCGGGATAGCGGAAGAGCAGCCCATGTACGAGCGTGCCGCTCCAATGTCCCGGCGCGGGGTGCACGACCAACCCCGCCGGCTTGTTGACGACGATCAGGTCTTCGTCGTCATAGACAGTTTCGAAATCAATATCCTGCGGCTCAAGATCAAGCGTCTCCGCCGGCGGAATCTCCACCGCCAGAGAATCGCCCTCCGCCACCTTCACGGCGGGCTTCACGCGGCGCGCGGGCGTCAAGGAAGCGTGCCCCTCTTTTATAAGCTTCTGCGCATAGCCGCGGCTCACTCCGAGAAGACGCGAAATGACAAAGTCCAGCCGGTGTCCGGCCAGCTCCGCCCCGACCGCAAAATTCTGCACGGCAGAAGAAGAGGGGGCGGCAAGCAGCCCCTCCCCCTCTTCGTTGATATATTCCCTGTCTGTACTACTGGGCGTTGAGCACATCGCGGCAGCGGTCGCAGAGGCCCTTTTCCGCCACTTCAGGACGTCTCTTCCAGCAACGCGGGCACTTTTCAGCGGACGAGCGGTTGACGCCGATACGCAGCCCCGTAGTCTCGTCGTCATAGACGATCTCCGCGCCGCTTATCTCGTCAACTACCCTGCAGGAGGAGACGATGAGGACATTCTCCCACGTTTCATCACTGATCCTGCCGGCAAGCGGTTTGTAGTAGTCGCTGAGTTTTATCTGCACGTCCGCGTCGAGCGGGTGGCCGATAACTCCCTTGCCGCGCGCCGATTCCAGGCCGCGCAGCACACCCTGGCGGGCCAGCATCAGCATGTCCCACTCCCCTTCAACCGCGGGGTCTATACCCTCGGCAAGGCTGCAGGGCCAGTCCGCGAGCAGTACGCTCTGCGGCAGCGTCGGGTCCATATCGCGCATCTTCTGCCATATCTCTTCCGCCGTGAAGGAGAGTACGGAGGACATCATCTGCGTCACCGCCCGCAGCACCTGCCACATGACAGTGCGAATCGAGCGGCGGCTCTTCGCCTCTTTGGCGTCGGCGTAGAGCTTATCCTTGCTCACGTCGATGTAGAACGACGAAAGTTCGTTGTCGCAGAACTGGTGAATAAGCGTCATCGGCTGGTGGAACTCGTACTCGTCAAATCCAGTCGTTACGCGCGTACGCAGACGCTCTAGCTTCAGCATTATGTACTGGTCGACGGGAGCAAGCTCGTCATGCGGGAGCATGTCCTTCGCCGGGTCGAAGCCCGCGAGGTTCGCGAGCAGGAAGCGCGCCGTGTTGCGTATCCTTCTGTATGACTCGATAAGGTTGCGGAATATCTCTTCCGAGATACGCACGTCGCCGCGGTAATCGGAGGAGGCTACCCAGAGGCGGAGGATGTCCGCGCCGTTCTTATCGATGATATTCTCCGGCTTCATTACGTTGCCGAGGGATTTTGACATCTTCTGCCCGTCCGGCCCCATGATGAAGCCGTGTGTGAGGACCGTACGGTAGGGGGCCGTGCCGCGCGTCGCCACGCTGTTGAGCAGCGAGGTCTGGAACCAGCCGCGGTGCTGATCGCTCCCCTCAAGGTACATATCCGCGGGCCAGCTGAGATCCTCCCAGTTGTCGAGCACCGCCGAGTGGCTCGTGCCGGAATCGAACCATACGTCCATTATGTCGGAGTCCTTGCGCAGGTGGGTATGTCCGCACTTAGGGCAGACCGCGAGGTCTCCGATGAGCTCTTCGGGCGTCATCGTCCACCAGCAGTTGCTGCCGTGCTCGCGGATCTTATCGGCCACGCGGCGCACGCGGTCTCCCGTCAGGATGACCTCGCCGCAGTCCTCACAGTAAAAGGCGGGGATAGGCACGCCCCAGGTGCGCTGGCGGCTGATGCACCAGTCGGAACGGTCACGCACCATATTCGTGATGCGGTCCTTGCCCCAGTCTGGGACCCATTTCACCTCGTCGATACACTTGAGCGCCTCGTCGCGGAAGTCGGCGACGGAGACGAACCACTGATCGGTGGCGCGGAAGATTACCGGCTTCTTGCAGCGCCAGCAATGCGGGTAGGAGTGGGTGATTTTGAGCCTGCCAAGCAGGCGCTTTGATTCGCCGAGCAGCTCAAAGACCTTTTTCTCACCCTCCGCGAGTGACATGCCGCCGAATATCGGCGTCTCTTTATAGTAGTGTCCCGTCTCGTCAACGGGGTTATAGATCTCTAAGCCATAACGCACGCCGGTCTCGTAGTCTTCCGTACCGTGGCCAGGCGCGGTGTGAACGCAGCCCGTACCGGAGTCGAGCGTGACGTAGTCGGCGAGGACGAAAGGCGTAACGCGGTCGTAGAAGGGATGCTGCGCGAGCGTATTCTCGAGCTTTTCGCCCTTGCAGGAGAGTATCGGCTCGCCGAATTCAAGCTGCGTCGCCCTCTCCACCTCGGCCTTGAGTCCCTGCGCGATGAGGTATATCTTATCGCCGACCTGATAGAAGCCGTAATCGTAGCGCGGATGGACGGCCACCGCCATTGAAGCTGGCAGCGTCCAAGGCGTCGTGGTCCAGATAATGACCTCTACATCCTTACCGGCGAGCTCGGGGAATACCTTCGCCGCGTCGGTGTATTTATAGGCGACGAATATTGAGGGCGAGGTCTCGTCCGCGTATTCGATCTCCGCCGCAGCGAGCGCCGTCTGGCAGTCGGTGCACCAGTAGATCGCCTTGCGTCCCTTATAGACCAGCCCCTTGTCGACCATCTCCGCAAAGCCTTCAATCTGCGTCGCCTCGTAGGCGGGAACGAGCGTCATGTAGGGGTGGTCCCAGTCTCCGATGACGCCGAGGCGTTTGAACTGCCCCGTCTGTATGTCGGCGAACGAACGGGCATAGGCGGCACACTTCTCACGAAGCTCTACCGGATCGATATCGTCTTTGTTGAGGCTCTGCTCCTTGAGTACTTTGAGCTCGATGGGAAGCCCGTGCGTGTCGTAGCCCGGCACATAGGGGGAGAAATAGCCGCGCTGCCATTTATATTTCACGACGAAGTCTTTTAATATCTTGTTTGTCGCCGTACCGATATGGATGCTGGCGTTCGCGTAGGGAGGCCCGTCGTGCAGAATGAAGGAGGGCTTGTCCTTATTCTTTTTCTTGAGTTCGCCGTAAACGTCAATATCGTACCAGAACTTCAGAAATTCCGGCTCCCGCTGCGACAGATTGGCGCGCATGGGAAAATCGGTCTTGGGAAGAAACAGGGTATCCTTATAATCGTTCGCCATTGAAATAACCTCCATATAAACTGAACGGAATTCCGTGAAGGATTCCATAATGTACAACTTGAGTATTATAGCAGAAAAGCGGCAATTGGCATAATGAGCCTCTTCAGACAGAGGGCGCTGTTTCGCGGATATGCAATATCAAAGACGGCCCCTCTGATATATAATTATTGGCAGACTGATTTTCGAAAATGGGTGACCTAGCGTGGAACAGTGGAAAAATAAGGGACTTTTTGCAAAAACTATCTATTCTCTGAACGGCCTGCGGACCGCCTTTCTGACAGAAAAGGCTATTCGCCACGAAAGCTTGGGGGTGGTCGTCGCCGTAAGCCTCGCGCTCTTTATGGAACGCGGCTGGAGCGACGTCCTATGCGTCTTTCTCGCCTCACTCTTTCCGATGACCGTTGAGCTGATAAACACGGCGGTCGAGAGGATCATCGACACACACTTCGGCCCCGCCTACCGCGAAGAGGTGCGCATCCAGAAGGATACGCTCTCCGCCGCCGTATTCCTGAGCCTTATCATCGGCTATGGCCTCTGCATCAGAATAATTTTCTTTAAGTAAGAGATAGGGCGATTAGCCCAATATTGACACAAAGGCCGCCCCGCAAGGTTTCATGCGGGGCGGATTTTGTGTCTTTTTCCTATGTTACTATTATCGGTAAACAGGTGGTGATTTTCGCGTTCAGCGGCCTTTCGGCATCAGTATAGAGAAGCTGTCTTCTTCTCCGCCGTCCTCCTCCGGCGGCGTATCATCTTCCGCCTCATCGCCGTCGGTGTTTTCCGCCGTCTTTGAGGCGATGATCTCCGCCAGCTCGTCGTCGCTGATCATATCCATCGGCAGGCCGCTCTTTATTTTAATGAATTTGCGCAGCACGCCCTCGATGTAATAATTTGTATCGGCGATCACCATCGCACCCTCTTTTATACGCTCCGCCTTGATCTCGCTTACAAAGCGGTCTTCAAGGAGGTCTCCTGGGGTAAACGATTCTTTGTCGCCCTTCTTTGGCGGCTGCGGGCCGCGTCCAGGTTCCGGCTTTTTTGCCTCCGCGCCGCCGCCCTTGACGGCGGAGGATCCGGCAATCTTTTCCTTCTCCTTGGCAGTCGTGGTCTTGGCCTTTTTCTTTTTCAGCGCGTCTCTTTCGGGGCCGTCGATCTCAACGATTATCTGGTTGTTCGTCTCTTTGGCCTTGAGTTCGCTCAGCAGCTCATTGAAGGTCGTTATCGCGCGCGTACCGGTCAGCAGCGGCTCCTGTGTCGGTTCCTCAATACCGCCGCCGCGTACGGTTATCTCACAGAAGGAGATCGCGTCCTCGGGCACGGTCAGCTCAAAGCTCTTTACAAGAGGCGCCTTTCTCCAAGGGCGGAATGTGACGTCCACCTTTACCTTGTCGCCGGGCTTGTAAAAGGACTTCTCGTCGGCAATCTCGATCTTTTCGATAAAGACGATCCGCGGGGTCTTGGTCATCTCGACGTCGAGCTGTACGCCGTAGGGGCTGATCTCTCGGAAGGGGTTCAGCGACATCACCTTGCCCATCGCCTCGATCTCCTTCTGGAGGGATTTGACGACGTCTTTATCGGAGTAGAAGATGTTGCGGCGCGTCCAGGCTGGCGAAAGATTACCGCCGGAGACTGAATAGGATATCAGCGCCGTACCCGAGCCACGCTGGGCCCAGAGGCTGTCGATTATCCCCAAGAGACCGGTCGTGCCGATCTCCGGTCCGAGATAGGGATCGGCGACGGTCTGGAAACGTTTTGTCTCGCTCTTGTTGGTCTCGACGTCGCGGAAGTTTACCGTGTAGCTTGAGGCGGCGGCAAGCTGACCGAGGGTACCGCCGATCGCCTCCGGGCGGTCCTGCGTCACAAGACCGGTGATCTTGCCCAGATAGCCAAGTTTGAAGGAGCTCTCCATGCTGGGGATTATCTTTAAGATGCTGGCATCCATCATCGCGTAGGAGACGCTGCCGCGATTGAACATCGGGTGGGCGAAGGCGACGAAACGTCCGTCTTTGGAAACCGCGGTCAGCGTTCCGATACCGCCGGCCACGAAGTCGCCCCAGGCAAGCGCCGCTCCCATCGCCGCGCCGGGCTTGGGCTCCCATTTGAGGTTTACCGGGCTGGCGCCCTCGGCGGAAGAGCCAAGCTGAACGACGCGGAGCCCCAGCTTATCTTCGAGGCGTTTCGCGTAGCGGCCGCTGATGCCGTCCACAGTCAGCGGCATCATCTTTTTTTCAAGTTTTTCGCCCGACACTACCTCGACGCCGTCGGCGGAGAGCGCCTCCGCATCGCCTGACAGCGGTTTTTTATCCTCGGACACCGTCTTATCTCCGGATGTCTCTGCGGCCTTTTTATCGGCGCTCGCCGGCTGCTCCGCCGCTACTTCGGGAATATCGAACCAGGGCAGTTTTTCGGGCCAATCCATAGCTTTAGACATCTCTTCTATCGGAGTGACAAGGCCAAGATTATTGTCGGCGAATGACCAGCCGTAGCCGATCGCACCTATCAGTTTGCCGTCCACGTAGACTGGGGAGCCGCTCATGCCAGAGGCGATACCGCCGTTTTCACGCACATATTTATCCTCTACACGGATGAGGATGAGGTTTTTGGGGCTCGTCTTTTTGGGAACGATTCCCAGTATCGTAACTTTGAAGGGCGTTATCTCCGTACCAGAGAGCACCGTCCGCGCGTAACCCGTCATTCCGGGCTTTATCTTCGAAAGGGGCAGCACCGGGTCGCTGGGTACAAATTTGCCCGCAGCGGCGGCCGCTCCCGCGATGAGGGCGGCGAGAACGGCGGCCGCTGTTATGGCTGTTATGATTTTTTTCATATTATCCTCCACCTGCGCTATTTTTCGTTTTTGAGGAATCTAAGATACGACATGATCAGCTCGTCGAGCGAGCCGTCAAGCACCGCCTGCACGTTTCCGATCTCGCAGCCTGAGCGGTGGTCTTTGACCAGCTGAAAGGGCTGCAGCGTGTATGAACGTATCTGACTGCCCCACGCTATGCTCCGCTTTTCTCCCTGTATGCTGTCAAGCTGTTCCTGGCGTTCCCGCAGCGTCCGCTCGAAGAGTTTTGAACGAAGCACCTGCATCGCGGTCGCCCTGTTCATGTGCTGTGAGCGCTCGGTCTGGCAGCTGACGATGATGCCCGAGGGGATGTGCGTAATACGCACCGCCGAGTCGGTCATGTTGACGTACTGGCCGCCCGCGCCGCTGGAACGGAAGGTATCCATCTTGAGGTCTTCGGGACGGATCTCTATTTCAACGCTCTCCGGCAGCACCGGCATGACCTCTACGGAGGCAAAGCTCGTATGGCGCCGCTTCGCGGAGTCGAAGGGAGAGATGCGCACAAGCCGATGGACGCCCTGCTCACCCTTGAGGTAGCCGTAGGCGTAATCTCCCGATACCGATATGGTGACGCTCTTTATGCCGGCCTCCTGGTCGGGAAGCTCGTCTATCAGTTTTACCGTATAGCCGCGATTTTCCGCCCAGCGCATGTACATGCGGTAGAGCATCTGCGCCCAATCCTGCGAGTCCAGGCCGCCGGCGCCGGCGTGAACCGTCATTATCGCGTCGCCCGCGTCATATTCTCCGTCGAGCAGGATCAGCGTCTGGTACTCTTCGATGACCTTTTCGAGCTTCTCGGCGCGGGAATAGAACTCTTTCTCAAGCTCCGGGTCCTCCGCCTCGGCCAGTATCTCTGCGATCGCCTCGATATCCTCGAACTCGCCCCTCATCTCCGCCGCTCTGTCCAGGCTCGCCTGGCAGCGGGAGAATTCACGCGACACCTCCTGGGCCTCCGGCGAGCCCCAGAAATCCTCTTTTTCCGTTATCTTATGAAGTTCCTTTAATTTTGCCTCGATGGAAGGCAGGTCAAAGACTTTCACGCAGCTCATCAAACGATGAACGCAGGTCCGTCATGACGGTCGATATGGGCAACACTACCATCAATAACCCCTCCTGAAAATACGAATCAATTTTTATTATAACCGCAAAAGAACAAAATCGTATATAATTTTACCGAAGTCGACCGAGGGAAGTGGCAAAATGGCAAAGACAAATGACGAGGCTACCAGCCGCGCAATGATATTTGAGATGCTGATGGAAAACCCCGGGGAAATCATACCCAGCTCGCTGCTGACTCAAAAGCTCTCATCTTCGCGTCAGGCGGTATTCAAGGCCGTCTGCGCCCTCAGGGACGAGGGCGTCCCCGTTGAATCGGTCCCGCAGAGGGGGTACCGTCTTGACGGGATAGAGGGGCTCCAAAGGCTCAGCCCGACGATGATAGAATATTTCCTGCGAGGCAATCCCCTTTTTAACAGATGTATCTATATGAAGGAGACGGACTCCACGCAGAAGGTGATAAAAAAGCTCGCGCTGCAGGAGGCCGAGGCTGGCGTTCTGGCGCTTACGGAACGGCAGAGCGAAGGGCGCGGACGCCGCGGCAGAAGCTGGCAGAGCCTAGACGAGAAAAATTTGATGTTCTCCATGCTTTTGCGCCCGGCGCTGAAGCCTGGCGAGGTGCAGCTGCTGAATCTCGCCGCCGGGCTTGCCGTTAAGAAGACGCTGCGGGAGCTCTGCGGCATTCCCGCGGAGCTGAAGTGGCCCAACGACATCCTCTGCCGCGGCAGGAAGCTCTGCGGCATCCTTAGCGAGGCCTCCGGCGAGCCGGACCGGATATATTACGCGGTTACGGGCATCGGTATCAACGTCAATATGGAATCCGCCGACATCCCCGACGATATATCCGCAGTCGCCACCTCCGTTTGTATCGAAAGCGGAAGACAGTTTGCCAGATGGAAGCTGCTGGTGGAATTTCTCGACCGCTTCGCCGGTTTCATGTGCCTTCTTACCTCTCGCGGCGGCGCGGCGAAATTGCTCGCGCTTTACCGGACGAGCTGTGATACGATAGGGAAGGATATCCGCGTGATGCAGGACGAAGAGGTATTCAACGGCAGGGCGACGGATATCACGCCGGAGGGCGCGCTTGTCGTGCAGACCGGTGAGGGAGAAAAAATATTTGCCGCGGCGGATGTTCACCATTTACGCATGGCATAAGGAGTGAGTATCGGATGAGGCTGACGGAACGCGCCCGCACAAGCGGCTGAGCGGCAAAGATAGCTCCGGCGGAGCTTGACAGTATATTAAAGAATCTTCCAGTCTTTCGTTCGGAGGAGCTGCTCGCCTCCTGGAATCACGGCGAAGACGCGGCGCTTTGGAAGATAACCGATGAACGGATCGGGATATTGACGATCGACTTTATCACCCCGGTGGTCGACGATCCGAAGAGGTTCGGCGAGATCGCGGCGGCGAACTCGCTCAGCGACGTATACGCTATGGGAGGCAGACCGATAATCGCACTGAACGTCGTCTGCTTCCCTACCTCCTGCGAGCCGATCTCCGTGCTGCAGGATATCCTGGAGGGCGGCGCGCGCAAGGTAATCGAGGCACGGACGATGCTGGCGGGCGGCCACAGCGTGCAGGACGAGGAGCCGAAGTACGGCCTCGTCGTCTTTGGCGAGGTGGAGAGCAACGAAATGTGGACCGTCGGCAGCGCCAAGGAGGGTGATTCGCTCATCCTTACGAAGCCGATAGGCACGGGGATCGCCGTCACGGCGATCAAGGCGGGGCTATTCTCACCGGAGAACACCGAGGCGGCGGAGCTTAATATGGCAAGGCTCAACGCGGTACCGCCGCTGCTGCCCAAGAGGCTTCGCATGGCGGTAAACGCCTGTACGGACCTTACGGGCTTCGGACTGGCCAGCCACGCGCTCGACCTTGCATCAGAGGGGGTCTCGCTGGAGATAGACTGCGCGAAGATCCCGCTGCTGCCCGGAATAGCGGAGATGGCGGATATGGGGCTGATACCGGCCGGTTCCTATGAGAACAAGAAATATATCGGCGCTAAGGTCGTCAACTACTCGCCTATGGGACGTTTTGCAGAGGACATCGCCTTTGACCCCCAGACATCGGGCGGACTGCTGCTCGCGATCCCGCCGCGCGAGGCTGAAGAGGTCGCCGCGATACTTAGGAAAAACGGTTTTGCCGAGACGGCGCTGATTGGAAGGTTCATAAAGGGAGAGGAAAAACTGATCTTAAAGTAATCTCCGGAAAAAATTAAAGGGTGGGCTGACCTATTGTCGTCAGCTCACCCTTTTTAATTGCGGCCCTCTCATCGTTCTAGGCGATAACGTATATTGCCGCGCCGGCAACGCAGGCGACCGCCGCAAGTCCGAGCATCAGCATGTTGTTGACCTCTCCGGCCTTCTTCCGATCCTCCGCGCTGAATTCCCTGTAGCCGCAGTTCGTGGAGAGGTTTTCTTTTCCATCCATGTCGTACCATTTCTTGAGATAAACCGGCGTTCTGAGTGTGAATTTCATCTTCATATCCTCCTGTATCTGTTGTATTTATTATCTTGGTGCCGCTCGTTCTTTGTGATTATATTTTCGCAGAAGAGGTCGTTTTCAGCCATAGAGAGCTGAAAGAACTTAGGCAGCTTTACTAAAAAAACTAAATCAGTTCGCTATTTTCGCTTCAGTTTTGGTATAATCGCACAAAGATGTCGTTTATTCGGGATTGGAGAGGCAAAATGAGAGAGAGACAGATAACGCTGGACGAGACAGACTGGAAAATACTTGAGACGCTGCAGGATAACGCCCGTTCCACCTTTACGGAGATCGGGCAGATCGTGGGGCTCACCGCTCCCGCCGTCAGAGAGCGGATCAGGCGTATGGAGGACGAAGAACTCATCGCGGGATACAGGCCGGTTATCAACTATAATGTCCTTGGCCGCCCGCTGCACGCACTGATCTCTCTTAAATACAAAAGTGCCTCACGCGCCGCGGAGCGCTCGGAGTTTTCACAGCTTGGCCTTTTTAAGGATATTCCAGGCGTGCTGAGGTCATGGCTGGTGACCGGCGACACGGAATGCGTAATAGAGGCGGTCACCGCAACGATGAAGGAACTCGACGCGATACTCGTGGAGCTTAACAGGCTGGGCTTCCTCACCGTAACATATATGGTACTTGAGGATACGGGAGAGAGAAACTGCCGCAAACTCTAACGCCGCGCCTTTTATTTAACAACCTTCGATAAGCACCGAATTAGCATAAACAGCTCGCCGTGGTGGTTAGCAATATTGGCAGCAGGCGGGCGGCATATACTGTTTATTTTTGTTGTCTTGGACAATTTCCAGAATATCCTGTCCAGCTAAGGAAGCTGGTATCGTCACCTTTAGATAGTTGCCCGCAAAACCAGCCTGTGCCGCTGTCAAAAACTTTCCATTTATCTCCAAATATGGCCTATCCCAAAAAGAGGACGTCCGCCGCGATGTGACAGGGACGTCCTCTTTTTGTGCCATTTTTGTATCTTACTTTATTATCCCAGCCTGTTTGCCCGCGAGCAGAGCCAGATGGAGATAACAAGAAATACCGCGTTGGCCGTCCAGGCGGCGACGAAGGGCGGAAGAGTGCCGCTCTCGCCGAGGGCTCGGCTGAACGACATTATCACGTAGTAGACAAAGATGATAATGACGCTGTATCCCAGCCCTACGCCAGAGCTTGAACGCTGCGGCCTGCTGCCGAGCGCGGCTCCCAGCATCGCGAATATCAGGCAGGCCCAGGGAACGGCAATCCTCAGCTGAAGCGCCATCCAAAGGTCTCCCGTGCCCTCGCCCATCTTTTCTTTGAGCTTCACGGCGGTGACGAGCTCCGGAATTGTCATCTCATCGGGAGAACTGGACTTGGTGGAGATCTCGTCCGGTCCGAGATTGAGAGTGAGCGCCTGACGGTTGAACTTAAAGAGCAGTCCCACCTCTTTGGTCTCTTTCTTTATCTCATAGACCGCGCCGTCCTCAAGCCACCAGCTGCCGTCGACCCATTTGCCGCGCTGTGCCGATATTATCCGCGCGAGACGGCCCTCTTCGAACTCTTCCACCGTCACGTCCTTCATGTCCTTGGTGGAATTATCCATCTGGTCGACGTAAATCACGCGCTTTATCACGCCGTCGCTCTCCTCTTTGAGGAAGACCTTCTGCGTAAAGATCGGCGCCGATTCGCGCAGGACCTCGTATTTCATCACGTTAGCCGCGGCGCGCTCGCTCATCGGCACGATGCTTTCGTTGATGAAAAAGGCGCATATCGAGACGAAGAAGGCCGCGATCACCACCGGACGCACAATACGCTGAAAAGAGAGCCCCGCAGATTTCAGCGCCACAAGCTCGGAGTTCGCCGAAAGTTTGCCAAAACCCAGCAGCGCCGCGAGCAGGCAGCTCATGGGGATGGTAAAGACGACGAGCCTTGGCATGTAGTACAGGAAGAGCCTGATCACAATACCAATCGAGACGCCCTTCTGGATGATAAGATCCGCCATCTGAAAGAGCAGGCCACCGGCTACAAGAATTATGGTAAAGGCTATGAGCCCGAAGAAAAAGGGCGCCTTGAGCTCTCCCAGGATAAATCGGTCGAGCGCCCTCATTCTAAAAGAAAATTTATCAGAACTATTCAACGGTCTTCTCCACTATTCAGCCTGATTATTCTGTCCGCACACTCACGCACGGCGCCTCTGCCTCCGCACCGGTCCGTGACGTAATCCGCGCATGCGATTACAGACGGATGGGCGTTGGCGACGGCGAAACCAACTCCGGACCATTTGATACATTCGATATCCGGCGTATCGTCCCCGGCGTAGGCGGTCTCCGCGGCGGTTATTCCCCATTCAGCAGTAAGCGAGCGAAGGTCCCGCAGCTTGTCGTCCGTGCCGTTGATGCAGCGCGATATTTTGAGGTTGTCGCCACGCTGCTGCGTCGGCGCGGAGTAACGGCCACTGATGAAGACGACCTTGACCCCGCTTCGCAGGAGCAGCGCTATCCCCTGCCCGTCCTGAACGTCGAAACGCTTCAGTTCGTTGCCGGAGCCGTCCATATAAATGCCGCCATCGGTCAAAGTGCCGTCGACATCCATCGCGAATAGTTTAATCAACTTTATCCTCTGTCTTATGGTGCCAATCCTGCGTCATACGCGGAGTGAAGCCCCTTGTGCTGTTCGCCGCGAAGTCGAGAATCATCTGCGCCTCATGGTCATCAGGATATTTCTCCTGTACCTGGCGCAGCCCCTCCCTTACGGTGAGCTTTGAATTATAGATCAGCTTGTACATATCACGTATCTTCCGGCGCGTCTGAATATCTATATTGCGGCGGCGCAGTCCGACCTTGTTGATATCATAGACGCGCATCGGTATCCCCGCGGCGAGACAATAGGGCGGGACGTCCTGCGTGATACGCGAAAGACCGCCGACCATGCAGTATGAGCCGATGTGCGTGAACTGATGAAAACCGGTCATACCGCCGATAACGACGTAGTCTCCTACATGGACATGACCCGAGAGGCCGGCCTTGTTTGCGACCGTACATTCTCTGCCAACATGGACGTTATGGGCAAAATGCACACCCTCCATAATGAAGCAGCCGTCCCCCACCGTGGTCGACTCACCCTCGCCAACGGCACGGTTGATGGTGACATATTCCCGGCAGACAACCCTGTCGCCGATGACAGCCCAAGTTTCCTCTCCCTTATAGCTGAGATCCTGCGGTACGCCGCCGATCACGGCGTGTTCGTGGATAACACAGCCAGAGCCAAGTTTTGTGTAGTCGCAGACCCTGGAAAAGGCTCTCAGTATTGTTCCCGAGCCGATCTTGGTCTTCGCGTCGACGATACAATAAGGACCAATATTTACGTTATCGCCTAACTCCGCGTCTTTGTCCACAATAGCTGTCGGATGTATTTGGACGCTCATCTTCTCTATTCCGCCTCAAGCGTCAACCCGGAGGCGATGACGAAGCCCATTTCGGCTTCGGCAACTATCTCATCGTCGACCTTGGCGACAAATTCAAACTTGCCCATATTGCCGCGGCGGCGTTTAAGCTTTGCGGTGGTACGAAGCTGGTCGCCAGGCTTCACCGGTTTGCGGAACTTGGCGTTGTCTATTGATGTCAAATATACAAGCTTTCTGTCGCCGTTCTGGAACTCAGGCTGCAATTTAAGAAGCATCGCTCCCACCTGCCCCATAGACTCGAGGATGAGCACTCCCGGCATCACCGGTTCGTCTGGGAAATGTCCCTGAAAAAACGGCTCGTTGAAAGATACATTCTTATAACCGGTAACCTGTTTTAGTTTGCCTGTATCGATGATCTCCTCGATCCTGTCTACAAGCAAAAAGGGATAACGATGCGGAAGAAGCTCCATTATCTGATTGATGTGTATCTGCATTGATTTTTCCTCCTTATTTATCTCTCATCAAATCTTTACTGCCTATTAGGGAAACAAAGTTTTTATACGGCGCGTCAGCTTCCCGTGGATGCTGTGCCCCGCCGCGACGGCCACATAATGGGCTGTCGGTATCTCTCCCGCTAAAGTCAGGTCTCCAAGCAAATCAATGACCTTGTGTGTCACGCACTCAAGCGGAAAACGCAGCCGCTGTCCGCCGACCAGTCCCTTTTCATCAAAGACCAGTGCATTATCCAGAGTCCCGCCTTTCGCAAGTCCGTTTTGCTTCAGATAGTCCAGCTCAGAGGTGAGCCCAAACGTACGGGCCTTAGAAATTATATTATAAAAAGTCTCGCTTGTGATATCATATTTGACTTTTTGGGTGCCGATCGGCGTTCCCGAATAATCAATTATATAAGTGACCGTCAGCTTCTCCGCGGGAGCCGCGGCAAGCAGACGTCCGCCGTCGTTTTCTTCCAGAAAGAGAGGCGCCGCGATGGCACGCTTCTTCCGTTTTCCGTCGATCTCTTCAAAACCGCAATTCTTGATCGCCTCGGCAAAGGGGAAGGCGCTTCCGTCAAGGATAGGAACCTCATTGCCGGTAAGTTCGAGCTCAACTGCCTCAAGTCCCATTCCTGCGATTGCCGCAAGCAGATGCTCGGCCGTCCTTACGACGGCGCCGTTCGGAAGCGAGAAGCCGGTCAGACGGCTATCCTCCTCCACGACGGCCTCCGTCACCGGCGACAGGCCGCTTTTATTACGAAAATAGATGCCGGCGGAGCCGCAGGGGCGCATCCACAGTGTAGATTCCTCGCCGGAGTGCAGTCCGACTCCGCCTATTTTGATCTCATTCTTAAGCGTCTTCATGTTCTCTCTCAAGACGCTCGACCTTTTTGGCAAGCTCTCTTACACTGCGCATAAAATCCGGCAGCTGCCTCACGGCGGCCTGCTGGCGAAGCTCCTTTTTATGATCCTGCGCCGGGAAACCGGACACAATGGAACCGGCGGGAATGTCGGATGATACGCCGCCCCGACCGCCTACTGTGCAGCCGTCCCCGATGGTGGCGTGGTTCGAGGCGCCGGACTGAGCCGCCATGATAACGCCCCTGCCAATCTTCGTGCTGCCCGCGATGCCGGACTGCGCGACGACAATCGTATAACCGCCGATCTCGCAGTTATGGCCGATCTTCACATGGCTGTCAATCTTTGCATACGGACCGATATAGGTCTCTCCAAAGGTCGCGCGGTCAACCGCCGAACAGGCGCCGATCTCCACCCCGTCGTCAAGGTGAGCGATGCCTATCTGGGGAATCTTTATCAGTCCAGCCTTGGGATCAGGGACAAAACCAAAGCCTTCACAGCCGATGACGGAATTTGTATGAAGTACGCACCTGTTACCGATCTTCGTATGGTGGTATATCATAGTTCCCGGCTCGATAAGGCAGCTGCTGCCGATTTCCGTATACTCGTCAATGACGACGTTTTCCATTATTACAGTGTTGTCGCCGATCTTCACGTTGTCTCGTATCACCGCGCCAGCTCCCACTGAGACGTTGTCGCCGAGCTGCGCGGAACAGGCAATAATCGCGCGGTCGGATATGTCAGTTGTGCGTATAGGGGTATCGTCAAAATAGCTGAGCAGCGCGATCAGCGCTACACGCGGATCATCCACCTCCACGCCGGCACAGCTGTCGTTGATCCATCCTCTTTTAGTGAAGAGAACGGTCCCTTTCTTCACCTGCGGAACGAATTTTTTCTCCCACAGCGGCGAAATACTGTTTTCTCCGGCCTTTTCCGGCGCACAGATAGAGGAGACCTTTATTTCTGGATCCCCCTTCACCTCTCCGTGCGTCATCTCTGCAATCTGGCCAAGCGTAATGCTCTTTGCTATCGTACTCAATCCTCTCTATAGAATGCTATAGGTTGCCAAGCATTTTAAGGCTCCAACGATCATTGTCGCGGGCATCATATTCAACCTCAAAAGATATGTTCTCCGTCGCCCTCCAGCCGATGGCGCCGTTGAACTTGCCGTCCTCCCTGAATCTGAGCCAGAAATAGGGCTTACGAAGCTGCGGGTCCATGGAAAGCTTTCCCCACATCATTTCGTCCTTCGTATCCCATTCACCGCCGATCCAAAAATCACGGATAGACCGCCAGCGCAGACCAAAGCGGCCGTTTATATTCCACTCCTGCAGTCCGAGGATACCCTCAGCGTAGGCCTCCATATCAACCTCAGGAAAGAGCTCTACCTTACGGCCAATATGTACTCCCAGCTCCGCTGATTTATCCGCAGTTCCGGCATATATCGCCGCCCAGGCGCCGATGGTGTAGTAGCGGCTCTCAACTCTGACGTTGATCTGTGATATCTGCGAGGGCTGAAATTCTGCCTCGGCCTTCGAGGCAGAGCGTTCCGTGATACGGCGTTCATTTATATAGTCCTCCGCCCAGCGGCTCATGTCCGCGGAATGCTTAGAAGCCCAGATAACGGGGATCCCGATAAACGGCGCGAACTGCCCCATCAGCCCCTCGCGCAGCTCTCCGTGAAGGAGCGTCGGCAGAGAGTTGGATACCAGTGTCGGATTAACAGCCAATATCATCGGCATCTGCGGCGCGAAGGTTATCGTCAAGAGATGCCGCTCATCCTTCGTAGTCAGCAACAGAGAGGGGGCCCAGCCGGGCAGTTTCGTGCCGGCGAGTTTCTCGATCTCTTCCTGTAATGCCTTATCGGACCAACTCAAAGATTCAAGCGGGACTCCTTGAAGCAGGATCATTGTCTCTCCGCGCAGATACTGGACATCTTCGCTGAACCACTCAAGCGGCGGGTTTTGCAGCTGCGGAGTCCTGACCTCCACGTTCCAAGGGGTTATTTCTCCCTCGGGAGAAAATTGGACGGTTATATTGTCGTCCTCGCCTGCGGAGGCATCTATCTTATAACCTGAGAAGAGCCTTGAGGCGACAGTCTGCAAAATTTCAGCCTGATAGTCGGCCCTCTGTCCCGTGGGCATACTGTCATGGACGGCCTTCAGGCTCTGCTCGGCGAGCGTACTCTGCCAAAGAGGCAGCCCTTCTACGAGAATCGACGCGGAGGCCTCTTTGAAATTTGAGAACACAATAAAAGTCGCGGCAATTAAAATTGCCGCAACTATTTTTATACGTTCTTTTGTTGTCTTCTTAGAACAGTTCTCCGAAGCCAAAATGGAACCTGCCTTCGTCACCGTCCGCGTAGTCAAGACGCAGATTTCCCAGAGGGGTATTCAGACGGATACCGATACCTGGAGACGAGCCCCAGTCGTCGTTGCCAACCGAACGATATGATCCCATATCCCAAGCACGGCCTACATCGTAGAATACTACAAAGCTCAGCATTTTCTGCATAGGTATACGAAGTTCAAAGTTGCCCAAAACCATATTCGTACCATGCTGGTAATCATCCTCGTATCCCCTTAGCGTCGTGTCACCGCCAACGGTGTACATTTCGTCATAAGGCACATCACCTGTAGATGACCCTGCGATCAGGCGTGCTGCAAAGAGTACCGGCTTGTCCTCGTAACCATTGAGGAAGGTCGTCTCAAAGATATCCTTAAGGAAATTACCAACAGGGAAATAGAATCTGCTCTCAAACCAATACTTCATATAATTGTAATCTTGATCTTCAACGTTTGCTTTACCAAACTGAAAACTAATACTCTCAACATCTCCTCTGGTATAAGGAGCATATTCATCAATATTGAACCTCCGGAAAGAAAGCGTTGCCGAGTAGTAAGTACCTTCACCAAGCTCTTCTTCTTTTATTCTCCGCAGTTCTTCTTCTCTAGTCAGTCCGTTGGGACCAACTTTACCGTCAGGATAGTCCTCTCTGAATCCATCTCTTTCCCTGACATTGTCGTTCTTCGTATTATGCCAGTCAAGCAGCATATACCAGTTGTACTTGGATTCTTCACGGAATTTCTTACCGAAGCCTATAAAAGCTCCATATTTATCCCTGTCATACTCAAGGTACTGCTTGTCATTCTGATAGTAGTAAACATCGTCCCAGGCTCGTTTATAAATACCGACCTTCCAAGCCGTGATCTTGCTGCTCATGTAGGGCTGTTCGAAGGAGAGCCAATATTCCTCTCTGTCTCCCAGCTCGAAACCGACACTGAGTTTCAGACCGGCGCCGCCGATATTGAAGTTTTCATAACTCATACCGCCGCCAAAACCGCTCTGCGTTCCGTAAGCCACGTTGAAGCCAAGCTTGCCGGTACGCGCCTCTTCAACGGTAAGGACGATTATCACGTCGTCGGGATTCTCCCCCGGCTCGAAGTTCACGTTGACGTCGCTGAAGTATCCCAGCCCCTGCAGGCGGTTCAGCGTCAGACGAAGCTTGTTGGCGTTGAAGAGTTCTCCAACCTTTATCTTTAAATAGCGTTCGATGATCTTCTTTTTGGTGATTTTGTTTCCCTGTATGACGATCTCGGATATTTTTGGCTCGATGATCTCGACGGTGATGACATCGCCATCGATCTTCACATCCTTCACATTTGCCATTACGTAGCCGTCTTCCTGATATTTTTCCTTTATCCTCTGGAGGTCGTTGCGGAAGAAGGTCCTGTTGAATATCATGCCCGGCTGCGTAAAGATCGCGCTCTTGAGCTTATCCTCTGAATAGACGGTGTTGCCGACAAATTTGATCTCTCCGACTTTTGGGTTTTCCTGTACAAGGAAGGTGACCTTTACGCCGTCGCCTTCGTCGGTTACCTTATAGTCTGTCGCATTGAAGAAACCGAGTTCAAAGATAGCTTCGGCATCCTTGCGCAGCTTCTCTTCGTCTACGTGCTGCCCGACCTTCGAGGTCACCACGCTCATTATATGGTCACGATTGACCTCCTGATTACCTTGGAGGTCCATACTTACGATGACGGGGCCGGTAAGGTCCTCCTCTTCAGGAGCGGGGGCCGGTTCCTGAGGTTTATCCGCAGAGACGGTCTCAGTCTGCGCCGAAGGGATGTTTTCCGCTGCATTCTCCAGCGCGTTTTCTTCGGCTGATAATGCGGAAGTCGCCGCGAAGGCGACAATAATCAATGCCAGAGCAAAAGGCTTCGCTCGTTTTAACACACACACCACTCCTCAAATACAAGGGCTAAAAAATTAATTGACGATTTTGATTGCAGGCTCACTGCCCCTCAGACTCTTCTCGCCTATCTGAATAAGCGTAAGAAGGTCTTCGGCCTTTATCTTATTTTCGGCCCTCTGCTTGACAGTGGGACGTTCGGCGGAAATTTGCACCACAGGCTTTTCCACAGCTTTGGCTGTAAAATTCTTCTTAAGCCCGGGAGATTTTTCCTCCGCTGTTTTAATGGCGATATTACTTTCATTGAGATTTTTTCGCAGAAGCTGAAGGAGCTCCTTTTCCTCCGTCGTAACAAGGGCGAATTCTTCAAAATGGCTCTCCGCGCCGGTGGCAAGAGCAGCCACACGCTGCGGATTTCCGCTCTCTACGGCGATGGGGAATGTCGAAAGGCAGATTATTACTATCGCGATACCGAATGATTTTGCACCAAAGGAAGCGCAGCTCCGAAGCCGAAAAAATGCCGGCCGGGGCACCGCTTCATTTTCGGCCTGATCCCAAAGCTCCTCCCTCACCTGCTTAAGTTCAGCGGAGAGACAGTCGGCCTCGGCAACCGCCGATTTCCATTTATGATTTTCACAGGCCGCCGTAAGACGGTCGAGCCATCTTTGAAGTCTGGCTGTCTTCTGTTTCATCAGCATCCATCCTCATAAATTCAAGATAATAGAATTATCCCGATTTATATCCCCGATGTGGCCTCGGATTCTTTTATTCCCAGCCACGATTTTAGCTTCGCGAGCGCTTTTCTTCTTATACGGTAGACATGGCTGATGTCGATGTTCTTTTCATCCGCCACTTCACGGGCGACACGCCCCTCCATGACAAGGGCGTTGATGATCTCGGATTCCCTCTCTGAAAGCTGCGAAAGCGCATTTTCCAGATCTATAGACCATTCGCTGCGGCTCGACTCATTATAGAGCAGAGAATTATCCGTACTCTCGTCAATAAACACGGCCTCGTCAACAGGAATTGGTGCTTTGGCCTCCACACGCTGGAGAAAGTTGATCATTCTTCCGCGAATTTTGTAATAGGCAAAGGTGGAAAAACGGATATTTCTTTCGACATCGAAAGAATCGACTGCATTTATCAGAGCGAGCATCCCCTCCTGAATGAGATCCTGATATGTGCTGTAGGGGACCTTTAATTTCTTTGCGAGCCAATAAACCATAGGACGATTGGCAAGGATCAATTCTTCCCTCGCCTCTTCGCTTCCGGCTGCGCATTCTCTCCATAACTGGGAGTCGTCGCGCCGCTGATCGATATTATGTTCCGCACCTGTACTCATCTCATCACACTCTTTTCTCAGAGACAAGGTAACTAACTCTAGACATTTTACCACATTATATTTAAATTGACTCTATAATATCGGCATTGAAGTTACCACGGCCTCGCTCATCTTCAGATGCAGCGTATCGTTTAGATAGGCGAGGACGAATCTGTTTCCCGCCTCCACGCTGAACGCGGAGATGGAACAATTATCGATGCGCGTCTTCCAAAATATGTTTGACCGCGGCAGCCCGAGCATCGGCAGGAACAGCCCGCGCAGCATCGCGCCGTGGCCGACGACGACGATATTATCCTCCGGCCGCTCCAGCAGTATTTTTGCGACCTGCGCGGACCTTTCATACAGCTTCTCCATGCTCTCTCCGCCGGGTGCGTCGACATGCAATTGGTTGCTGCGCCATTTATAAAAGAGCTCTTCACCGAAGCGCTCTTTTATTTCTTTGACTGTAAGCCCCTCCCACTCGCCAAAGTTTACCTCTTCCAGAAGATTCAGCCTTTCCACTTTAATGCCCACGTGGTGAGCAGCGATATTCTCCGCCGTCTCATAGGCGCGGGAAAGAGGGCTGCTGATCACAGCATCTATCTCCGCACCGGCGAAGCGCAGCCCGGTCTTGCGGGCCTGCTCGCGTCCCTCCTCACATAGCGGGATATCGGTGACGCCCTGATAACGGAACAGGTTGTTCCATTCCGTCTTTCCGTGGCGTACAAAAAAGATCTTCTTGCCCGCGATCGGCGCGCTGAGTCCCGGAGCCTCGTTTATCATATTTTTCTTATCCAAATAATATGCCCTCTCTCTATATATATACGACAGACTTTATAGAGCCAATGCCATATTCGTTATCCACAATAAAATGCCCATTCAAATAGCACCGCGGCATCTGAAATATCTTATCATATGGCGGCGGTAAAAGTCAGCCCGGAGCTATACGTAAAGTACCGGCGTCTGTCACGCAAAATCAGCTGAATATATTGCCCTGGCGGCATCTACGGCACGGAGGCGTCTTCCGCTCCGAGATACTATCCCCCAGGCCGATCTCTCCGCACAGCAGCGGCAAGACCGGATCGTGCCTCGCGACGTTTCGCGCGACATTCCTCATGCTCCGGTTCGCGTAACAGTATCTGCAGCCGCTGGGACAGGTGCCGTACATCCCGATATCGACGCTTTCCGCACAGCCGCACGCCGTCCTTTGATTTTTATCTCTTTTAGCCTCAATCCTGTGGCCGGAGATTTTCCCCAGCAAATCGGCGTCCACGCAGCGTCCGTGAGCGACGCCGCAGTACTCCAGCTGGATGTCTTCGGCACAGCTCTCCAAACGCAGTTCATAGGAGGAAGCGATATCGGAGATGGATTTCGCCAGCATGGACTTCCGCTCCGGCACGAGAGGGTGAACTGAGAGCTCCGCCAGGTCTTTTCGTGTGCTGCGATAAAGGTCTATGAAGCTGAAGACACATTTTTTCGTATAACTACGCAGACTGCGGGCAAGGCGTTCAAAGTATTTTATGTGATAGGCAGACGTGTATTTTTCATTTATCAATATCGGATCATAACGCCAGATCACGCGTTCTGGACCGATCATATCGGAGAGCCTTTTGAACGTCGGAATGATGTGCCCCGCCTTCGAGCAAACTCCAGGTTCCACGTCGGCAGCGTATGAGTTTAAGGTAAATTGAAAGTAATAATGATACCGCGCAAGCTCTCCCAGCCTTGGCAGCATCGGCGTGGGATCTTTAGTCCAAAATACTATGCCGTCGACGGCGTCCGGCGTAATATTTATCCTGCTCACATGGTGAAAGTTCATCGGATTCCTGACTAAAGCAAAGCCATCCCGAATCCTGTTGAAAAACCATTCCGCGTAATGAGCAGGAATATCGGTCCTTCGGCTTACACTTAGTATCATATCTCCGTCCCTTCCCCCGTATCCTGAAAGTCCAATCATCATATAGGATAGCCACAAAAAAGGGCCTGGGATAACTCACCCAAGCCCTTAATAGTTAAATGGAGCCAACGTCCGGATTCGAACCGGAGACCTGCGCATTACGAGTGCGCTGCTCTACCTGCTGAGCCACGTTGGCCTCTTTTGGAGCGGACAACGGGATTCGAACCCGCGACCCTTAGCTTGGGAAGCTAATGCTCTACCAGCTGAGCTATATCCGCGCAATCAACGGGAGATATAATAGCATAACTTCCCGAACTATGCCAGCCCCTTTTGAAAAATTATTGCTTTTTTCCCGCCTCTTTTTTATCTTTCCAGGGAGTTGGCAGCTCTTTCGTCTCAAGATCATCGCCCGCGCGGTACTGCCAGCCTCCGCCAAGCGCGAGACAAAGGCCGACCGCCGAATTGAGACGGTCCGCCCGGCTGCCCTCAAGCTGCAGCTGTACGGCGAGCAGGCTGCGCTGGGCGTCCAGCAGGTCAAGCTGGCTTGTCATTCCGTCAAGGTACTGGCTCTGCGCCAGTTCAAAGGCCCTGCGCTGGGCCTCTTCCTGCTTGATCTCCAGGGCTACGACCTCTTCGCTCTTTTCGTTGGCGTTGATGGCGTCGATAGTCTCTTTCATCGCGTTCTGTACAGTTTTATAGTACTGGGCGAGCGCCTGCTGGGCCGCCGCCTCTGTTTTTTTTACGTTTGCCTCAAGCTTCCCTCCGTTATAGAGCGGCGCTACGATCCCGGCCGCCGCCGCCCAGCCCGTCGGGCCGTCCAGCATATCGCTCACCGAGTTGTTGACGTTTCCGATCAGGCCGCTGAGAGAGATCGTCGGATACTGCGCCGCCTTAGCGGAGCCAATGTTAGCGAGCGCCGTGCGGTAGTTGAAGGCCGCCTGCAGTATATCGGGGCGCTGAGTCAACAGCTCCGCAGGGAGCCCCTCTGGAATTGAGGGACAGGGCGGAAGTTCCGCTATGTATGCCCCGCGCGGCACTTCGCGCGCGGCGAACTCTTTGGGGTCGCGTCCCATCAGCAGCAGCAGCGAGGTTTCGTACTGCGTCATCGCCAGCTGCAGCTGCTGGACCTGTACCGCCGTAGAGGCGACAAGGGCCTCGTTGCGCCGCACCTCCAGCTCGCTGACCTGTCCCTGTTCGTACTGGTACTTGCTCAGGTCAAGTGTCCTCTGCTGTGACTTGAGGTTTTCCTGGGCGATTTGTATCTGCCGGTCGGCGGCGCGCAGTGAGAAGTAATTCTTCGCCACCTCGCCAGCCAATGACAGACGGACCGTGTTCTTCGCCGCTTCGGTCGCAAGGATGTTTTCTCTCGCCGCGCGGGTAGCCTTCTGGAGCTTGCCCCAGAGGTCCATCTCGTAGCTTACGCCGCCGGCGGGTTCAAGCAAATTTGTCTCATCGCGTTTACCCTCCGCGCCGCCAAGAATATATGAACGAGAAGCGTCAAGCTGGGCGTTCAAGGAGGGGCGCTGTTCACCGCGCGCCACCTTGAACGCGGCGCGCGACTGGGCGACAGCGGCCAGGGCTCCTTCGAGATCACGGTTGCGCCTGAAGGCCTCGTCGATGCACTGATTGAGGACCGGTTCGTTAAATAGCGTCCACCAAGCGGTATCTGGCGTTATCTTTTCCACCGGAGCAGCTTTGTCTGCCCGGATGTCGCCGGAGACGGAGCTCACATAGGCTGGCGGCATATCGTACGCCAGCGGAGACGTTATCTTTGGCCCCAGGTCTATATGAAAAAACGACCCGATAAAAAGTGCCGCTAAAAGCGCGCTGGTAGTCATTTACTTCGCCTCCCCTTCCGCTGTTGAAACTGCATCTTCGGCTGCGGAATCCTTTTTATGTGAAGAGAGCCGCATGACCATCATAAAGAAACAGGGTACAAAGAATATGCCGATCACGGTGGATGCCACCATACCGCCTATTATACCCGTTCCGATCGAGTGTCGGCTGGCGGCGCCCGCGCCGGTACTGATGGCGAGCGGCAGGACTCCGAGTATGAAGGCCAGCGAGGTCATGATGATCGGCCGGAAGCGCAGGTGCGAGGCGTTTACCGCCGCCTGCATCAGCGGCACCCCTTTTTGGTGCTCTTCCAGCGCGAATTCAACGATCAAAATGGCGTTCTTCGCGGATAGGCCGATCAGCGTGACCAGCGCCACCTGGAAGTAAAGGTCGTCTGAGAGGCCGCGCAGCATCGTCGCGGCAAAGGCGCCGAAGAGCGCGAAGGGAACGGATAGGACCACCGCGAAGGGCAGGCTCCACCGCTCGTACTGCGCCGCCAGAATGAGGAATACCATGATAATTCCCAGCACGAAGGCGATCATCGTCGCCGATCCGGTCTGCTTCTCCTGATATGCCGTACCGGTCCAGGCGAGCGTATAGCCGTCCGGCAGCGTCGCCGCCGTCTCCTCCAGGGCCTTTATCACCTGCCCGGAGGTGTAACCAGCGGCCGGCTGTCCCGTCAGCTTCGCGGCGGGAAAGACGTTGAAACGCTCCATTGTGTCCGGTCCCGTCGTCGGCCGCAGTTCGACCAGCGACTCCAGCGGTATCATGTCGCCGTTCTGTGAACGGATATAGGTATACTTGATGCCGTCAGGCCTGTCCCTGTAATTCGACTCGGAGGAGATGAGCACCTGGAAGGTGCGCCCCATCTTGTCGAAGTCATTTACATAGTAGTTGCTGTAGATGCTGCCCATCGCCCCAAAGACATCCGCAAGGCTGACTCCGAGCGATTTAGCCTTCACCCTGTCGATGTAGACGTAATACTGCGGCACCTTCGTTGAGAAGGTCGTCGTCACGCTCGCGATTTCCGGCCTCTTGTCTGCCTCTTCAATGAACTTCTGGACGATGGCCTCAATTTCATCGGCATCCGTGGTTTCCCTGCTCTGCAGATAGCCTTCGACGCCGCCAGTGGTGCTCATGCCGATGATCGCCGGCGGATTAAAGGCAAAGACCTGCCCCTCGGGAATGCTCCAGGCCTTCCCCATCACTTTACTCGCCACGGAGAACGAATCCTCGCCCGCTCCCTTGCGCTGGTCCCAGTCTTTTAGCCTGATGAATCCCGCGCCATAGTTGGACTGGTTGGAAGAGTTGAGGATGTTGTATCCGGCAAAGACGAGCGCCGTCTCCACCTCCGGCATGGAGGATGTTATATCGGAGACCTTCTTCGCCAGCTCTTCGGTCTGGTTGAGCGCGCTGCCGTCAGGCAGGGACATAGATTCCATGATGATCCCCTGGTCTTCGTCGGGAACCAGGGAGGTCGGCAGCGTCACCGCCATCCGCGCCGTAGCTCCGAGAAAGAGCAGAAAGACGACAAAGACGACAACGCCGTGTTTGAGCATTACACGCACGGAAGATGAGAAACCGTGCGTGAGGCGGTCAAAGAAGGAATTGAACCATTTAAATAAGATAAATTTTGGCTTGTGGTCCGAGGGTTTCAGGATCATCGCGCAGAGCGCCGGAGTCAGCGAGAGCGCCACAAAGCCGGAGATTATGACCGAGGTCGCGATCGTAACCGCAAACTGCTTATAAAGTTCACCTGTGAACCCTCCAAGGAAGGCGATCGGCACAAAGACGGAGGTGAGCACGAGAACGATGGCGATGACAGGCGCCGTGACCTCTTCCATCGCCCTGCAGGTCGCGTCGAAGGGAGACAGACCGTCCTCCTCCATATGGCGGTCGACATTTTCAATGACGACGATCGCGTCATCGACGACCAGCCCTATCGCCAGGACGACGCCAAAGAGCGTCAGCGTGTTGATTGAGAAGCCGAAGGCTTTGAGTCCCGCAAAGGTCCCGATTATGGAGACAGGGACGGCGAGACAGGGAATTATCGTGGCGCGGAAGTCCTGCAGGAAGAGCAGGACGACAAGGAATACCAGCACCAGCGCCTCTATGAGCGTGATGATGACCTCTTCTATCGATACGCGGACGAAGGTCGTGGTGTCATAGGGGATATCGTAGACGAGCCCGCTGGGGAACTTTTTCTGCGCCTCGGCAAGCTGAGCCTTGACCTCGTCGCATACGTGTATGGCGTTGGCTCCCGGAGCGAGGGTGACCCCGACGGGGACGGCGGGCGTGCCGTTCTGCGTTCCAGAGAAGCTGTAGTTTTTCGCGCCAAGCTGCACACGCGCGATATCCCTGAGATAGACGGTCTCTCCTCCAGGGATGCTCTTGATAATAATATTCTCAAATTCCTCTTCCGTCGTCAGACGGCCGGTCGTAGTCATAATGTAGGTTTTCTGGATATCGGCCTTCGTCGGCGCGTCGCCGAATCGGCCCAGAGCATACTGGCTGTTCTGGTCCTGTATCGCGGCGGCGACATCGGAGGGGGTTATCCCCAGCTGCGACATCTTGTCTGGCTTGAGCCAGATGCGCATAGCGTAATCCTGGTTTGTGAAGATATTGACGTCGCTGACTCCGGGAATGCGCTTGAGGCCGTCAACGACGTTGAGCAGCGCGTAATTGCTTATATAGGTCGTGTCGTATATTCCCTGCGGCGAGAAGAGCGAGAATATGAGCAGCAGGTTGGGAGACGACTTCTGCACAACGATACCATATTGGCGGACCTCCGCCGGTATTGAGGGCGTGGCCATCTGCACGCGGTTGTTGACGTTTATCGTCGCCTGATCGGGGTCAGTACCAAGCTCAAAGGTGACGGTGAGAACCATGTTTCCCTGTCCGTTGCTGACAGAGTTCATGTATATCATGTCGTCGACGCCGTTTATCTGCGTCTCCAGCGGCGCGGCCACGACCTGCGCTATGACCTCGGGCGTCGCTCCCGGATACTGCGCGCTGACGGTGACCTGCGGCGGCACAAGTTCAGGGAACTGCGCGATGGGAAGTGTATAGATGGACACTATCCCCGCGATAACGATAACTATTGAGCAAACGGTCGCCAAAATGGGCCGTTTTATAAACATTATGGAAAACATTTATTTTGCTCCCTCTACTGCTACCTTTTCGCCGGGACGCACCTTGCCGACGCCGTCAAGAACTATTCTCTCTCCCTCTTCGAGCCCCTTGCCCACAAGGCAGGTATTGTCTATCGTCCTAAGTATCGTTATCTCGACCTTTTCCGCCGTATTTTCGTCGTTAAGTTTGTAAACGAACGATTTTTCGCTGGCCTGCAGGATGGCTTTAAGCGGCACCTGAATGATGTTGGGGACATAATATCCTTTTACATAGACGCGTACAAACTGCCCTGAATAGAGGGAGTTGCCCTTGTTGTCAAATACGGCGCGCGCGTTGATCGAAGCGGTCTGCGGCGTGACGAACTGGTTCTGGAAGTCTATCTTTCCCTTTTTATCTATCTTAGTACCGTCACCCAGCGCCAGCTCCACATAGGGTCCGCCCTCTTCGGTTTTAAGGAAACCCTGTTCTGCAAGCTGCTTACTTTTACGATATGTGTCGGCGGGTATCGCAAAATCAACGTAGACCTTGTCTGACTGTACGATCGTAGTCAGAAGCCCTCCCGCCTCGATTAGATTCCCCACGGAATAATTTTCTTTGCCGCTCAGACCCGCGATCGGAGCTCTGACGGTCGTCCATTCCAAATCTATCTGGGATTGGCGCAGCGCGGCGCGTGCCGCATCCACCGCTGATTTCGACGCCTTGAAGTTCGACTCCGCCGTATCAAAATCAGCCTTACTCACGGCGTTTTTCTTATAAAGAGCCGACGCTCTGTCATAATCCGACTTCATCAGGTTCATCTGCACTTCGCTCTGCTTCAGCGAAGCGTAATTCCTGTTGACGGCGGCGCGGTAGGGTGCCTGATCGATGACGAACATGACCTGACCGGCCTTTACCGGCATGCCCTCTTTATATGATTTTTTCTTTATGATGCCTCCGACCTGCGCGCGCAGCTCCGCCTGTTTGAAACCCGCCGTCTGTCCAGTGTATTCCATTGTGATCGGCATGTTGGAACGTTTGACCGTCATTTCAGAGACGACTGGAGGCGGGACCATCGCAGCGGCGGCTGCGGCGGCCTTTTTCTTTTCTTCGTTCTTAAAATACCACCAGCCCGCGGCGGCGGCGATAATTATGAATGCGATGATTACGTATACTATATATTTTTTGCTCTCGGCATTCTGGGGCTCACTCTGTATTTCCGTTGTCTTGTTTTCGTTTTCCACGGATACATCTACTCCTCGCATAAGGACAATTTAGTAAATTTCATTATAACATACTAAATAAAAATGAAAGACGCCGCCTCAGTGATAGCAGCAATACATTATCTGAAATACCGAATATGGCGGAGCCGTGACGCCGGCATATGTCCGCTCCGGCACGCCCACGCCGTAAGTTATGAGGGCCGGGGACGCTGCGTAAGAAAAACTCCGGGCCTTCCGGAAAAGGATGCATTTTAGGCAGCTATTACAATAAAGCAGGAACGTTTTAAGTTGTAAAGGACTTTATTTCCCTGTTTTAACTAGCAGCGCCGCCGTCTCCACGTGCCCGGTCTGCGGGAACATATCGAAGGGACGCGCCTCAAGCGGCGTGTAGCCTCCCTCCGCGAGGCGCTTGATATCTCTGGCGAGCGTCGCCGGGTTGCAGGAGACGTATACGATCCTCTCCGGAACCGCCTTCAGCATCGCGGCGATGACTTTTTCGTCGCAGCCGGAGCGCGGCGGGTCCACCACTACGACGTCGCAGCGGCTGCCGCTTAGGCTCTCCGCGATATCCTCCGCCTGAGCGGTGTGCGGGACGATCTTTTTTATGCCGTTCCGTTCGGCGTTGCCGGCGATATACTTCGCCGCGGGAAGCCAGCTTTCAACGGCGGTCACCTCGGCGCCGCCGGCGGCTAAGAAGGCGGTGAGGCTGCCGACGCCGGAATAGAGTTCGAGTATTTTACCGGGCGCGCCGTCGAGGGCAAGCCCCGCGGCGTACTCGTAAAGACTGAGGGCCTGGGCGGAGTTCACCTGGAAAAAGGAGCTGGCCTCGAAGGTGAAATTATATCTTCCCAGCCGTTCACTCATCAGCTCCGCGCCGTATATGGGTATGGTACGGCCGCCCCAGATGAAATTCCCGGGAGAGTCGTTTATGTTATATACCATCCCAGACAGTCCCTTTATCTTTTGCGCGGCGGAGCGCAGGCTCTTTTCCTCTTTTTTTGAAAGCGGCCGTCTGCCGATCACCGCGCAGAGCGAATCCTCGCCGAACTGCGCCTGCCTAACGACGATATGGCGGATCAGCTCGTTCGGCAGTGACCGCCTGCCCTCGCGCGCGCCGCAAAAGCCCTCTTCGCGCAGTGCCGTGAGAAGCCCGTTAAGATTTCTATTTATCTGCGGCAGCAGTACGGGGCAGTCGGAATATGGGATTATATCGTGGCTGCGCGGCCTGTAAAAACCCGCGCGCAGGCTTTCGCCGCCAAGGCTCTGCACCGGCAGCGACGCCTTGTTGCGGTAACCCCAAAGCTCCGGCGAAGGAACGCACTCATGAACGTTCGGCGCCTCTATCCCGCCGATCCTCTCCAATGCGTCAACAACCGTCTTCCGCTTCATCCTCAGCTGGGCGCCGTAGGATATGTGCTGGAGCTGACAGCCTCCGCAGCGTCCAAAGATGCCGCAGGCCGGCGTTATACGCTCGGGCGATTCGGATAACCTGCGCAGCACTTTAGCCGTCCCGTAGTTTTTCTTCTTTGTGACAAGACGGGCTTCCACCTCTTCGCCAGGAAGGGCGTCGGCGACAAAGACAACAAAACGCTCGTCGCCCGCGCGGACGACGCCTTCGCCTTCGTTATTAAGATCTGAAATCGTAACCTTTATCTTATCTCCCTGTATCATGGGTGATACTATACACTAAAAACCGCCCTCTTGCGTAGGTAAAATCCTCTTCCATACCTTAGTATTATATGGCTATATCGCCATAATATACGGAGAGTATATAAATGAAAATAGATAATACCATAGAAATGATAGAGACTTTACCAATGACGAGGGCGCTGCGTACGGCCCTGGTAATGTCCATCCCCATCCTGATGATCGGTTCCTTCTCGCTGATACTTAAGTCTCTTCCCATACCGGCCTATCAGCGCTTTTTAGAGATTTTTTTCGGCGGCGCGCTTCGTGATATTCTGGACATCGCCCACCGGGCGACGTTTGGGATATTTTCACTCTATATGGTGCTTGCGGTGAGCAGGAATTATTCGCAGGACAACAGCTCCGACCCGCTCATGTTTTACGGCGCACCGATCGCTTCGCTGATATCCTTCGTCATTTTATGCGGTTTTTTTTCCGGGCGTCCCTCAATAGCGGCTCTCGGCGTCAACGGCATGTTCACCGCCCTCCTATGCGCCGTATGCATACCTCCGGCATATCTTTGCTTTGTTAAGAGATTCGGCGGCAGGCGAAGGATATATACCAAAGGGGCGGATTATATATTCAACCTCGCGATCGGCTCCCTGCTGCCGCTCTTTCTGACGGTACTTTTCGTCTCTTCGCTTAACTATATTATCGTACAGTCATTCGGCGTCTCAGGGCTGTATGAACTATTGGTAAAGGGCGGACAGCACATTTTCAGCGGCAGGGAGCGTTCACTGAAAAGCGCGGTACTCTTCCTCGTATCTTCAGGGGTGATGTGGTTCTTCGGCATCCACGGCAACAATGTGCTCGACAGTGTTATTAAAACCGTCTTTTACCCCGGCATAGAGGTAAACCATTCAATGCTTGCCGTAGGGCTGGTCCCCAGCGAGATATTAACGAAGACCTTCTTTGACACCTTTGTATATATGGGCGGCTGCGGCGGCGCTATCTCGCTGTTGGCCGCCGTACTTATTTTTTCTAAGAGGCCCAGCAGCCGCAACCTCGCCAAGCTCGCTTTTCTGCCGATGCTCTTCAATGTCAACGAGATCATGCTCATCGGCCTGCCGGTGGTACTCAACCCAATATTCCTGATCCCCTTTATCCTGACGCCGATAACCTCATGTCTGATCTCATATGCCGCCTTTTACTTTGAACTGCTCCCTGTCACCGTCAACGCCGTCGAATGGACTACGCCGGTGCTCTACGGCGGCTATGCTTCGACAGGATCTATGGCCGGCGTGCTGCTGCAGCTGGTAAATATGATCGTTGGCGTCTTCATCTACCGTCCCTTTATTCTCTTTTCAGACAAAGAGCAGGAGCTTATCTCCAACAAACAAATGAACGCCCTTGTGAGGCTGCTGCAGGAACAGGAGGTGAAACGCTCACCGGTGATGCTGACAGAGCTTTACGGAACGATGGGGGCCGTGGCGAAGGAGCTGGCGGAAGATCTCGATTACGCGCTTTTCTCACATGAACTGATGCTCTATTATCAGCCGCAGTTTGACGACAAAAGGCGCTGTATCGGCGCGGAGGCGCTGCTGCGCTGGAACCACCGCCGCTTCGGCTTTATCTATCCCCCACTTATCATAAAGCTGGCCGAAGAGAAGGGCTTCCTCTCGGAACTGGAAGAGAATATAATAATACGTGCCGCGAAGGATCTGCCGCTTGTGCAGAATGCCTTGGGCAGCGAAATATCCGTGAGCGTCAACGTATCCGGTCTGACGATCGAGACCGACGCCTTTGAACAGTTCCTGAAAAAAGCCGCTCTCAGCGGAAAGATAAACGCCGGAAAGATCAACCTCGAGGTCACAGAGCAGATGGCTCTCAGCTCCGACCCGCGAACGGAGGAGCGTCTCCGGAGGATATGCGCTTTGGGTTTTCATCTGGAGATCGACGATTTTTCCATGGGACATACGTCAGTCAAGTTTTTGCAGAGCGGCATCTTTGGAACGGTAAAGCTCGATGGAGCGATCATAAAGGATATCCTGCACAATCAGAGAAGCCGCGAGATAATCGCCTCCATCATGGGGCTCTCCCGCTCGCTCGGATTTAAGGTCATCGCCGAATATGTGGAGAACGAGGCCATCATGGAGGCGCTTGAGGAGATAGGCTGCCGAGCATACCAGGGGTACCTTTTCAGCCCGCCGCTGCCGCTTGATAGGCTGCCGGAGTCCGTCAAAAAATAAAATATATATGGAGGGGGACGCGAATTGAGAGAATATATATCTTCGAAAGCAGCGCTGATATGCACCGCCGCCTTTTTTATCTCTCTCTTCGCTGACAGGCTGACGAAATATGCGGCGTTAAGGCTGGGATGGAACACCAGCCTTAACGCCGGTCTCTCTTTCGGGCTCTTCAGCGAGACCGGATCTTCCGTGGTTACGGCGGCCAGCGCAGTTATCTTATTGATATTATTGATTCTTTGTGTACACTGCGCGCGCTGGCGGGGGCCGCTTTTCCGTCTCGGCGGCGGTTTTATGCTCGGCGGGGCCGCCGGTAATCTCATGGACAGACTGTCCTGCGGACAGGTGATCGACTGGCTTCCGCTTCCTATGTCGGAGATATTTTTCCGAGGCGGGCTATGGATAAACGCGGCGGATATTTTTCTGTCCGCAGGAGCGGCGATGATAATTTTCGCACTTTGGAAAGAGCGCAAAAGCGGCTTATAGGCCGGTCAAACTTTATTCCGCCCGCGCCCGCTTACCTTTGTCAGGTATCCAACCGTAAACTCCGCCCAACTGTAGTTCTTCATATACTCCCCCGTAAAGGAATTTACCGCGGCGACCTCACCGCGCAGAAAGCGGTAATAATCGCAGTCGATCATCTCGGGATTCACCGCCACGTTGTTCCGTCCCTTGATAATGACGTCGTCGGCACCCTCGGCCCTCAGCGCCGCGATCAGGTCGGAGATGAAGGTATGTATCTGGTTGAGCAGAGAGCGGTCATAATTTTTACATTCCCATAGTATGGCGGCAATCTCCGCCATCGTCGCGCCCGCCCCGCGCCGGTCAATCAGATAGGCGAACAGCTCCTTTGACTTTGCTCTTTTAAAATGTACTGGCCTGTCGCCCGAGAAGACCTCAAAGTTGCCAAAGGTCTGGACGCGCAAGCGACATCCCCTATCCTTAGCCACGGAGAGACGCAGATTGGCCAACTCCGCCTCAATATCCTCAATAGAGGCCGGTTTCAGCAGATATCCGGAGGCACGAAGCTTAAAGGCGTCCACCGCGTATTCGGAATACCCGGTGAGGAAGATCACCGCAGCCGTGGGCGATATTCTGTTTATCTCCGTGGCAAGCGCCAGCCCGTCCATGCCGCGCATATTGATGTCGACAAAGGCGGCGTCGATATTATTTTCCTCTATATACTTAAGAGCCTCCGCCGGTTTTGTGAAACCCTTGACTTTTGACACGTAGGGAAGCGATATGAGCTGCTCCACAAGATCCTCAAGGACAAGTTTTTCGTCGTCTACCGCAATGATTTTCATAACTTATACACTCCTAACGCCAGGTTCTTGGCCTTTACGCTTGGGAATAAAGATTTCCACCACCGTACCGCCGCCGACCGCGCTTATGACCGACAGGCTGCCGCCGCAAAGCGTCTCCAGCCTCTTTCGCGTATTTTCTATTCCTACATGGCTTCTGTCGTCATTATTGACCCTCTCCGGGTCAAACCCCACGCCGTCGTCGGAAACCTTAACCAAGTATCCACTCCCGGTCTCCGCCGATGAGATGGTGATCGTGCCTCCACCCTCTTTCTGGGTAATGCCGTAGCGGATGGCGTTTTCAACAAGGGGCTGGATAGTGAGCACCGGTATCAGAAAACGGCTTGCCGTGATATCATACTTGACCCGGACGTCATCTCCGAAGCGCAGCTCCTCTATGTAGAGATAGTTTTTCATATGGGCAAGCTCCCGGTCAAAGGTTATCAGCGGTTCATGTGAGAGTGAGTCCATATTGCCGCGAAGATATTTTGAAAAGCGTGTTATAGCCTCGCGCGCCGTCTCCGGGTCTTTGGCACAGAGAGCCTTGATCGCCGCAAGGGCATTGTAGAGGAAATGCGGCTGTATTTGCGAAAGCATTATCGCCACCCGGCTCTGGATGAGCGCCCTCTCCATCGAATCTGTCTCGGCGGCGGCGTCAGCGTTTCGTTTAAACTGCCAGACGAGTATTCCCCACTGCACCGATACAAAGATGAGAAATCCCGTGCGCGTCCATAGATTGGCGTTATAATGATTTCCCCAAAAGAACAGAATATCAAGACATCCGCCGGCAGCGACGGGCAGAACGGAGAAAAGTACCGCCGTGCTGAAGGTTTTCCGCCTTTTTCTCCGTTCACATAGCAGCGCCAGGAGCGAGACCGCCAGCGCACCCATGAGGATATTCGATCCATAGAACGAGGTGTCATATACATCTATTCTGCCAGCCAGCTGGCGGGCCTCGACGAAGATAACGCTCACGGCCTGAAATATGGAGTAGGCCATCAGCGTCATACGGCGTCTGCCGGTGGTGTATGTCGAGATATAAAGAGTAAAAAATATCCCCATGAAATACAGCCCGTACATATCAAGACTTCCGATGAAAGCCGGATAGGGCACTAGAAGCGGCAAGATGTCAAACTGTATGGAAAACCATATGCCGCTGCTGATGGTAAAGGCCGCGCCATAAAAGAGATCTTTCGTCTTGTGCCGTTTCAAAAATAGCAGTAACAGCGCCGTGCATAATTCCAGCAGCCCCAGAAAAAAGACGAATATTCCCACCACAAAGGAGAAACCATGCTTTGTGAAGACCATTCGGTAGAGCGCGTCGGGAGAGCCGCTGTACATCTCATTGAGCAGGACGTTAACGCTGCTGTAGTGCACCTTCTTATAAACATTTGATATCTCCAGCCTGATATCGTCATCCTTCGCTATGCCCGGTGAGGCAAAAAAATGCCACACATTGCCGGGGCTTCTGACATATAGCGACGTCGAGCGGTCATAGCCAAAGCTGTATATCTGCGTACCATTCCTGAATAACCTGATCCGCAGGTCGGTAATGCGCAGCATGACAAAATCTTTTTTCTCCACGTTCTCGGAGAGACGTCCCGTTACAACGATGTTTCTATGACCGCTTAAATCGAAGCGCGTATCTTCACGCAGCTCCTTTTCCTGGCCGCCGTCAACGCTGTAAGTACCTCTGATATATAGGTGCGAGAAAGGCGAATCGAGGCTCAGCTTTGCGTTCTCCTGCGTCACGAGCCAGGAGGCAAGAATATAAAGAAGCGCGAGAGCGGTAATTAACAGTACACATAGGGCCCTATCCGTAAAAAAATATCTCAGTTTCAGTCGCTTGAACATGGCCCGCCTCCCACAGCGCAAAGTAGTTATAAAAGGATATTATATAAAGTCCAACAAAAGTCCAACAAATTTTGTCATTTTTACAGTAAACTATTCATTTGCGGGGTGATTTTTCTATACTAACATATGTTGTTGATAATTATTATAGTTTATGTTATGTTATGGTGCAAAAGTTGGAATGATACTGCAATCATGAAATAGATGGTTTCAGTGAAGCTGAAATCATACGGAGGCCTCTTCAATGCGGATATTTGACCTGAAATTCGGCCGACAGACTTTTGAAAAACCGACACTTGAATTTCTTGAAAGAGCCTTTGCTCTATTTATAAGAGACGGCCTTTCGTTAACATCGATGGAGACGATCTCCGGCATCGGCGGAAGCACCGCCGATGTCAAAAGCTGCCCATTTACGACAAAAGAGGACGTAATATCCGCTCTGCTGGAGATAGTCTTTCAATATACCGCCGGGCAGATGCTGGAGTCCTGTGATTCCGCCGGTTATGCAGATCTTTCCGGTTTAGAGAGGCTGCGTCTTTATATAACGCAGCAGGAAAAGATATTGGCCGACAGCCCTGAGATTTTTATCTTCTTCAGGGAGCTGGAAAGCGCCTTTGCCAGAAAAGAGCTTTCAGATCATCTGCTGAAAAAATATACCGACGGCATGCTACCCATAAGAGAACGCCTCACCGAGTCCTATAGAATCGGCGTCAAAGAGGGTACGGTACGTAAGGATACTGACATCGGGCGTGCCTCGTCGGTATTCTTCAACACGCTTATGGCTCTGCTCCAACACATCGCCGCGATGAGCCGGATTACCGCCGGGTATGATTCCGCCAGCGAAATATCCATCTTTGCGGACTCCATGCTGGGGTATCTGAAATATTGTGCGGCGGCGAAAGATAATAATAACGGCTATATCTTATCCTCCTCCCTGAAAACGGTGGAGTTTCCCGAAGGGGAAGGCAAAACATCCGCCGACAAAAATTTGATACTGATCGTGGACGACGAATGGGTCAACCGCGCCATCCTCTCAAAGATGTTCAGCGGCATCCACGCCACCGCCGAAGCGGAAAACGGCGCAGCGGCCTTGGAATACCTTAAACGGCACGGGCGGAAGGTAAAGATAATACTGCTCGACCTGCTGATGCCGGTCATGGACGGCTTTGAGCTGCTGGCCCTCATCAAAGCGGACGAGACGTTAAAAAATATCCCAATAATCATCACCTCAGTGGCGGGGGAAAAGAGCGAAGAGCGGGCACTGGCGATGGGTGCGGATGAATTCATCGCCAAGCCTTATGTTCCCGCCGTCCTGCGGCAGCGAGTCGAGACCGTCCTGGAAAACGCACGGCTGCGCGCAGAAATGCGGGCGACCGAGGGCCGGAACGAGATCATAAAAGAGGCGTTTTTCGACTACCTGACCGGGATCTATAACAGGCGGGGCTTTGAAACTACCCTGCGCGCCGGAGATTTTTCCGATAAAGAGATGCTCCACGCCTTCTATATGCTGGATATGGACAATCTGAAAATGTATAACGATACCAGGGGACACAGCTGGGGAGACAGCGCGATAAAGGCCTTTGCCTACGCATTGAAAGAGAACCTTCGCACATACGACATCGCGGCCCGTATTGGCGGAGATGAGTTCGTCGTTCTGCTCAAAAATCTGCCCTCCAAAGAGACGGCGCTCCAACGCGGCAGCGATTTTTGCACGAAGGTATGCCAGTCCGGTTTTGAGGACCCCATATCATGTTCAGTGGGACTTACAGTCTTCAAAGGCGAGCCGAATATGAAGAGGCTGATGGAAGAGGCAGACGCGGCGCTCTACGCGGCCAAAAGAAGAGGCAGGCACTGCTGCTGCATATGGGACGAGGCCACGATGAAGATACCGTACACATCAGAGGAAACGGAAAAGAGACGATTTGACAATGAACGGTAAATATTCCGCACTTAAGCTGCTGGAACGCCTTTGCGGAGCGCTCTTTAACAGCGGAGATATGACAGCGGCAGCGCTATCTCTCTCAAAAGACTTCGAGCTGGTAATTGATGGAACGACGACGGAGGGCTCGGACGATTCTCTCCGCGCCCTGGCCGCTTTCGCCAAGGAGTCCTTCCCCGCCGTCGTCTCCTTTAAGGATGAAATGGAAACAAACGAGGGCGGGTCCGCCTTTCTTAAAGCTGTAAGCGGTGAAACATCGTTTTTACTGGCGGCCACGGCAAACGGCGGTAAACTTTTGTCTCTGGAGGTAAGACGTTCGTGCCCTGCCGCACCGTGCGGCGCGGAAAATACCGAGCTATTTCAAGAGGTATTGGCCCAGTCGGATATCGCGGTCATCGTCTGTGACGCGGAGAGCTATGAGATACTATATGTCAATGACGCCGCCTACAAAATGGCCGGAAAAGAACCAGGCGGCTATCGGGGCAAAAAATGTTATGATTATATGCTGGACGAGGCCTCGCCCTGCAGCTTCTGTACCGTTGGGCTGTTTACCGCCAACGCGATCACCAAAAGCGAACTTTACCTCGAAAAATTGGGAAGATATTTTTCCGTCAGCGGAAAAAAGCTGAATTGGCGCGGGAGAGAGGCCTTTGTCGAGTATTTTTATGATATAACGGATGAGAGAATGGCAAGGCTGGAGATGGATTCCGTATACAAGAACCTCCGCATAAGCCTGGACGAGATCTCGCTGATATATAACTCAATCCCGGGCGCGGCGTTCAGATGCCGCTTTGACGATCGGTGGACGATCATATCCGCCAACGACGGCCTGTTTAAATTCCTCGGCTACACGCGGGAGGAGTTTATGCAGATGGGCAACAGTATAGCAGCCGTTATCTATCCCAAAGACGGCGCGGCGATACACGATAAGATACGCTCCCAGCTCGCCGGCGGCAGCACGACGATCGTGACCGAGAACCGCCTGGTCTGCAAAGACGGCAGCGTCAAGTGGATACACCTGCGCGGCGAGCTGATGAAAGATGAGAACGGCGAGGAATTTTTCTTCTGCGTTTTTGTCGATATCACTCAGCAGAAACAGGCGGAAGATGAGCTTGAAGAGAGCAGGATCAAGCTTGCGGCGGCGATCAATCACGCGGGGCTCGAATATTGGGAATATGACATCGCCGCAGACAAAGCTTACATCCGTGACTTTTCACATTCTATCCATAAATTACCGGCAGTAATAGAGAATTTTCCGGAGAAACTCATTGAAAACGGCTTTATCCATGAGGACGACTGCGAAAAATACCGTGAAATGCACACAAAAATGAAGGCCGGGGAGAAAGACGTCGTCCACGATTTAAGGGTTCGCGCAGCCGGCGGGAGCGAATATAAATGGATGAGGGTGCATTACACTAACATCTTCGATAAACAGGGCACGCCCTTAAGGTCGGTCGCCACCGCGCTTTCGCTTGATGAGTACAAAGATCTGGAAGAGCAGTTTAAAGTCGCCGCCTCACAGTCCGGAATGACCGTCTGGAGTTACGACTTCGCAAAAAAACAGATCATACGGAGCCACACCGCGGAGACCGCCAATAAATTGGACCAGACGATTGAAAATGCGCCCGAGAGCATTATCGCCCTCGGACTCGTGCACCCGGACGACGTTGAAAAATTCCTCGGCCTCTATGAGAGGATGGAGGCCGGAGAGCGTTCCCTTTCGGAGGTCATACGCGTCAAAAAAAGCGATACTGACAGTTACCGCTGGGAGAGGGTCACATATACTACGGTCCCGGACCGCTCAGGCAGGCCTCTTCACGCGATCGGAACAAGCGTCGACGTTACCGAACAGGAGCTGCTCGAAATCCGTTATGAGGAAGAGAAGGCGTACTCTGAGATACTTGAAACCAGCACGCTGGTCAACTACAGGATAAACATAACCCAGGACAGGATCATCAGCAAAAAGAGTTCCCGCCCTGAATATCTCATCGGCGATATCAATAAGACAGAGACTTTTTCCGAATTCTGTGACAAAATGACCGGGTTCGCCGTAGGTAAGGACGATATCAAAACGGTGAGAGAATTCTATTCCGCGAAAAATCTGCTGCGCGATTTCAATAGAGGAGAACATTCAAAATCCGCAGAATACCACCGGCTCTTCCCCGACGGCAGCATCAGGTTCGTGCGGGCCACTTTCCGTCTGAAAATAGCCCCCAACAGCGGCGATCTCCATGGATTCCTCTATTCGGAGGACATCACCGGAGAGCGGCTCATGAAGAGCCTGATAGACAAAGCCGTAGAACAGGACTATGACTACGTCGCCTTCATCGACGGCATCAGCGGGCACGCCACCTGTTTTGGAAACAAAAATTCCGGCGCCGTGCTCCCTCCGTCGCACTGCAGCGATTTTGCGCGGGCAACCAAAGAACATATCGAAAACTGCGCGGTTCCCTGCGACCGGGAGCGCGTAATTATGGAAAAGTCACTGGATAATGTCTGCCGCCAGCTTGGTGAAGCGCCGACATATACGGTATATTACACCGCCGTCCAAAAAGACGGCTCGCAGGGCCGAAAGAAACTCTGTTTTTCGTATATCGACAGGGAGACAAAAAAAATACTCCTCACCGAACGCGACATAACCGACATTTATGAGGAGGAGCAGCGGCAGAAGGATATCCTCGCAGCCGCGCTTTCCGCCGCGGAGCAGGCAAACACCGCGAAAAGCAACTTCCTTTCGCGTATGTCGCATGAGATCAGGACTCCGATGAACGCCATCATCGGGATGAGCGCAATCGCCGCGCAGTCTATCGGCAACGACGGCGAGGTGGCCGACTGTATCTCAAAGATCGGTATCTCCTCGCGTTACCTGCTTTCACTCATAAATGACATCCTTGACATGAGCCGCATCGAGAGCGGCAAGATGCTGCTGAAAAACGAAAACATCCCCTTTGAGGAATTTATCAACGGTATCAACTCTATCTGTTACGCACAGGCTCAGGAGAAAAAAGTCGATTATGAATGTCTCGTGAAGAGCGGTACGGAGGATTATTACGTTGGAGACGCAATGAAGCTGCAGCAGGTGCTGATAAATATTCTCAGCAACGCCGTTAAATTTACGCCGGAGGGCGGCAGGGTCGGCTTCAGTGTGGAACAGCGCCAAAAATTTAAGGACGGCGCCCTGCTCCGCTTCGTGATAAACGATACCGGCTGCGGCATCTCCGACGAATTTCTCCCCCGGCTTTTTGAGCCGTTCGCGCAGGAGTACAGCGGTTCGACCTCCCTCTACGGCGGCACCGGCCTCGGGCTTGCGATCTGTAAAAGTATCGTCGATATGATGGACGGGCACATCGACGTCCGCTCTATCAAAGGCGTGGGAACCGAGTTCACCGTGGAGGTCCGGCTAGGCATCACGGAAGAATCGCGTGTGAAGGGACATAAGAAAAGCCTCCGCAGCTTCACAAACCTCCGTACGCTCGTGGTGGACGATGACATCACCGTGTGCGAACATACGGTGACCACCCTCAAAGAGATGGGGCTGCAGGCCGAATGGGTCGACAGCGGAGAAAAGGCGGTAGCTCTCGTCGAAGTAAAATGGCGGGACAACAAGTACTACGACTTGATCCTGCTTGACTGGAAGATGCCCGGGATGGACGGCATCGAGACCGCAAAACGCATTCGCGCTACTGTCGGCCCGGAGGTGACGATCATCATAATGACCGCCTACGACTGGTCGTCGATAGAGCACGAGGCAAAGCTGGCCGGCGTCAACCTCCTTATGGGCAAGCCCATCTATAAAAGCTCCCTCATCTCCGCCTTTGAGAGAGCCCTGGGTGAAAAAGAGGTTATAAAAGCCGTGCGGACGGAGGACTTTAATTTCCGCGGACACCGTCTGCTTCTGGCGGAAGATCATCCTCTGAACGTCGAAGTGGCGAAAAAACTGCTCGAAGGAAAGGGCTTCGCCGTCGAACATGCGGAAAACGGTCTGCGGGCCATTGAGCTGTTCAGCAAATCGGCGCCGGGTTGGTACGACGCCATACTGATGGACATCCGCATGCCGCTGATGGACGGCCTGCAGGCGGCGAACAACATCCGCCACCTGAGCAATACCGACGCGAAGAGCATCCCCATTATCGCGATGACGGCAAACGCCTTTGAGTCCGACATCGAAGACAGCCGCCGGGCGGGAATGAACGCGCACCTCGCAAAACCGATAGAGCCGGAGCAGCTCTTCCGCACGCTCTACAATCTCATCCGCGGTACAAATGAGTCTTAACCCCTTGAAATATACTGGGGATTTTATCAGAATATAAGAAACAGGCCATAAATTTATGGCGTCAAGTTTATAGTAAAAAGGAGACACACTTACATGAAAAAACTGCAACTTAACGCGGTGATAACTGCCCTGATAATATGCTGTACCTCGGCGGCGGGCGCAGCGGAGCGGGTCGTGCCCTTTCCGCCGGAGCTGGATACCAAGTCAGCTGGCGCCTCTTCCTATAACGCCGCAGGCGATGTTAAGGATTCCCCATATTTTCCGTCAAAGGATTACTTCACATTAACAAGCAGCAACAAGGGCCTCACTATACTGAGCGGCTTCCCCACCTACCAGCAGACGACGGAGGTCACCTGCGGACCGGCCGCCGCCCTCACGGTGCTCTATTACTTCGGGAACAAAAAGTATGACGAGCATATGCTCTCCATCCTTATGGACACGCTGCACGAACCTAAGAAGGGCGGCGAAATGGGTACCTCGACCTCCGGCATGGTAAAGTTCTTCAAGTCCATCGGCTGGAAGGTGGCCTCAAGTCTGGACCGCCCTCAGGGCAAGAGCTATGACTTTGAAAATCCTCAGCAGTTCAAAGACTTTGTCCTCAAGAACCTTAAAGAGGGCGTGCCGGTGATGGTTGAAAATATGTACTGGGGCGGACATTGGCGCGTCATCATCGGTTACGATACGATGGGCACGGAAAAGACCACCGATGATGTGATCATCTTTATGGACAGCTACGACGTGCTCGACCACCGCCAGGACGGCTACGCCGTACAGGCCGCAGAGGGCTTCTTCTACACGTGGAAGGATATGGAATATCTGCCGAAGGGTGAACGTGTGCAGCAGTGGCTCACAGCCCGTCCATAAGCCATCTGCAAAACTGACGCAGCCTCCGCGCATTGACCGGCGCGGAGGCTTTTTCATTTATACGGCACCCGTCTTATCCATGTGATATTGAAACTAAAAAAAAGAGGCCTCCTCGGAAGGAAGCCTCTCTTGATATTCTATGGCTTTTGCCGCGAAGTTACTTCTTCGCCGCTACCGCCTCAGACATCATCTTGTAGCCCTCGTCGAAGGCCTTTTCATTGAGCTCTTCGGTTCCCTTGGGAACGCGGGCAAGGATAGCATCCTTGATCGCCTGGGGCTTTGTCAGTCCCTTGTCCTCAAGCACCTTCGCCGCCGTACCGAGCGCCACCATGTTGACAACGATCTCGCGTCCAAGCTTCTCACGCGCCGTTCTGACGATGGGGAGCATGTAGACTTCGGCGTCAAGCTTCGGGGGGTCCGTCACAAAGAAGTCGTCGAGGATGACTGTCGCGCCCTTCGCCGTATCATGGCTGTAGGTGTCGCACGCCTTCTGTGTGAGGATGACCTGAAGGTTGGGATGGGCAGCCTTCGGATAGTCTATTTCGCCGCGGTCGTAAACAACTTCCGACTTGGAAGCGCCGCCGCGGGCCTCAGGGCCGTAAGCCTGGCTCTGTACTGAATTGAGGCCCTCTGTACGGAGTGCAGCCGCCTCACCCAGGATCACTGCGGCGAGAATGACTCCCTGTCCGCCGGATCCAGCAACGCGAATTTCAAAACGATCGCCCATGATCCGTACCTCCTATGCCTTTCCCTGCGCGCGCGCGATGACGTCGTTGTAACGGTCCGTGTACTCGCGGGCGTTCTCTATGTTGACGAATTCGCCGACAACGATCTTGCCCTCAAGCTCCTCGGGCGTCATCTTGTCAGCCTGCGCCTTGAGGACAGTATGCTCCTTGAGGAACTTAATGTTGTCCGTCGGGCGGCTGCGCTTGTTCTTGCGGCCAAACTGCGTGTGGCAGAACGAGATGATCTCGACGAGCGCAAAACCCTTCTTCTGATGTTCGATCGCCTTTTTCAGTATCTGCTCGCACATCACGGGGTTGGCGACTGTCGCGCGGGCGACATAGGTCGCGCCGGCGCCGGCTGCCAGTTTGCAGATGTCGAACGTCGGGTCGATTGATCCATAGGGGGCCGTTGCGGCGAAGGCGCCTTCCGGCGTCGTCGGCGAGGCCTGTCCGCCGGTCATACCGTAGATGTTGTTGTTCATCAGAACGGCGGTGATACCGATATTGCGGCGGCAGGCATGGATGAAGTGGTTGCCGCCGATCGCGGTGCCGTCACCGTCGCCCATGACGTTGACGATCGTGAGTTCGGGGTTGGCCAGCTTGACACCCGTCGCGAAGGCGAGTGAACGGCCGTGCGCCGTGTGGAGCGTGCAGGCGTCGATATAGCCGGGCATACGGCTTGAGCAGCCGATACCTGATGAGATACAGACCTTTTCCTTCGGGATGTTCAGGTCTGAAATGGCGCGGAGGATGGAGTGCATGATAATTCCGTGTCCGCAGCCAGGGCACCAGATATGGGGCATGAACTTAGTGCGCAGAAGTTTCTTTACATCTTCGCGTGGCATAGTTACGCCACCTCCTTGATGAAGGACATAATCTCAGCCGGCTTGTAGAGTTCGCCGTTGATAAGGCTCTTACTGTGTACTTCGCAGTTGGCCTTGACGGCTCTCTCGACTTCCAGCACCATCTGTCCGGCATTGAGTTCCGGAACGATGATGTGCTTTACTCTCTTCGAGAACGCGGCTATTTCTTTATCCGGGAAGGGCCAGAGTGTGATCGGACGGAAATGTCCGACCTTGACTCCCTGCTCGCGGAGCTCGCGGATCGCGCGGAGCGAGGAACGGGAGACGGAGCCGTATGATACGACCACGATCTCGGCGTCTTCCATGAAATCTTCTCTGTATTCAACGATCTCGTCGCGGCAGCGGTCAACCTTGCGGATGATGCGGTTAGCCTTGAGGTCGATGTCGGGAGCGTCGTTTGTCGGGAAGCCCCACTCATTGGTGGTGAGACCCGTCACATGCCAGCGATAGCCGTCGCCGAAGGCGGGCATCGGAGGAACGTCGTCGGCATCGGGGCGATAGGGCACGAAATCGTCGGGCGCTACGGTCGGCTTCTTGCGGTCTACGACCTCATAGCTCCCGGGTTCGGGGATGACGATCTTCTCGCGCATGTGTCCAATGACCTCATCAGCCATGACGAGTACCGGCTGACGGAAGCGTTCGGCCATGTTGAAGGCCTTGATCGTGATCGTGTAGCACTCCTGAATTGAGCAGGGGGCGTAGGCGATCGTTGCGTGGTCGCCGTGTGTTCCCCACTTGGCCTGCATTACGTCAGCCTGGGAAACCTTCGTGGGAAGCCCGGTCGAGGGACCGCCGCGCTGGATGTCGGCGAGAACCATCGGGATCTCCGCGATATATCCATAACCGAGAAGCTCCTGTTTGAGGGAAATTCCGGGGCCTGAGCTCGCCGTCATCGCCTTAAGGCCTGCTATCGAGGCGCCAAGGGTAGCGGCGATTCCGCCGATCTCGTCCTCCATCTGGACGAACTTTCCGCCCAGCTTCGGGAGCTCTTCGGACATAACTTCCATAACTTCTGTTGACGGGGTGATCGGATATCCGCCGAAGAACCTGCAGCCGGCGGCGATAGCGCCCATTGCTATGGCCTTATTACCCTGCCAAAATTCGTTCTGGGCCATGGTTATTCACACTCCTTAACAGTGATTGCCAGGTCCGGGCAGATATTCTCGCACTGGCGGCAGCCAATGCAGTCCTCCGGACGAACCGCTACGCTCTTAACCTGATCGTTAAGTTCCAGAACCTTCTTGGGGCATATAGCGATACAGAGGCCACATCCTTTACACCACTTCTCAACAACGTCGATGTTGAACTTCTTCGCCAAAAGACCCACCTTCCTTCCACACATCTAATCGATTTTGTCTGTCAACCAGAACTACTGAGACTCGATTGGCATAACTTCCCGTATTATGCCAAAGTTTGCGCATTTATTCAAGGAAAAGATTAAATTCTTTATTTTCTGATAACTTTAAAATATTATGAACAATTTATCTGTCAGTGGGGCCGATGTCCGGTTCGCGCAGATATTGCGCCTGGACTTCCCGCGGAGAGAGCGCCTTTGCCGCGTAGATCCAGCCCATTTGAGCGCAGGCTCCGCCGGAGGCGCTCTCGCGTTCAATTACGGGACAGCCGCTTTCCCGCAGTCTCCCATACTGGGCGACGTCTGGAGAGACGATCACCGCGTCGGGATATCCTTTAAGCGTCTGCAGCAGCGCATCTTCGGAGACGAACGCAGGGGGGACGGCGGCGGCGCCTTTGCGCGAATCGTAGACCGCAGCGTAACAGTGGGTGCGCTTTGCCTTAAAGACCGGCACGAGGCAGTCATATCTATCTTTCAAGTCCCAGATGAAGATCTCCAGCGACGACAGCGGCACCACGGGCAAAAGCAGCGCCTCCGCGAGGGCCGCCCCGTAGGCGATACCGGCACGAATGCCCGTATAATACCCCGGCCCCACACCGACCGCGAGAAGCTCTAAGTCAGACATCGTCATTCTTGCCTCATCAAGAAGGTCCGCCGTTATGAGCGGCAGTTCCTCGGACTGACGGCGGCCAAGTTCAAGATTGCGCTCTCCGATGATATTTCCGTTTATGGCAAGGCCGACGTTCGTCCAGCGTCCGGCACAGTTTATCCCCAGTATTTTCATTCCGCACTCACCATCGTTTTTATCTCCTCCACAACCCTCCGAAGGGCTTCGCAGGCCGCCTCTCCGTAACCTGTGAATGTCAAACTTCTGGATTCACCGTCTCCGGGGGCCGCCTCAAATTCAACGTCTATCCTGTCGCCATCCGGAGCCTCCGTCCATCGTTCAGCCCACTCCACCACCGCCGTGAAGCCCTCTTCGAGATATTCCTCTATTCCAAGAGAATTGATCTCCGCCTCATCTTCCAGCCGGTAAAGGTCGGCATGGAGAAGCGGGACCGCGCCCTCGTATTCGCTCATGATGATAAATGTCGGGCTCTTTACGCGTTCGTAACCCAGCGCGTGCCCCACGCCCTGCGTCAGCTTCGTCTTCCCCATTCCGAGAGAACCTTTGAGCAGAACGAGCAGTCCAGGATATGCCGCATTCCCCAGAGCCTTCCCCACGAGGAAGGTCTCTTCCGGACTCTCGCTTGTAACTATGAAACTGTTACTTAAGCACTGCCGGAATCTCATCGGCAATCTCCCCTGCGAGCGCTCCGCGTACCCCAAGGCGCGCCTCCAAAGCCTCTCCCGCTAATCCGTGCGCCAGCGCGCCCGCCGTAGCGGCGTCGGCTATCGGAATCCCCGCGGCGATAAACGCGCCGATGATACCGCTCAGCACGTCGCCCGATCCGGGAACGGCCAGCGACGGCGACCCCGCAGCGATCATCCGCAGCTCTTCCGAGGAAGCGACCAGCGTGTTCCTCCCCTTAAGCAGTGCCTGTCCCGTCTTAGCGGTAAGCGCAAAGGCGCACTCGGCCCGCTTCGAGTCCACCTCCGCGGGAGTAAGGCCGAGAATGCGTCCGGCCTCCGCGCTGTGCGGCGTCAGCAGGACGTCTGCCCGCGGTGCCAGCTCAGACAGATTTCGGCCATAGAACCAGAGCATATCGGCGTCCAGCAGCAGCGGCAGGCGGCAGTTTTTCCAGAGCCAGAGGAAGAGCTCCTCCACCCCCTCGGAACGGCCGCATCCTGGCCCCGCTACAAGCGCCGCGCATTTTGGCAGCCATTCGGAGATGACGGCGGAGGCCGACGCGCCTTCGACCTCTCCGTTTCTCGTCGCGAGCGGCAGGACGATAGCCTCCGGCAGCTCCGCGGAGATATGGGGGGCGATAAAGTCAGGAACCGCCGCAAAAACAAGCCCAGCGCCGGCGCGCAGCGCGCCGCGGACCGTAAGCAGCGGCGCGCCGCGATAGCTGCCGCTGCCGGCATATACAAGCAGGTTGCCGCGCTCAGTTTTATGTATGTTACGGGAAATTTCCGGCAGCATCCTATGCAGGTCGCCGGATTCATAAAGAGACATTTTTGGTCTTCTGGGCAGTATAGCCTCGGGCGGCACGCCAATATCCGCGGTTATTATCCGGCCACAGCAATCCGCCGCCGGACAAAAGGCCATGCCGTACTTCGGGGCCAGGAAGGTGACTGTCTCGGCGGCCCTTATACATGGCTCATAGACGCCGCCGCTTTCTGGATCTATCCCCGAAGGGATATCCAGAGCGAGGACATTTTTACATCCCTCTAAAAGCCTTATAAGGCGTGCCGGCTCTTTACGCGGCGCGCCGGACGTTCCTGTTCCGAGCAAGCCCTCTATCACGCAGCGTGCGCCGCCAATCAGCGAGGAAATCTCGGAATCGGTCAGCTCCGGCGTATCGAATATCCTCAGTCTTTCGCCGTCAAACCGTCTCAGTATCGCAAGATTTACCGCGGCGTCATTTTTATAAACCTCGTCGGCGTCGCTCTTTAATACTGTCACTGCCGCCCCGCCGATGAGGAGATGGCGCGCCGCGGCAAATCCGTCGCCGCCGTTGTTTCCGCGGCCAGCCAATATGACAAAACGGTCCTTTGGATCACCGGCCAGTTCGACAGCCGCGCGGGCGGCGTTTTTCGCGGCATTCTCCATCAGTACTACGGATGGGACGCCATATTTGGCGGCGGCGATATTATCCGCTTCGCGGATATCCGCCGGCATATAGAAATTTTTCATCGTTATCCCTCCAAAACTACCATGGCGGCGGCCATGCCGGATTCATGAGAAAGGCTGAGAAAGACTCGGATTATACCCTCTTCCTCAAGACGGCGCTGAAAATCGGCGCTGAAATTGAATACGGGTCCCCTTTCAGTGCGAACCACCTCGCAGGCATCGAGTCCCATCTTCCCAAGCCCCCAGCCGCCGGCCTTAGCCAGAGCCTCCTTCGCGGCAAAGGCCGCGGCATAATGCGAGGCGGCGTCCGCCTTGTCTTTGGCATAGGCGATCTCGCCCTCTGAGAACAGACGTTTGACAAAGCCCTCTCGCGCGACAGCCTTTTTCATACGTTCGATGTCGCACAGGTCAATACCGATGCCTCTGATCATAATCCGCCCCCCATAGCCGTCTCGATGGCCCTCTCCTGCCATTTTTCCAATATCCCGAAGCCCTTCGCGGTCTCAAACTGCCGGTGCAGTTTCTTCTTCCACGCGCGGCCATATATCTCCGGTGCCAATTTTACAGCCTTTAGGGCCAATTTTTCAAAATATCTGTGATCGGTAGCCCATTTCCCATACCTACCCTTATACAGGCCGCCCAGATATCCCCAAATATTATTATTATGTTTCGCCGAGATAGGATAATCATCCCTTATTTTCCTGGAATAGTCGCCGAGAAACTTCTTCAGCGACCTGTATTTTCTGAACGAAGATCTTACCATTACACTCTTTCCGCCGATATGCTCTTCGCTCAATATATCTATATAGGGCATTCCCAACGTCTTCCAGGCCTTGTTTGCCTTTATTCCCGCGCCGTTTTTACCTTCGCGCCAAAGCCTGCTCTGCCAGTCGCCCGTCTCATGTGAGCAGTGGACGGCGGCGCCGAAGGGGTTAACGCTCTTGTATTTTTTGGCCGCGCGGTAGAAATCTATCGTAGAAAAGCCCTCGGCTCTCCAGGGAACGGCCAGCAGACAAAATAAAAGGCAGAACAGTCCTCCGTAACGTAAAAAAAGGCGGCACCGTTCTGCACCTATAAAATATCGATTTTTTAGTTTTTTAAGACAGTCCATTAATATAAAAATTAAATGTATAAACGGATAACAGAACCTTAAAATAACCGATACTCCCCAAAATTCCATTCTAAGGTTTTATCAGCGCCGCCAGAATGTTGTACAGGTTCGTCGGATCCACCGGTTTGGCAAAATGGGCATTCATCCCCGCCGCCAGAGAATTGTCCCTGTCCGCACTGCAGTCTTTCGCCGTCATTGCGATTATCGGTATAGTACGGGCATCCTTCTTGGCGCTGGCACGGATGGCTCTCGCCGCGTCAAGGCCGTCCATCACAGGCATGCTGATGTCCATCAAGATTGCGTCAAAATAACCGTCGGGTTCGTTAAGAAACAGCTCAAGGCCAGATTTGCCGTTATTTGCGTGTACCACAGAGATTCCCTCATGTTCAAGTACTTTTATGGTAATAGAGGCATTTAAGGAGTGGTCTTCGCATAGCAATATGCGCTTTCCGGACAGGGTTACCATTTTGACTCTTCCTTCCATGGCGTAATGTATGGTTACTCATAAACTCTATAATTAAAATTATACCATTTTTTAAAAAATGGTCATCATCTCCAAGCAGAGAATTTTATCTCAGAGATGATTCATATGTGTCTGCTAATCGTAAGCGTCAAAACTACCGTACCTATGCCAATAAGCAGATATATTATATTATCAGTTTTCAGAGTCGTTGAGTCCGGCATCAGAGGCATGGTCACAGGATTCGTCGTTGTCGCCGGCCGTTGAATCAGTCTGCTCTTTCAATTTGCAGCGGCATGGAATCTCTTTGCTCCAGGGCAGGAGAGTATAGTATCGCTCCGGTGCCGTGTTGGGCATGCTTTCAAGGATGTATTTGAGGTATTCGTATGGTTTGAGGTGGTTCTCTTTTGCCGTCTCTATTATTGAGTAGATTACCGCGCTGGTTTCCGCTCCTTTGGGGGAGCAGGAAAAGAGCCAGTTTTTTCTGCCTATGACGAATGGTTTTATGCTTCGTTCCGCTAAGGAGTGTTCAAGGCCCACGCGAATAAGGCATCCGTTATTGCCTTGCTTTGTTCTAGTCTTTTGACACGACGCTCTTCCAGCGTCAGTTTTGTATAGTCACGTTCAAGAGCGAAGAGTCTGTCGCAGTATTCAAGTCCTTTTTGTGAGGCGCAGGCTGGTTGTTCTTGTAGGACTGCCTGTATCCCTTCGTGAATTTTTCTTCTCACATGGGCCCGGCAGCCACAGCGGCGAATTCTGCACCGAGTCTGCCATATCCGCATAGCCGTCTGTGTGCAGATAGCCTCTGAAGCGCTCTTATTACAGAAGATAAACATAGACTCACCGCTGAAATCACAGGCAAGGCTGAGATTTACGATGGCAGCCAGACCATCGACACCCTTACGCATATTCGCAGCGCCGCAGACAATATATATCTTTATTACTGCTCTCGATCATAAAACTGCTCCCTTCTGCGATGCTTAATAAGGGGAGTTTACATGCTTTTTGACTTAATTTATAGGTACGGGAGTTTTGACGCTTACTTTATACCGAACGCACTTACCGGAAAAACAAGGCGGCCTCGGAGAGGCATACCAGCGATTGCTATAAAAATTTCCATTATGTCTTTTCCATCTATTGCCCGTTTACTTTTGAATACAAAAAAGGGCTTCCAGCAAAAGCCAAAAGCCCTGAATTATCAATGGTGGACGATAGAAGAATTGAACTTCTGACCTCTTCCGTGTCAAGGAAGCGTTCTACCTCTGAACTAATCGTCCGTGACCTGACAGGAAGAAATTCTACCGTGGAATCCCTTTTCTGTCAACACCCTGCGCCGCAAATTGTTATTGCTTTGTTAATTGCAAAAGTAACCGAGTCCCCCAAGTGATATAAGCATCGTAATAACTTCTGCGAAAAAGATAAGAGAACGCCAGTCGCATTAACTTTTGCGAGGGAGTATGATCATAATATCTTTAGCCGCCTTGTCTTTTGAATGGAGTGTTCGCCATGAATTGTTTTTCTCACTTGTCACTCTCAGATAGGATAAGGATAGAGAGCAGTCTCAACTCAAGGAGGTCTTTTAAGAAAATTGCCGAAGTTTTAGGCAAACATCCTTCGTCTATTTCTCTTGAGATCAGAAAGCATTTGCAGAGGAAAAGGACGGGCGGCGCCGGACAGTGCTTCAATGACTGTGCCAAACGCATGGGATGTAAACGTTCCGGGCTTTGTAACGTGAAGAGGCGTCAAAGAACATTTCAAGGTTGATAAGAGCTGTCGTAAGGGAAGGATGTTCTCAGATTTTACAGAGTATCTGAAAGACAATCCAGACGTTTCTCCAGTTCAAATAGACACCGTCGAAGGTATCAAAGGAGGCCCAGTCTTGTTGACCGTCCACTTTCTCGACACGTCGTTCATGCTGGCCTTTCTCCGCGGCGCCAATACCGCACGCTCCGTGTCCGATGTCTTTGACGGACTTTATTCCCTCTTGGGCATTGAGAGCTTCAAACTTCTCTTTCCTGTGATCCTCACAGACAATGGAAGTGAGTTTTCCGCTCCCATGGCACTTGAAAAAGATGCTGGCGGCATACGGCGCTGCCGTGTATTTTACTGTGACCCGTCGTCTCCGTTCCAAAAGGGCGTTATTGAAAACAATCATGAACTGATACGCCGCATCATTCCCAAAGGAAAAAGCTTCGGCGGACTATCTCAGCCACAAATACAGCTTATGATGGACCATATCAATTCGTACAACAGAAAGTGGTCTCGGTTACTTCTGCAAAGTTGCAGTTATTTTTGCTATTCACAAATCTTTCCACTCATATTTTACTATCGCATAGCATCCCATATTTAGTGTTATATAATCTTTTCTTGCTTTATCTTGAAATGCAATGTAAAATGTTGTACCGGATGCGGGAATGGCGGAATTGGTAGACGCGCAAGACTTAGGATCTTGTGCCACCGGCGTAGGGGTTCGAGTCCCCTTTCCCGCACCATTTATGCAGGATGTATACGCGTATCATTATTTTCCTATTTTTGCTTTTGTCCAATAAGATTTTGCAGTCCGCAGAGGCTCGTCTTTCATTTCCAGTATAACAAAACAAAAACAGACTATTGATATGAAATCAAGGTCATCAGAAGAGACTGGAATTCCTTCCTCATCACCGTTACTTCTCCTTGGGACCGCGGCGCTGAAAAAGTTTTTTAAGCCAAAGCTTAAATGGGAGGCAATATCTTTCTTTGGCACAGGAGACCATATCCTCGGAACAGATAAGCGTTATATAGGCCAGCACCGATGCCGATATCGAGAGCATATATAACCCTAGCCCCGCACCGATGCCAAGCACCGTTATAAGATATACCTCCGCCGCCGTCGTGATCCCCTTTATGTCACCGTGCGGGCTCTTATATATTATCCCCGCTCCTATAAAGCCGATACCAGTCAGCATACCAACCATCAGACGCGCGGGGTCTGTCCTCACGCTGACCTCATGCGGATAGGAGTAGGCCAACTCGGTAAAACCGTAGGACGAGATGATCGCCACTGTACAGGCGGCCAGAGAGATGAGTATATGCGTACGTGCGCCGATAGGTTTATTCCTATGCTTGCGCTCCATTCCAAAGACCGCGCCTAAAAAAGCGGCCAGCATCAGCCGGCATAAAATCTCAAATTCTCCAATATACATCCGTCCACCTCCTAAAATAAAATCGGGCAGTAGAACCGGAGAGCGGCCGGCCCTGCTGCCCCTGTACAATAAAGATCGTTAGTCCGAAAGATCTACCAGCTGCGCTTTGACACCCTCAAGCGCGTTAAGCTTGCTTTCAAGCTCTCTTGAGGTCTCATTACAGCAACAGAGCTGAAGCACCAGAAGCCCCGCCGGCGAACAGGTACCAGGCGTAGATTGATCGTGGAGGCCAAGCCTTGTCAAAATCGAGCATCCATACTCGGTCAGCACACGCTGTACCTCAACGGCGCATTTATCACGATTATAGATTCTCACCGCCATGATCTGATAACAATTCATTTCGAGCACCCCTTATCTGTACATATTATATTTATCTTACAATTCCTAAACGTTAGTCTAACATATAAAACTATTTTCTACAATTTGTCTTATCGCCTATTTCTATGATAAATAACATCTTTGTTGAGTTAAAGTAAAAAAAGTCGTAGCATTTTTTGTTTTTCATATTGACACAAACTATATTTTGATTATAATTATTCGCGTGCTTCGGCAGAGGCAGTGTGAAATGTGCGCCTGTAGCTCAGCCGGATAGAGCAACTGCCTTCTAAGCAGTGGGCCGGGGGTTCGAGTCCCTTCAGGCGCGCCACTTTAACAAGTGCGAAGCACAGAAAAAGTTGTTTATGGTGAGTGTAGCTCAATTGGTTAGAGTACCGGATTGTGGTTCCGGTGGTTGCGGGTTCAATTCCCGTCACTCACCCCACTAAATAGCTTTTGTTTAAATGGTTGGATCGTTAGCTCAACTGGCAGAGCACCTGACTCTTAATCAGGGGGTTACAGGTTCGATTCCTGTACGATCCACCAACTTAAAAGGAAGACGCGTTTGGATCGTTAGCTCAACTGGCAGAGCACCTGACTCTTAATCAGGGGGTTACAGGTTCGATTCCTGTACGATCCACCATTTTTATCTGGGCGATTAACTCAGTGGTAGAGTGTCACCTTCACACGGTGGAAGTCGTTGGTTCGAACCCAATATCGCCCACCATCGTTATTACAGAGCCCTTGAGATTTTTTGAGGGTTCTTTTTTTATGCAAAAAATTGCTGTATGCCGCAAGCGTCAAAACTACCGTACCTACACCAATAAGCAGATCTATTGTATTATCGTTCAGCAGAGTCGTTGAGTCCAGCACCAGAGGCAGGGGCACAGGATTCGTAAGCGTCAAATATACCGTACATACGCCAATAATCAGATCTATTGTATTATAATTCAGCAGAGTCGTTGACTCCAGCATCAGAGGCATGGTCACAGGATTCGTCGTTGTCGCCGGCCGTTGAATCCGGCTGGCCTTTCAATTTGCAGCGGCATGGAAGCTCTTTGCTCCAGGGCAGGATGGTATGGTATCGCTCCGGTGCCGTGTTGGGCATGTTTTCAAGAATGTATTTGAGGTATTCGTATGGTTTGAGGTGGTTCTCTTTTGCCCTCTCTATTATTGAGTAGATTACCGCGCTGGTTTCCGCTCCTTTGGGGGAGCAGGAAAAGAGCCAGTTTTTTCTGCCTATGACGAATGGTTTTATGCTTCGTTCCGCTAAGGAGTGTTCAAGGCCCACGCGAATAAGGCATCCGTTATTGCCTTGCTTTGTTCTAGTCTTTTGACACGACGCTCTTCCGGCGTCAGTTTTGTATAGTCACGTTCAAGAGCGAAGAGTCTGTCGCAGTATTCAAGTCCTTTTTGTGAGGCGCAGGCTGGTTGTTCTTGTAGGACTGCCTGTATCCCTTCGTGAATTTTTCTTCTCACATGGGCCCGGCAGCCACAGCGGCGAATTCTGCACCGAGTCTGCCATATCCGCATAGCCGTCTGTGTGCAGATAGCCTCTGAAGCGCTCTTATTACAGAAGATAAACATAGACTCACCGCTGAAATCACAGGCAAGGCTGAGATTTACGATGGCAGCCAGACCATCGACACCCTTACGCATATCCGCAGCTCCGCAGACAATATATATCTTTATTACTGCTCTCGATCATAAAACTGCTCTCTTCTGCGATGCTTAATAAGAGGAGTTTACATGCTTTTCGACTTAATTTATAGGTACGGGAGTTTTGACGCTTACAGAATTTTCATCTATTGCCTGTTTACCTTTGAATACCAAAAAGGGCTTCCAGCAAAAGCCGAAAGCCCTGAATTATCAATGGTGGACGGTAGAAGAATTGAACTTCTGACCTCTTCCGTGTCAAGGAAGCGTATTGTATTCCGTTTAAGATTTGGCTCAAAAAGCTTTTCCGCTGCCACAGCTCCAGGGGAAGGTAGCTGCACAGGGAGAATTTTAGCCCATTCCGACGGCCGCAGGCTGCTGTTCGTAGCGCTCCCCATACAATGACGGCGCTGTTCGCATACCCAATTAATACTACAAAACCGGCCTACATGGCTTTTGTTAAAGAGTATGGGATGTCGGCTTCATAATTAAAATGTGATATTAACTTTGGCGCTCATAAAATATTCGTGTTATAATAAATTATCTTTAAAAATAAATAATGCAATGCTTCTTATGATAAGTTACTAAAGCCAGAGACCACTGGCGTATAGTTATTTATATAGAATGCGGCAAGATACAAAAATCTATTATATAAGGAGAAAATAATATGTTATTTGAGCTCCTCAACGGTATAGCTGTTTTAAAGTTCGACGCCCTATGGACTACGACGCTGGCAATTATTTTGCTCTTAATCGGTTTCGCGATCAGGAACAAGGTCGGCATCATTGGCAGGTTTTGTATCCCGGCGCCGGTTATCGGCGGCCTTTTGATGTCCATCACCACGCTTATACTTCACCATACGGGAAATTTCACCGTTCAGTTCACAACCTCTATGCAGTCGCCGATGATGCTGGCCTTTTTTACTACGGTCGGAGTCGGCGTAAGCTTTGGACTGCTTAAAAAGGGAGGACGCGCGCTGATAATCTATCTGGTATTCTGCTGGGTTCTGGCGGCGATACAGAATGCCTTCGGCGCCGGACTCGCCTCGGCGCTGGGGTTGAATCCGCTTCTGGGCATCATGGCCGGGGCCGTATCTCTTGAGGGCGGACATGGCGCGGCCGCCGCCTTTGGTCCAATGGTGGAAGGGTTAGGAGTAAAAGGCGCGGCCGCGGTAGCCATAGCCTCGGCCACCTTTGGGCTTATCGCGGGCGGACTTCTTGGAGGGCCGGTAGCCAAGACTCTTATCGAGCGCCATCACCTAAAGATAGAGGCGAATGCGGATACGATGTTTCAGAAAAGCGCCGACGATATCCTGAATGAGCAGTCCGAGAGAAAAGTAACCAGCGCCGCTCTGCTCAGCACCCTTGCGCTCGTACTCATTCTTATGGTCATCGGTTCATATCTTTCACAATATATCGCCAGGCTGACGGCCGGAACTAATTTCAGCCTTCCCGGTTATGTGACTGCGATGTTCGCGGCGGTCGTATTCAGAAATCTAAACGACCACCTCCATTTTGTTAAAATCAACAGCAGCTGTATAGACATCATTTCCGATATATCGATCGGCATATTTCTTACCATGGCGATGATGAGTCTGCGCATCTGGGATCTTTACGACCTCGCATTGCCGCTCATCGTGATCCTCATGCTGCAGACGACGCTAATCGTGCTACTGGCGATGTTTGTCCTGTTCCGCCTGCTGGGGAGGGATTATGACGCGGTCGTCATGTGTTCGGGTTTCATCGGACATGGCCTGGGAGCCACTCCAAACGCCGTAGCTAATATGGGATCGGTGTGTGAGAGATACGGCGTAATGTCATACAAGGCTTTTCTGATAGTTCCGCTCTGCGGCGCGGTCCTTATTGATCTTGTCGGTATTCCCAATATAGTATGGTTCATCAATTTCTTTGCCAACCGCTAAAAATCAACAAGAAGAGTGCCTAGGTTTCAGCTTCGGAACCGAGGCACTCTTTTTGCGAACTGCATCGCTGCACCGCATAAACGCTGATCATCCGGCACAGGCGGTAATCCTGCCGGTCCGTTAAATTATTTCCCCTAAATTGCCTTTTTACGTGAGCCAAGTCCATTTTTTCGGAATGAACCAAATATCCTGTAATTTCGAATGCCAGTTCATGTTTTATTTCATGCTGAATTATTTTTCAAATAATCGAAATATTATATCACTGTTATTTACAGGTTCTACGAACGCGTCATCTCACCACAGCCATGGGGACACGCAGACAGCATTAGAGGATACCCCTAAAAGCCTGGCCGAAGCCGGTATCCTCGCCCACAATAACACCAATGCCATGAAGAACCAAATATCCGCCTATGAAGCCTATTTAAATATACTGCGTAATGCAGCTTGAAAGAGCAGCCGCTGTACTTGGGAACATTCAAATCAAAAGACGGTCTCAACAGCAACATACTGGCTCTACGCCATTTATACAAACGGCACCTAGAGGCAATCATTTATTCAAGGGGCTTTTTAAAAGCCGGCTTCTAATCGCCGCCTGCCTTGCCGTATTTAAAATCTCCGAAGGCCCTCTTCCTGACCCAGAGGAAGCAGGCGAAATGGGCCGCGAAGGTCACCGCCCAGGAGACGGGATAGGAGATGTAGACAGTCGCCACGCTGTGCAGGGCCGGTATATGGAGCAGCGTCGATATCCATACGAGGCGCAGACCGCAGACGCCGAGCAGCGTGACGATCGTCGGCAGCACGGAATATCCCATTCCGCGCATCACGCCGCCCATCCCCTCCATCAGGCCGCAGATGGCGTAGGCGGAGGCGATCAGCTTCATGCGCTCCATACCGGCTGCGATGACCGCCTCGCTCGAGGAATAGATACCCAGCAGCGTATGGCCGAATATGGTGGCGGTGAGCCCCAGCAGACCGCCGACAAGTGCGCTGCAGACAAGACCAACCTTCAGCACCTTATTGACGCGGTCGAACCTCCCCGCCCCCATATTTTGACTCGTGAAGGATATTATCGCCTGATAAAAGGCCTCCATTGAGAAATAAACGAACATCTCAATGCTGTCGGAGGCGCAGCTGCCCGCCATGACTACCGCGCCGAACGAGTTTATGAAGGCCTGGATAACGACGTTGGAGATCGAAAAAAGCACCCCCTGCAGTCCCGCGGGAATACCGATCCTCAGCATCTTCATAAGATTTTTTACATCGATGCGCGCCTTGGCCGGTGTGAAACGCAGCGCCCCGCTCTCGCGGAGCAGACAGCGTAGCACGAGGGCCGCGGAAATACACTGCGCGATGACCGTGGCGATCGCCACTCCGGCCACATCCAGATGAAGATAGATCACGAAAAATAGGTTCAGGAGAACATTTACCACACCGGCAAACGAGAGGTAAATCAGCGGCCTTCTGGTATCGCCGACGGCGCGCAGGATCGCGCCTCCGAAGTTATAGAGCATCATCGGCGTCATGCCGAAGAAATATATGACGAGATAGAGCGTCGCCAGGCCGAGGACCTCCGGCGGCGTCTGCATCATTATCAGTATCTTGCGCGCGAACACTATGCCGAGGACCGTCAGAAAAACGCCGCTCACCACAGCGACGATGATCGAGGTGGCGACGGTCTTGGAGATACCCTCCTCGTCCTTGGAGCCGTAGTAGCGCGCGACGAGGACGTTCGTACCGATTGAGATGCCGACAAAGAGGTTGGTCATCAGGCTTATGAGAGAGGAATTGGAGCCGACTGCCGCGAGAGAGTTGTCCCCCGCATAGCGCCCTACCACGATGATATCCGCCGCGTTGAAAAGCAGCTGAAGGATGCTGGAAAACATGAGCGGTATCGCAAAGAGCAGCATCTTAGGCAAAATACGCCCGCTGCACATATTTATCGCGTACTTGTTTCTGCCGCCTCTGTTCTGATTGATGGTCCTGCCTCTGAATAAAAACATTTAACGTCTCTCCCGTGAAGATAATTGCCTGTTGGAGATATCATATCCACAGCGAGAGCATTCTAACATCTTATGGTTATTTTGCAATATTATTGCGCTTTTTGGGCACGTATTTTTACAGAGGATTAAGACAACCCGCAGTGCGGGGCAATTAATCCTCCGCCGTCAGGAAGTTCCGCTCCAGGTAGATCATATCCTTCAGCCGCACCCCATTTTCAAACATCGGGTGGTCATAATTGTCGATGAAAAAATCCTTTACGCGGTGGCTCTCCTGAAAGCCGCAGCTCCTGTAAAACGGAATGGTAAGCGGGCTCTCGCCGGTGCCGACGAGTATCTTGCGGCAACGGCCACCGTACCTCCCGCAGACAAACTCCATCATCTGACGTCCATAGCCCCTGCGCTGGAAACGCGGCTCCACGGCGAGATTCTTTATCTCAAAGACCCCGCCTCCCTCGTCCGTTACAACGCAGACGGCGCGCAGCCCGCCGTCGTACAGCGCGAACAGCTCTCCCCGCCACAGATATTTATCGATCATATCCTCCTGCTCGTCGGCAAGCAGCAGCAGTTCGAGATAGTTCCTCTTGTCTTCTTCCTTTATAAGCTCTATCTTCATGCGCTCACCCTTTAAAATAAAAAATCATGAGAGAGCCTCAAGGCTCTTTTTCATTATCCCCAGCGCCGCCTTCGGTTCATGGCAGACCAGAAGCCCCATCGCATAGAGCATATAGCTGCCGTCGGCATAGAGCGCCGCCGTCTCCGGCAGCAGGACGTCCCGCTCGCCGCCCTTCCTCAGCGCCTCCTTCAGCAGCGCCGCCGGATCTTCGTTGTTTATCAGCGGGCCGCCGGTGCCGATGATGTTTTTTACGCCGCCGAGGTTCTTGCCTCGCTGGAGCAGCTTGCAGCCGACTGAGGCCGTATGTTCTATACATCCCGCGTGACGTCTAGCGGCCGCGCGTACACAATAGGAGGCCAGCGCGGAATCCACGCGGCGTTCTTCGCGCGTGGCGGGCAGAAAAGAGTTGTCAGCCACACGGCGCGCCACCGCCTCCGCCATAAAGGCATCGGAGACCGCCGCGTCAGCCGCGAGCTTCGCCGTCCCCGCTCCCTCGGCCACCAGCACCGATGATTCGCGAAGGCCAAGGTCGCCCTCCACGGTGCGCTTGGCAAACCCCTCGGCGGCTCCGATGAAACGCGCCCCGTCGTATGGGCGCTGTTCCGCGAACGAATGCACGTCGGTCGTCGCGCCGCCAACGTCAAAGATAATCAGCTCTCCTAAACCCTTTTCCCCGTCGCAGCCACGGGCGAGAAGCTCCCCCGCCGCCAGCACCGCAGACGGAGTCGGCATCAGGATGCCGTCAAGCATCCCCCGCACCCCATCCAGCCCCTTCATATTAATGATGCGCTTCAGGAAAATCTCCCTGACGATACTCTCCGCCATCGCGGTGTTCAGCACCCCCACCGAGGGGATGATATTATCGGCAATGAAGCACTCCTTACCGCCGGAGGCGAGCAGAGAGCGCACCTTGGCGGCGGCAAAACTATTGCCTGCGTATATCACCGGCGCCTGCAGGGAGCTGGCCGCGAGGAGGGCGGCGTTATGCAGCAGGGCGGCCTCGCTGCCCCGCTCGTAGCCGCCGCAGAAGAGGATTATCTCGACCTTCTCCGCGGCGAGCCCCGCCAGCTCCGGCTCCTTTATCCTGCCGGCGAGCGTGGCGAGAATCTTTCCTCCCGCGCCGAAGGCGGCGCTGCGGCCTGCCGTGACGCTGAGGCTGCGGCTGAGCCCGATAACGGCCATGCGAAGGCCGCCTGCGGCGCTCGAAGAGGCCAGCTTCAGCGCTCCGTCAAACTCCGCGGCGGAGAGGACATCCCTCGCCATCTCCAGACAGCGCCGCAGGCCGAGCCGCGCGTCGCTCTTCACCGTGGAGGCGGTGCATCCGCTGAAAAGAATCCTCTCCTCGCGCGGCGACACCACCGCCACCTTTGTGTGCGTGCTGCCAAAATCCAGCAGCACGGCCTTTCTGTCACGCGGCATAAATACTCTTCACCACAGATATTATCTTATCCATATCATTATCGCAGTTGACGCCGAGCGCCCGCAGCTCCTCCGTGACGTCGACGGCGAGCGAGCCGCCCTCCATATTCTCGTTGAGCTGTCCGCCGAGGATAAGCGTCGCCTCCGTCCCCGACTCCCGCATCTTCTCCGTGAGTTCCTTAGCGTAACTGAGCGCGATCCCGTTATAGGTACTCAGCGCCACGGCCTTCGCCTCGGTCTCGATCAGCGTATCCACGACCTCCTCCGGCGTCACATAATTCCCGAGGTCAAAAACGGTCGCTCCCGCTTTAGTGAGAATCGCCTTGACGATCTCCTTACCATAGTCGTGGATGTCCGTCGAGCCGACGAGCACCTTCTCGCCGGATAGCTCCGCCTCGATCTCGCCGAAGCGGGCAAGCGCCTGGTCCTTCTTGGAATTGAGGTTCTTTATCATATCCGTCGGACGCACCGGCAGCCGTTCCCCTGATGTGGTCTTTTCACCCGCGCCGAAATTATCCTCCAGCTGGCGCGGACCGATCGCCTTCAACGCTGCGAAAATCTCTCCCGGATGATTGATATCCACGCCGAGGTCGTCAAGGGCGTTCATCATCCGCTCAAAGAAAATCTTGCCGCAGAAGATATAGAGGTCGCGTTCGGCGTTGACCCGCTCCCAGTTGATGAAGGGGGCCATAAACTTTGACTTTTCGATCATCATATCGACCGTCAGATGCCCGTCGACGATCTCCTGCGCCGTCGGGATGCGCACCGCCTCCGTCACCGGCACCGAGGCGACGGCGTGTCCCGTCGGCGTGTGGCGCTGGAATATCGCGTCCGCGAGCGAGAAAGAGGCCAGCGCGCCATAATTCCGCTGATAGTCAAGGCCGTAATCCACCGTGTTGCCGAAGATCATCGTCCCCGGCGTGTGGTGCTTATTGAGCTTCTCCATTACGGAATGAATTATAATCCGTCCCATCGGGTCGCTGAAAAGATTGCCGTAGGCGAAGGCCATCCGCGCGCCGAGCATATCCTCGACGAGATACCGTTCCATCATCGCCCAGCCCGTGATGCTCGCAAGGTCGCGGAACTGGTTGCCGAAGCCGTCGTCCATATTGGAATGGACAATCGTCCCCTCCACCTTGCCCATCAGCATGAAGGCTGTCAGAGAGTTCACCGTGCGCTCATACTCAAGCTCGACGCCCGGATACTCGTAAGTAAAATAATGCGAGACATTGCCAATGGAGGTGACCCCCGCGTTGAGCGCGAATACGGTATTCTCCAGCGCGTTCGGCGAGCCGATCATATGATCCGACATATGCGGCTGCACGGGGACTATCTGCCCCAGCGCCGCCCACTCCTCCGGCGTGTTAAGAATAAGCCCCGTGCCCTTCGGCAGCTTATCCCTGTACGCAGCGGGAACGCCCATCACCCAGTCGAGAATGAAACCAAAGCGCGTGATATAACTGCCGCGCCGTTTCAGCTCACTGTAGATAAACTCAATATTCTTCGCCGTCTCCTCCCAGGAATTCCATCCGACATGCGAATGCTTGGAGATGAGCCCCTCGGCGATCGCGCGGCGCTTATACTCCGCCTCGCTTTTAACGCCATGCTCACGGAAAAACAGCGTCTCCCCCACGGTTATCCCCTTCGCGAGCCTGGAGGCGCCGGCCTCTATCTCTGAGATCGGCGGAAGCTCCTTCCAATCAAACCTCTTGTTAAACTTTATTTCCAACATCATCACTTCCCAATTTGAATTCGCATAAGCTAGATTTTATCTCTTTTTTAAATTTTAGCAAAGAAAAACAACGGCGATATCACGACATGTCAAAAAATCAGAAAATTTGGCAGAGAAAGCGATAAACGCCGGTTTGCGTTCTTAAAGCCTCCCTCTCTAAGCGAAGTGATAACCGCCTGTTTTGGGTGGCTGACGGAAGGAGAGTTGACCTTATGTTTATGCCGTTTGCCCCTGCCTTGTCACACCAGGTCCCGAGACAGTATCCAGAGTCTTTACGTCCGCTGAATTCCGGGTCAGGGCCGGAATGACGAACGTAAACCGCGGATTCGCCGGCAAAGGCAGGAAAAAACGGGATAACAGCTTGACAAGCAGCAAGGCCGAGCTATATATTACATAAACAGTAATTTTACTTATTTATCTTTGTATGATTTACCTATTTTAATACATTAGAGAAGGAGGGCGATATGTTATGTCGCCGTGTGAAGGCCGTCAGCCGTTGAATTTATTTAACTTTGACTCACCCCCCCACATAAATTTACTTGGGTTCATTTAAGCCACAGAGCGCTGCTGCTGCTCTTTGTTTTGACCCTCTTCATCCTCGCCGCACCCGGAACGGCACGCGCCGATTTGAAGCGGGACGACAACGGCTGTTACATCATCGCCACCTCGGAAGACCTTCGTGAATTTAACAGAAGAATCCATACCTCAGGCACCTACAAAATACCGCTCTCCGCCGACGCGCGCCTCACCGCCGACATCGACCTCACTCAGGCGGACGGGACCACTACAGTGTGGGAACCTATCGGCAACTATAGCGAAAACGAGCGATACACAGGCACCTTCGACGGCACGGGCCATACAGTCAAGGGCTATCGGATAAATAAAGCCGACGAGATGGGGTTCTTCGGCACAGTCGGCGGCGGCACGGTGCGTAGGCTCACCGTCAGCGGCGATATTAATATCACAGATAAGGGCAACCCCACCTACGCGGGCGGCGTCGCTGGAAACTGCTTCGGCACGATAGAGGGCTGCGTAAACACCGCCTCCCTGACCGTCTCCGCAGAAGACGTCAGAATAGGCGGCATCGTGGGAGACTGCATAGGGGGCACGATATCAAACTGCGTAAACAGCGGCGATATCGCCAACACCAGCGACAATATGGGTACCGGCGGCATCGCGGGAAAAAACGAAAGAAAGGGCACGATATCAAACTGCATCAACAGCGGCAATGTCTCAAACAACCTCAGGGGACACACCGGCGGCATCGTGGGACATAACTACGGCGACGGCAGCAAGATATCAAACTGCCTCAGCAGCGGCGGCAGGATCACAGGCGGCAACTCCAACGTTACCGGCGGCGTCGTGGGAGTCAACGAAAACAAAGGCACGGTATTAAACTGCGGCTGGCTGGGTTCGTCGGCAGACAACGGCGTGGGAAGTGGCATGGGCATCGTCACCAACGTCAAATCACTATCTCCAGATAACGTAAATAAGAGCGTCGTCGCCCTCAGCGCGGATATCACAAAACAGGCCCTCAATAACGGCGATACGGCGACGATCAGCCTCTCCACCATCTATGGAGACAAAAAGGACTTCGGTACGTATGTGACCAGCATCAACGCGGCGGTATCCAGCCCCGATATACTCTCCGCCGACGTAAGCGGCGACATCGTCATCCTCACCGCTAAGAGCAAGGTCGGCATGAGGCACACCACCGTCACAGTAACCCTCTCGCCCGACCTTCATCCGACGGACTTCGAAACCATGAACCCTTCAAGCAATTCCTCCGATCCGCCGCTGAAATTCACCTTCGGCGTCACGGTGTCGCCAAGGGTCTCAGGCGTCACTATCTACGGTGACATCGCCAATCCCATTTATAAGGGCGGCACGCGGAAGCTCGATGCCATAGTGAAACCGAACGACGCGGGCAATAAAAATGTCTCCTGGAAAAGCAGCCGCGACGACGTCGCAATAGTCAACGAAAATGGCCTTGTAACGGCAATCGCCGTGGGCAGCGCCGATATAACCGTGACCACCGAGGATACCGATGATGACGGGCAACAGTGCACGGATACCTGCACAGTAACGGTCATCCCTGTAAACGTCACCTCCGTCGATATCTCGCAAAAGAGTTTATCCATCGACATGAACGACGAGGGACGTACATACAAACTCACGGCCACCGTCCTCCCCGACAACGCCGAATACGACCAGGTCCGCTGGACGAGTTCAAATGAGAAGGTGGCCGTCGTATCGCCTGACAAGAGCGACGCGAAGGCACTCACGGCATACGTCACGCCCATCAGCAAAGGCGAGACGTATATCACGGCAAGCGTCGGCGATCTGACGAGCGTTCCCTGCTTCGTCACCGTCATCCCCGTCTGGGCCGAGAGCGTAACGGTATCACCGGACATCCTCACGCTCGAAGCGGGCAAAAGCGCGAAACTATCCGCTCTGGTCGGCCCGGAGAAGGCCACCGACAAGAGCGTAAGCTGGAAGAGCGGCGATAAAAATATCGCCACCGTCAGCGAAAATGGCGAAGTATTCGCCCATAACCCCGGCGGCCCCGTCCTCATCACCGCCACCGCGAGCGGCGCAAAGGATGACGCTAATGTAAGAGCATCCTGCTCCCTCACCGTCACCGCTCCCCCGGTGCCGGTGGAGTCGGTGGAGATATCCCCCGAGGGCGCGGCGATAAAGGTCGGCGAGAGCTTCCGGTTCACCGCAAAAATACTGCTGGAGAACGCCGACAATAAGGGCGTCACCTGGAAGAGCGGCGACAAGAAGATCGCCACAGTGGACGCCAACGGTAAAGTGACGGCCGTCGCAGCCGGCGCCACCGCCATCACCGTCACGACCGTCGACGGTCTGAAGGCGGCCCAGGCCACCGTCTCCGTCAACAAGGTCTACAGCAGCGGCAGCGGCTGTGCCGCGGGCGTGGGGGCGCTGGCGCTCTTCACGCTGCTGCCGCTCTGTATGAGAAGAAAGAAAAGGTAAGATAGGATTAAAAGACAGGATAAAGTAAGAAAAAAGGACAGATAAAAGCCAATGAAAGGGCGCGGGGCGAAAGAGCCGCGCCCTTTCATACGTACAGACCGCCGCGCAAAAACCCAAAAGCCGCTGGACCCCGGGTCAAGCCCGGGGAGACGGAATACAGCGCGGTGGACCCGGCCAGAACGTTCGTCAGCCGGGATATTTTCAATTTCCCTGCCGCTGATTACCCGTTTCAGGAGGTTTCTGCGCGGAGCGCAGCTCCCGCGATTTGGCGATTTCCGCGAGAACGGCGGGATCGGAAGATTCAAGGTAGTTGCTGACCGCCGGATAGGCGAATTTGATTCCCGCCTCCGTGTAGCGCTTGTGCAGCTCTTCGCGGAACTTGTACCCCACCCGCCACTGGTAGCCGGGAGCCGTCTTTATGAAGCAGCGGAATTTGATCCCGTTCTGCGCGTATTCGGTGATACCGTTGAATACCGGATTGGGGAATATTTTCGGATCTCCCTGTTTGACGGTCTCATCGGCAAGCTCCATCAGTATTTTTTTCGCCGCGGCGTAATCGCCCTCGTAGGGGATCGTCACGTAAATGGCGGTGTAGGACCAGTCTTTCGTGTAATTTATGACGTCCTGGATGGTGCTGTTGGGAATTATGATGAGGTTCCCCTCAAGGCTGCGCAGGCGCGTAAGGCGCAGTGTGAAGTGCTCGACGGTTCCCTGGTAGTTCCCTATTTGTATCCAGTCGTTTACATTGTACTGGTCTTCCACAATTATCAGCACGCCGTTGATGAAGTCGCGGATGAGGTTCTGCGCGGCGAGAGATATGCCCAATCCGGCGATACCGATACCGGCGAGGATGGGTTTTATGTTTATGCCGATGGCGTTAAGGATGACGAAGCACATCACCGTGGCAAGCAGCACGCGCAGCATCTGGGTCGTGAGCTGCCGCAGGGTGGACATGCGGTACATCAGCCAGGCGCGGCGTATCTCGTCGTCTTTGTAGACGGTGTTCCGCGCGCGCTCTCCCGCCGCCTGGAAGATGTGCATCATAAGGTATGGTATGGCTTTATCGATAAGATACCATATGAGAAGGATAAAGAGGATAAAAAGTATCGTCGCCATGTTTTTCAGAAGAAGTTCGAGGAACATTTCGCCCCTGTATTCAAGAAATTGTTTGTGATAACCGGTAATTGTATCCATAAGAGATCTTCCTCTGTAATTTTATTTGCGTCCTGTATATTGTAACTGATAATGGAGAGGGTAAATCGGTAATATATTGGTAAAAAGAGGCCGGCAACCGTTAAGATCGCCGGCCTTTTGTCAGTTTTTACCGTGCTGACGTTATTTGGACGCGTTATCCGCGGGCTTCTCTTCCGCGGGAGCCTCCGGCGTTTTGGCCGCTGGAGCTGCGGGGATGCCGCCAAGGTTCTCTAGGGCCTTTTCGTTGATTTCAACTTTCACCTTTTTTCTGAGGTCTTCAAGTTCTTTCGCGATATAGCTCATCTGCAGGCGCTGCACGATTTCATCTTTTGCTTCATCGAAGGTGAGCTGTTTTGAGGGACGGCGCTCAAGCACTTCGAGCACATGCCAGCCGAGGTCGGTCTTTATGGGGCCGACGAGCGAATTCGGGCGTGCGGTCTCTATCGCCTTGTCGATTGATTCCGGCATCACGCCCTTCTCCATCCAGCCGAGGTCGCCTCCGCGCTGGGCCGTATTGGTGTCGCGGCTGAATTTCTCGGCGGTCTTGGCGAAGTCTTTATCTTTGAAGATATCGAGGATCGCGTTGTTGGCGTCCTTCTCCGACGAGGTCAGGATATGGCGGAGGTGTGTGGCGGGCGCCTGGATGAATTCCTCTTTGTGCTCCGCGTAGTATTTCTTTACGGCTTTGTCGCTCATGTCCCATTTTTTGCTGATTTCCTGGAGATAAGCCTCTAGGAGGAGCTGCATACGCTGCCATTTAAGTTTGAGCGCCACATCCTCACGATCGGCGAGTCCGCTGATGCGCGCGCCCTCGGCGAAGAGCATCGCGTCGGCCATCTGTTTCACCATCTCAACGCGGTCGGCAAGGGTCGCCTGGGTGAGCATGAGGCCCACCATCATCGGGTTGCCGCCCGCGCTGCTCTGAAGCACCTCTATGACTTCTCCCGGCTTCAGCGATTCGTTGCCGACGACCACCGCAGTCTCTTCCGTGGCGGCAAAGGCCGATACGGCTACCGCGGAGACGGAGAGGACGACAGCCGCCCCCATGACTAGTTTCTTTCTTAATGACATTCAAAGTTCCTCCCTGAGTTATGATTAAACGTTCCTCAACTCGCATAATGCTACCACAAAAAATAAAATCCGAGGGCGGTAAATTGACCGCCCCCGGATTTTTCGCGCTAATTTTTACCGCAAATCTGGAAATTCAGTGATTCCCCGTCGCGGCTTACCGTGATTTTATCGCCGTGCGAGATGTTGCCCTCCAACAGGCGGTTGGATATCTCGTCCTCGATCATCTTCTGGATGGTGCGCCGCAGCGGACGCGCCCCGTATTTCGGGTCGTATCCCTTGTCGAGGATCAGCCTCTTGGCCTCTTCGTCAACATCAAGCTCGATATGGTTTTCATTGGCGCGTTTTTTCACCTCTTCGAGCATGATGTCGACGATTTTTACCAGCTCGGGACGTCCAAGCGGCTCAAAGACCAGTATTTCGTCGATACGGTTGAGGAACTCCGGCCTGAAGGCCTTCTTCGCCGCCTCCTGCACCGTATTTTTCATCCGCCGCGCATCCGCGGCGCTCTGTTCCTCCGCTCCGCCGAAGCCGAGTGAGCGTCCGCCCATATTGTCGGATACGCCGACGTTGCTGGTCATGATTACGACGCAGTTGCGGAAGTCGCTGACATGGCCGTGGCCGTCGGTCAGCCGCCCGTCCTCGAGTAGCTGGAGCATGATGTTGAATACGTCGGGATGCGCCTTCTCTATTTCGTCGAAGAGTACGACGGAATAGGGTTTGCGGCGGATCGCCTCCGTGAGTTTGCCCCCCTCCTCAAAACCAACGTATCCGGGGGGCGCGCCGATGAGCTTGGCGGCCTCGTGGCGTTCCATGTATTCGCTCATGTCCATGCGGATCATCGCATCTTCGCTGCCGAAGAGGAATTCCGCCAGCGAACGCGCGAGCTCCGTCTTGCCGACTCCCGTAGGGCCGAGGAAGAGGAAGCTGCCGACAGGACGTTTGGGGTCTTTCATACCGCTTCTCGCGCGGCGCACGGCGCGCGCCACCGCGTGAAGGGCCTCCTCCTGGCCGACCATGCGGCGTTTGAGTTCATCCTCCATGCGCAGCAGTCTGCGGCTCTCCTCTTCGGTGAGCTGTGTCACCGGTATACCGGTGCTCTCCGCCACGATAGAGGCGATATCTTCCGGCTTTATCTCGGGAGTGATCTTGTTGCGGGACTCCGTCCATTCACGCCGCCACTGTTCGCTCTGCTCCTTCGCCTTGCGCTCTTCGTCGCGCAGATAGGCGGCCTTTTCAAATTCCTGCGAGGCGGCCGCCTCTTCCTTCTCTTTGCGAAGGTCGTCGATGCTGCGCTCCAGCGCCTTGAGCTCGTCGGGAATCTCAAGGGTGTTGATGCGCGCGCGCGCCGAGGCTTCGTCGATGAGGTCTATCGCCTTATCGGGAAGGAATCTGTCCGTGATGTAACGCTTCGAGAGCGCCGCCGCCGTCTCAAGGGCCTCGTCGGTGATGCGCACGCGGTGGTGTCCCTCGTAGCTGTCGCGCAGCCCTTTGAGGATCAGCACCGTCTCCTCCTCCGTAGGCTCGTCTACCTGCACGGGCTGGAAGCGGCGCTCGAGCGCGGCGTCTTTCTCGATGTACTTCCGGTACTCGTTTATCGTCGTAGCGCCGATGACCTGGAACTCGCCGCGCGAAAGGCTCGGCTTGAGGATGTTAGCCGCGTCCACCGCCCCCTCCGCGCCGCCGGCGCCGACGATGGTGTGGATTTCGTCGATAAAGAGGATGATGTTTTTCGTCTCGCGTATCTCTTTTACGAGGCGGCGCATACGTTCCTCAAATTCGCCGCGGTATTTTGTGCCCGCGACGAGGTTCGCGACATTGAGCTGCATTACGCGCTTACCCTTGAGTATCTCGGGGATGTCGCCTGTGAATATCCTCTGCGCAAGCCCTTCGGCGACAGCCGTCTTGCCGACGCCCGGCTCGCCGATCAGCACAGGGTTGTTTTTCGTGCGGCGCGAAAGTATCTGCACCACACGCTGAATTTCTTTCACCCGTCCAATGACGGGGTCCAGTTCGCCGTTTTTCGCCATCAAAGTGAGGTCGATGGCCAGCTGGTCCACCGTCGGAGTCTTTGAGGGCGCCGCGCCGCGCGTCCGCCCCCTCGGGTCTTCGGGCTGTCTCGGCGGCTGCTGTCCGCGCTCCGAGGCCATTCCACCCATCTGCTCCGCGACAAGCCGCCGGCAGTTATCGAGCTCAAGGCCGTGCGAGGCCAGAAGCCGCGCCGCCATTCCCTCGCCCTCCGCTAATATCGCGAGGAAGATATGCTCCGTACCTATATAGTTGACGCCCATCCTGCGGGCCTCGCGCATCGCCAAGTCCATCACGCATTTCGCGCGCGGGCTCATCGGCAGGTCAACCTGCCCGTAGCGCGGCGCGCCGATCCCGGCAAACTGCTCGATCTCCTTCACCAGCACCTCCGGCGTAACGTCATGGTCCGCCAGTATCTTTGTAATGAGGCCGTCGTTGTCGTAGAGCAGCCCCAGAAGGACATGCTCCGTCCCGATCACCTCATGGCCCATTCGCAGGGCCTCTTTCTGCGCAAGCTGAAATACGCGCTTGCCCCGTTCTGTAAAGTTATGCCACATTATAATTCACTACCCTGGGTCATATTAGATTTCCTCAACTCAGCCATTCTGTCGCGAAGCTGCGCCGCGTATTCGTAATTTTCCGATTTTACGGCCGCTTCCATTTTCTTTGAGAGCTCAGAAAGCTCCTCCTCCGCCGTCATCACGCGCGCGGAGGTGTCATCTTTTACTTCTTCCTCAGCGGGTACGCTTTGGGACTTCGTACGCTCCTCAAACATCGCATCAGGCAGCACTCCGCCGCAGTGCGGACAGAGGCGTGCCGCCCTCTTTCTGGTGTAGGCGCCCCGCAGCGCTGGGATCACCAGCTCTTTGAAGGCCTCTTCTATATCCATCAGCCCCTCGACCGAGAAGGACATTTTCAATAGATTCGAGACGTCATCCAGATGCAGATGGGCTTCCGCGCACTCCCGGCAAAGATGCTGTACCTGCCGCTCCCCGTTCACCACATTGACAAGATGAATCTCCGCGCGTCTGACTTTACACTGTTCGCATAACATGGCAACGCCTCCTAACTAAGCGCAAGGCTCGTAAGTAACTTTTTCAACAGGTCAGCCCTCATGATCTCCCGTTTATAGATGGAGATATCATAAAGGGTGCGCCCGTACTCCTCCTGACTCCGCAGGGCGACTTCGATGAGAAGCCTCTCTCTGGCGGATATCAGCTTTCTGTTCTGCAGGTTCATCAGCAGCCGCTTAGATTCCTGCTCCGATATTTTATTGCCGATAAGGTCCTCAAGGTGCAGGACCTCTTCGTCACAATTTTTAAATGTCAGCTGTACCACGCGGATGTAACCGTGACCTCCGCGCTGGCTCTCGACCAGAAATCCGTTTTCCGGCGCGAATCTGCTTCTCAGGACATAATTTATCTGACTTGGAACGCATTCAAAGAGTTCCGCGAGATCTTTTCTGCGAAGTGAAATGGTGCCTCCGCCATTCTCTTCAAGCAGCTGTCCGATATACTCTTCTATTTTCCTCGTAAGACTCGATGACGACAATGTCTTCACTCCGTTTCTCTGATTTTGGACAAAGGCCCGCCTGAATTTAACCAATAATGATTATATATTAATGGTCAATATAAGTCAATCATAGTCAAAAAGACAAAGTAAAAGCCGCCCCATAAAGGGCGGCGCGCGTATTCAGCCTATTTTACAGCTGTTACTTCTTAAGGGCGTTGACGACGTCCTGTGTGAGATCGATGCCGCCGTAGTAGACAAGCGCCTTGTTTACAACGATCGTGACGCCCTTCTGCTTGGCGACCTTCGCGATCGTGTCATTCACCTCTTTGAGTACAGGATTCATCAGCTTTGCCTCTTCTTCCCGCATTTCAAACTGGAGGTTCTGAACTATTTCGCTCTTTTTCTTCTCGTCGCTCTCCTTGTCAAAGGCAGCCTTCGCCGCGTTCGACTTCTTCTTGCCAAGCTCGTCAAGCTGCTTCTGAGCCTGCTGGAACTTCGAGAACTGCTGCAGCACTCCCATATCGTCTACGTAGCCAACCGTGTCGTCCGCCGCGTATGAAATCGCACCGAACGCAAAAAGCGCTGCTATGGCAAGCAGTAATGCCGCTGTTTTCTTCACCCTATTACCTCCTGCGTAAATACTGATATCACTGATACTCTTATCCTCAATGACGCACAAAGAAATTTTATCTCTCGAAGCGGATATTGTCCATAGCGGAGCCGCACTTTCAGTATGCGGTATTCAGCTTCACCGCCTCCGGCAAAATCAAAGTACACGAAACAGCCGAACAGTACCGGGTTTCCGAATGACGACGCAGCTGAAGAGCATCAGACGTCCGCCGCACCGTTTACGCCCAGCTCGTAGAGCCGCGAAGTTTCGGCGTAGGTACGGGCGATGTCGCGCAGAATGTCGCGGTGTTCGAAATCTTTATTGCAGACGATATTTATCTCCCGCTCCATGCTGAGGTTCTCGACGGGCAGCACAGTGATCTTGCCCTTCCGCAGTTCGTCAAGGCAGACGCTCCTCGCGAGGATCGATATGCCGAAGCCGCGCCGGATGAGGTCTTTGATGGTCGCGATATTGTTGACCTCTAGGATGACGTTGAATTCGTCGATCGAGATATTGAGGCTCTCAAGGTGCGACACAAAGAGGTTGCGCGTGCCTGAGTCGGGCAGGCGCAGGATCATCTTCTCTTTTTTAAGCTCCTCGATGGTGATGATCCCATGTTTCGCGAGCGGGTTGTCATTTGAGAGGGCGGCGACAAGGAGGTCCGTGTCGAGGTGCACGGTCCAAAATCCTCCCTCCACGCACTTGCCCTCGACGATGGCGATGTCCACCTCGTAATTTTTCAGTTTCTCATAGAGGTTGTTTATTGTATCGGTGACGACTGTCATCTTCACGCCGTCGTTAATGCTGCAGTACCGCGCGAGAGCCTCGGCGATCTGGTTGCTCTCCGAGGTATGAGTGATGCCGACAGTTATCAGTTTCAGGAAACGCTTTTCCTCGTGGATGTTTTTGCGCAGCTCGTCATACATGTTGGTGAAGCGTTTCGCGTAGCGCAGAAGTATCTCTCCCTCCGCCGTCAGCCGCAGCTCCCCCTCTTTGCGGTGGAATATCTTTATACCGAACTCATGTTCAAGCTGTTTCACATGCTGACTCACCGCAGGCTGCGTGAGTGAGAGTTCGGCGGCGGCGCGAGTGAAGCTCATAGTCTCGCAGACCTTTATCAAGGTTCTTACCTTCTGGTCAAGCATTCTCCTTACCTCCCACCGATATAACAAAATTTTATCACATATAAATATTTCATAATTTTACTTTATCCACTTCTCCTATATAATATCACTAAATATTCAAATTATTCAATATTTATAGAGGGGAGGTTGACGCGATGGCTGCCATAGCTATCCATTCACATACGTCTACATTGGTACTTTTATCTCTGTCACTGATTCTTTTCGCGGGATTTTTCGCCACGAGGGTCACGAAGCTTTTCAGGCTTCCCAACGTAAGCGGATATATCATCGCGGGGATGCTCATCGGTCCCGGAATGCTGCACATCATCCCCGAGGCGACGATCGAGAATCTTAGCTTTATCAGCGATGTCGCGCTGGCCTTTATCGCCTTTGACGTCGGCAGGTTTTTTAAAAAGGAGGTCATCTGCGGCAGCGGCACGAAGGTGGTCGTGATAACTATTTTCGAGGCTCTCGTCGCGGGAGTCGCCGTCTCTGTCGCGATGCGCTTCATGTTTTCTTTTTCGTGGGATTTTTCATTGCTTCTCGGCGCGATCGCGACTGCTACGGCCCCCGCAAGCACGCTGATGACGATCAACCAGTACGGCGCGAAGGGCGAGTTTGTGAATACGCTTCTGCAGGTTGTCGCCTTTGACGACGCCGTCTGCCTATTCGCCTTTACGTTGGCAACTGCCTTCATCGGCATCAGCGGCAACGAGGGCAAGGGACTTGTCAACCTCCTGGCGCCGCTCTTCTTCAACATCCTGGCCCTCGTCCTCGGCTTTCTGAGCGGCCTCGTCCTGAAAAGGATGATCACGGAGAAGCGGAGCAATGAAAACCGGCTGATCCTCGTGATCGCGTTTTTGCTCGCGATCTCCGGTATCTGCGTGATACTCAACGTTTCGCCGCTGCTCTCTTGTATGCTTTTCGGTGCGGTCTATATCAACCTCACCGAGGACAGGGAGCTCTACAGGCAGATAAATAATTTTTCGCCGCCGATCATGTCCACCTTTTTCATCTACTCCGGCATGAGCCTCGACCTGGGCAGCCTAAAGGCCTTCGGCGCGGCGGGCGTGGTCTATTTCCTGATCCGCATCGCGGGAAAGTACGCGGGAGCCTACGCCGGATGCGCGCTCACCGGCAGCGCCTGTAAGGTGAAGAGTCTGCTGGGGCTCGCGCTGATACCGCAGGCCGGCGTCGCCATCGGCCTCGCCTTTCTCGCCCAGCGCATCCTGCCGCCGGATATGGGAGACATGCTGCTGACAATAATACTCGCCTCTTCGGTACTCTATGAGCTTGCAGGGCCGGGCGCGGCTAAGTGCGCGCTCGTGCTTTCGGGAGAGATCCCCAGCCCTCACCGTAAGGAATAGCCGCATCCATCGCAGCGGTGACGGCAGCTGTTGTTTTTTATTCGTTTAAAATAACTTTTAAGCGATTCCCTTTTTGAATGAAATACGATATAGTGTATTCATACTTGCCATTGCAGATATGCGCGGCGGTGTCCGCCTTAGTATGCATATGCGCCTGGGTGCTTGTTATTTTTATATCCGCATGGTTTTACAGTTTTCAGGCAATTATTATGTTGTATCTAGGGTGAGACATTCAGGTGATGAAAAGCTCCAGAGGAAAGGTAACAGTTTCCAGAAAGCTGCCGCTGTTTATAACAGCGCTGGTAAACGCAGCGCTCCTTGCCGCGGTATTTTTTCTCATGGGCAGGGTACAGAATCTGCTCAATTCCGATACTAAGATCAACTTGACAGAGATAGTAACCCAAAATAAAGACGTTATTACAAGCAAGCTGATGCTCGAGGTCAATAACCTTGATCTTGCCGCGAAACAGCTGGCCGATCACTATAACAGCGGAAAACAGATGAAGTCCTATTTTATAAAGTTTGTCAAACAGACCGGTGATAAAAATTTGTTCTTCGCGTTGGGGGACGGTATGGCGGTCTTTCCAGACGGAAAAGAGCTGGACATCTCAGGAAGACGTTATTTCAGACTGGCTATGGAGGGAATCAGCAATATATCGGATCAAATCGTGTCAAGAATGAATGGAGACAACGTCTTTATCATCAGCACGCCAGTGTATCATGATAGGAAAGTCGTTGGCACGGTACAGAAGTCATATACACTGCCTGAGATGTACAAGCTATGTTCCGTATCTCTTTTTTCCTCGCAGGGGTTCATGTATATCATAAACGACAAGGGATATATACTCATCAGCTCCACACAGAATGAGTACAGCCGCGAGTCGGATAATTATTTCCGCATGCTTTACGCTGAAAATCCAGAGGCGGCAAGGCAGCTTGAAAAAGATATCCGTGCAAATAGACCGGGTTTTATGGAGACAGCCGTAGGCGGGAAAAAGATATTCTCTGCCTATACGCCGATCGATCAGGTATACGACTGGTATCTCATTTCGAGTGTTGCAACTAATGCCGTCTCTCCGAATGCAAGTATCGTGATAAAGCTCTTCTACTTCATCCTTTGCGTTATCGTACTGATTTGCGGACTCAGCATGGCCTATTTCCTCCACTATAAAAACCGGCAGGGCGAAATGTTCAGAAAGATAGCTTTCGTCGACCCGATAACCGGCGGCAGCACTTACGCAAAGTTCACCTTAGATATGCAGGAAGTGCTTGGAGAGCCAGGAGATGTCCACTACAGCCTCTTTACTTTTGACATCGATAATTTTAAATATATAAACGGACTCTACGGCTTCGATTTCGGCGACAAAGTCCTTCGCCGTATCTATGAGTTTTTCGCAGAACGCCTGAACAAGGGAGAGTTCATCGCACGCGTTTACAGCGACCGCTTTATCGCGCTGCTGAGGGACAGAGATTCCAGGCACATCAACCATCTCTTCTCCGCCGAACTGCAGGTAGAAGAGGTATCGGTCTACCTTTCCGCTGGACTGTATGCGATCGCCAACAAAAATGAAAGCATCAGCCTGATGCTTGACAAGGCAAAGATAGCAGCACAGACAGTCAAGGGAATCCGTTATAAGCATGTGGCCGTCTATTCGGAGGAATTTGACCGACGTATGATACACGACGAGCAGACTAAGCGCGCAATAGAGTCAGCTTTAGCCAACGACGAGATCATACCCTTTTTCCAGCCAAAGGTCGATATCAAAACAGGAAGACTGACTGGCGCGGAGGCGCTTGCGCGCTGGCGCAGGAGCGACGGGCAGCTCGTACCCCCTGGAGAGTTTATCCCTGTCTGCGAACGGACGGGACTTGTCGTCGCGCTTGATCTGAAAATATTTGAAAAAACGTTGGAATTTCTTGCAGCGCAGATGAAAAAACAAGTCCGTACGCTGCCGGTTTCTGTTAACTTTTCACGGGCGCATTTCATGACCGCCAATTTCATTGATAAATTGACAGACAGACTGCGTAAATACAGCGTTCCTCCCGAACTTATTGAAGTAGAACTTACAGAAACAGACTTCATTGCGGACAAGGATATGGTCGGTAAGTTTATTGAAGAGCTGCACGCCAATGGGCTCGCCATTGCTATGGATGATTTTGGTTCCGGCTATTCATCGCTGAACATGCTCAAAGATATTCCGATCGACGTCCTAAAAATCGACCAGGGATTCCTGAGAGAGGACACGGACAGCGAACGCCAGCGGGCAATATTCGCGGCGATAGCTCAAATGGCATCAAAGCTACAGATCAAAATAGTCGTGGAAGGGGTTGAGACGCTGGAGAACGTGGAAATGATGAGAGAGTACGGCTGTTTTATCGCACAGGGATATTACTATGCGAAGCCCATGGACCGGGCCGCTTTTGAAAAACTTCTTGAGGTGGGAAAGATATGTCCAGAAAAATAACGATTGCCGTACTGACTGTGCTGTTCGTGGCGGCAGCTACCATCATGTTTCACCGAGCCGACGAAAAAAAAGATGTAAAGATCGGCGTCTCCATTGGCGTCGGCAACGCCATCCGCTGGGAAAATGAAAAAAGATACATGGAGGCGCGCGCGAAAGAGCTAGGCGCTAATATAGAGGTGCGCCTTAACAAGACAAACACGCCAAAGACACAGCAGGAAGACTGCCGGGAGATGATAGACAAAGGTATCGACGTACTGATACTGACACCGCGAAGCGTCGCCAATGTAGATAATATTCTGGAGTACGCGAAAAGCAAGAATGTCCCGGTAATATGTTATGCGCGCGTGGTGCTTGGGAAAAAAATTGACCTTTTCGTCGGCTATGACAGCGCACGCATCGGTCAAAAGATGGGGCAGTATATATCTGAGGCGGTATATAAAGGCGATTATATCCTTCTGCGCGGCGATTCAGGCGATAATAACGCGGCACTGCTATATGAGGGAGCGATGCGTTACATATCACAAATTAGAAGCGACATAAATATCATCCTCGACTGCGCCGTCCCAGGTTGGTCTCCCTCAGAGGCCAAGCGAATTGTTAAGGAGGCCATATCCGCCAACGGTAACAGGATCGATGCGATCCTGTCCCCTAACGACAAAATAGCCGAGGCCTGCGCCGAAGCACTTGAAGAACTGGGGATCAAAAATCATGTCGCCATCACAGGCATGGACGCCGAACTGGAAGCGGTAAGACGCATTGTCAAAGGCAGGCAGGACGTCACCTTTTACATGGACCTCAAAGAATTGTCCGCCACGGCGGTCAATGAAGCTTTTCATATGGCGAGGGGAGAAAAGGTGAACGTAAACGCTGACTTCGACAACCACAGTGGCGGCACTGTACCCTCAAATCTAATAACCGGTCAGCTTGTCACTAAAGAAAACCTCAACAAAGTCCTCATCGACAGCGGTTATTTTACAAAAGAAGAAGTTTACGGAAAATAGCGAAAAGCGACATAGGACACTTTACTGTAAAGATGCAAACCTGGCGGCACTGGTATCCCCGAGAGCTGATCTGTACCGACTGCAAAGTGCCGGCAATAGAAGGAACCATCAACATGGAGCCGCCGGTCTGCAGGGACGTCGCCGCGGCGGTCGTTTAGATAAAAAACACGGTAAATATCCTGTTCTGTAAAAATAAATCTCACCCCATTTTTTATAATCAGCTGTGTTATGTTAATATTTAACACGTAAAGAACGCCGTGAAGGAGAATCATCTATGTCTGCAGAAACTGTCGTCTTCGGAACCGTATTTATGGACTGCAAGGGCTTTGCCGCTTACCGCTATGACCCATTGGGGAGAAATGTCGGCTCGGTGAGATTTATCCACGGCGGGGTCGGACGCAACGTCGCGGAGGACATGGCGGCCATCGGCGCAAAGGTCTCGTTCGTCTCCTCAGTCGACGGCAACGGACTCGGCATCGAGGTGCTCAACAGGCTGAAAGATGAGGGTATCGACGTCACCCATGTGCGGCGAGCCGCCTCTTCCGGCATGGGGTTATGGCTTGCGGTCATGGACCAGAACGGAGATCTTGCCGCCTCCATCTCGCAGATGCCTGACCTCTCCATTATGGAGGATATCGTCCGGGAAGAGGGCGAGTCGATCATCGCCGGCTGCCGGAACATCGTCCTTGAGCTTGACCTCAACGATTATATTTCGGACACAGTCCTCTCCCTCGCGAAGAGGTATAACAAAAAGGTCTACGGTATAACGGGAAATATGGAGGTCATCCTCCGCAACCGCGCCATGCTCGGCGGCCTTGAGTGTTATATCTGCAATGAGACGGAAGCTGGACGGCTTTTTGAGAGGGAGGTCCGCGCGCGGGAACCGGAACAGGTGCTCACGCTGCTGCGCGGATACGTCGACGCCAACGGTCTTAAATCAATGGTGGTGACTCTGGGAGAATACGGCTCCGTATACTATGATGCCGCCTCGGGGGAATTTGGCTTTTGTTCCTCTATAGAAACAAAGGTAACAGACACAAGCGGCGCTGGCGACGCCTTTTTCGCGGGAACCACGGAGGCGCTGATAAGGGGCTTTTCCCTGCGTCAGGCGGTAGGCTACGGCACGAGGCTTGCTTCGTGGATCATAGAGGTGGCAGAGCCCACGCGCGCGCCTCTGCCGGGAAGTTTGTTTTAGCGGCTTCGGCGCTTTCGCCTTTCGGCCTGCGGGTCAATTTATCCGGTAGAGGGCGTTGCCCCACTGGGTTCCAAGGCCGGTCCAGATGACGCGCAGCCCCATAAAATCCTCGATAAAACGGATATAGGCCTGAGCCTGCGGCGGCAGCAGATTGAAGTCGGTGCATCCAGGCAGCTCGTCGCGCCAGCCCTCGAAGGCGGCGTATACCGGTTCGGCGGCGGCGGACTCTTCGGCGGTGAGGTCGCCGCTCGTGCGCAGCTCGCCCCCTACCATGTAACCGGTGCATATTTTCAGCTCGTCTATCCCCGTAAGGACGTCAAGTTTCGTCACGGCGAGAAGGTCCGCGCCGTTGATCTGCGCGGCATATTTAAGCGCCGGCAGGTCAAGCCAGCCGATGCGCCTCGGAGTCTCCCCTATTTTGTCGTATTCGCTGCCGCGCGTCCTGATAAAGGCGGCAACTGCGCTCTTATCCTCCGTGATAAAGGGGCCCGGCCCGCTTTTCGTGCAGTAGGCCTTAGCGGCGCCGATTATCCGCAGCGAGGCGCTATGGCGCAGTCCCGCGCTGAGAAAGGCCGCGGGGGCGATGGTCGTCCCCGGCAGGACATAGGGATATACGCCGCAGCTGAGATCGTTAAGGCTGCCGCTGCAGCCAGCGAAGAGGGTGCCGATGTTGCGCTCCACAGCCCTGGAGACAGCTTCGTCCACCGGGCCGATATAGGGCAGCAGCCGCTGTCCCTCTTTCATTATCTTAGTGAAGAGTTTAGCGGGGTCCATCGGCTTTTCGTTGTATATCTTTTCAAAGTATTCGTTTTTAATCTTGAGGTTCAGTTCAAGCCTTTCGCGCAGCCGCTCGGGAGCAAGCAGATCCCCCGCCCTGATTCCGAGACGGCGCACGTTGTCCGTAACCGCGTGACCGTAGCCGCGCTGTTCCATCGTGCGGTTCAGATCATGGCCAAGCAGGCGTCCGGCCAGGACGTCGAGCCTTTTATGATAGTCAAGGATCAGCGGGCAGCGCGGGCTGATGAGCAGCCGCGAGCGGAATACTCCCGCCGCCGTGAGTCCGGCGATCTCCTCCGATATCTTCTCAAGGTCAAGGGTCACCCCGTGGGTTATAACGCAGAGCTTCCCCGCGTGGTGGATGCCGCAGGGCAAATAGTCGAGCGTAAAATGTTCGCCGCCGGCGGTTATCTCATGGCCTCCGGAGGCGGAACCGTGAAACCGCACAATGACCTCAGAGCGGTTCGCGAAAAAGTCAAGCAGTCGGTTCTTACCCTCCTGACCCCATTGCAGGCCGACGACGATGTTATTTTCAGAGGAGACCATCAGATACCTCCTTCCAGTTCAGCAGAGTTATCTTTCATGAGTTTGAACATTTCGGGAATCGTTACCAGCTTTACGGGCAGCTCTTTGTAGTTTTTATTAAGCTCTTCCAGAAACATCACCGTAGATGGGCGGAAGTGACATATTACGACCAGCGAACCCCGCCGCTGGGCATTTTTTACGATCTCGCGGAAGCGGGCGGCAATGGCGTTTTTGTCGGCGGTGTTGTCCAGAAATCCGCGGTTTTGTACAGAGGGGACCCCCGCCGCCACAGCGGTCTGGTAGGCGACGCTCCTGCCTGAGGTACGGCTGTCGACGAAAAGGAGGCCTCGCTCTTTGAGCTCCGCCATCACCGGCTCCATCAGCTTGGCGTCGGCGGTGGCGAGCGAACCCCGGTGGTTGTTTATGCCGACGACGCCGGGCAGCGAATCAAGGGCGGCGGCGGTCTTCTGCCGTACCTCTGCCGCGCCCATACCTTTGCCGATTATATACTGCGAGCTGTCCTTGTCTATCTCCGCCTGCATCGGCAGGTGCAACAGGCAGGGAATCCCCTTGGACTCCGCAAGCGCCAGCGTATCTTTTGAATGGCGCAGATAGGGCATTATCGCCCAGGTGAGCGGAATGTCCAGCGCCGCGACACGTTTTGTATATTCAATCTGCCCTCCGCCGTCATCGACGATGAGGGCCAGCAACGGCACGGGGCCGCCGTATTTTTCATCCACCGGCGATTTTTTGCTTGCGGGACTATCCTCTTTTTCTTTTTTGGGCGTATCAAGAGAGACCACGGCAACATCGGCCGAAGCGGACGGCTCCCTGTCTTTCAGCTTCGCGTCCGCGCTGCTGTCGGCGCTGACGGCAACAGTGCCGCTGTCCTGCGATTTTTCGGCGACCGGAGCGCCGAGGCGTCCGGCCACCACATATATAAGAGCCGCAATAAGGAGCAGCAACAGAGCCAGTCTTATTACGCGGGAACCGCCGCTTCCCTCTTTTCGGTAGTGCTTACCCATCCGGGCGCCGTCCTATTTTTTCTCTTTGATCTTCTGCTTGAGCACGCCGAGCGCCTTCTGAAGCTGCTTGTCCTCTTTTTTGTCCTTTTTAGGTTCTCCCTCGACCTTTACGTCGGGCTGGAGGCCCTTGTGATCAAGGACAAAGCCGGACGGCGTGTGGTAACGCGCGATCGTCACATAGATACCTGAGCCGTCGGGAAGGTTGAAGAGCGTCTGCACCGAGCCCTTGCCAAAGGTTTTCATGCCTACGATGGTACCGCGCTTGTGATCTTTGACCGCGCCTGCGAATATCTCGGCGGCGCTCGCGCTGCCTTCGTTTACGATAACTACAAGCGGCAGGTTGTTCGCACGCCCCTCTTTAGCGTAAAGCGTATCGTTTGCCTTATCGAAGCGGCCCTTCATGCCGACGACCACACCCTTGGGAATGAACTGCGAGGTGACATCTACACAGACGTCGAGAAGCCCTCCCGGATTGTTGCGAAGATCCATAATGATGCCCTTCGCTTTCTTGTCAGCCGCCTTTTTGATGGCGGCGCGCAGCTCTCCATCGGTCTTGAGGTTAAAGTGATTCAGCTTTATGTAGGCAATACCGTCGTTAAGCATCTCCATGCGCACAGTCTTGATCTTGATGATCTCACGCACGATCTTTACCGGTATCAGCTTGTCAACGTTCTTGCGGCGTATCTGGATGGTCACCGGTTTGCCCGCGGGGCCGCGCAGCATCTTTACGACTTCGTCGCTGTCCATCCCCATAACGTTTTTGTCATCGACTTTGATGATCTCGTCGAGCGGCTTGATTCCGGCGCGGTCGGCGGGTGTATCCTCAATGGGGGCGATTACTATCGTGCGTCCGTCGCGCGAGGCCATGTAAATGCCAAGGCCGCCGTACTCGCCCTCCATCTCCATGTTTTCCTCTTCAAGGGCCTTCGGTTCCACAAAGCGCGTATAGGGGTCGTCAAGGGATTCAACCAGCCCCTTAAGCGCGCCGTAGTACATCTTCATGTCGTCGACCTTGCCCTTTTTGTCGCCATCCACCTGATAGGTGGAGAGCGCGAGCTTTACCTGTTTCATTATTGCCAGCTGCTGCGGTGTGAAGGGCAGGCTCTTTTCCCAATCGGCGCCCACCGCCTGGGGTATTTTATAGAGTGAGACGCAGAGAAGCGCCCCTATCAGCATCCCTGCGGCGATGTTCAATATCTTCGATCTCAAATCTATCACGTACCTTTCTTTTATCTTTTTCTTTTACTTGTTGAGGTACTTAAGCGGGTTAACCGCGTTGCCGTTTACGCGCACCTCAAAGTGGAGGTGGTTGCCGGTCGCGACGCCGGTTGAGCCGACACGGCCTATCACCGTCTGACGCGTCACCTTCGCGTCCTCCGTCGTCTCTATCTTCGAGAGGTGGGCGTAGACGGTGGTAAGGTTTCCGCCGTGGTCGACGATGACGACCTGACCATATCCGCGCATCCAGCCCGTGTAGAGGACCTCGCCAGGATCGGCGGCTTTGACAGGCGTCCCCTTCGGGGCGGCGATATCAAGTCCCGTATGGGTTATCTTCGTCTTAAATACAGGATGCACACGCGTACCAAACTGGCTGGTTATCGTTCCCTGTATCGGCCAGGCAAGACGTCCGCCCTTATAGTAGTTCGGAGTCGGCGTGACAGGCTTTCCCTGCTTCCTGTTGGCCTCGTCGCGCAGGCGTTTTTTCTCAGCGAGCAGCCTCTTTATCGCCGACTGCATCTCCTGCGAGGCTCTTTGCAGCTCGGCCTGTTCGGCCATGAAGAGCTTTTTATCCCGGCGGACCTTGGCCAGCAGCTCATTGCGCTCGTCGGCGGCGCTTTTTAGTTCCTTGTTCTGCTGTTTCAGCTCATTGGTCTGCCCTTTGAGACGCAGATGCTCCTTGCGCAGCTCTTCCTGCGTCATCGTCAGGCGGCGTTTCTGCTCTATAAGGTCGTTGATGAGCTTCTGGTCCTGCTCCGCGATCTTACCCAGAAGGTAAGAGTTCGCAAGCGCGTCCTCCGCACCCTGCGATGAAAGCAGGAGGTTGAACTCGGCGACACCGCCGTATTTGTAGATGTTTACGAGCCGCTTTTTAAGTATCTCCTGAGCGGCGCTGATGTTTTTATTAGCTTCCTTTATATTGTTTGAGAGGGTGAAGATGTTGTTCTGCACCTTTCTCATCTTGAGGCTCACGACATTGACCTTCTGTTGGGTCACCGTTATCTTCTGGCTCAGGATACCAATCTGCTGCGTAACGTTCTTTTCTTTGCGCTGTGTCTCTTTGATGTTTTTGTTAACCTTCGACATCTGGCTCTGTATCTTCTGATATTCGCGCTCCTGCTGCTTTATTTCCGCCTCTATCTGGGCCGCCGTCTTCGCCGCGGCAAGTGTCGGCAGCGGAGCGCATAGCAGCACCGCCGCGGAGAAGAACGCTATCAGCCGGACTCTTTTTGTTTGGATGCCCATAACTGGCGCCGCAGGGTTAAAGCGGCTTGGCCGCCTTCCTGATAAATTTCTCCACGGCGATAAGGCTCGCGAAGAGGCTCACCACCGTCCCGCAGCAGATAAGCACGAGGCTCAGCTTCGCGAGAAGCCGCGGCGATTCAATAAATGAGAGGAACGGCAGCATATCTTTCAGGCGGGCCACCGCGCTGAAGTAGGAATATCCCAGAGCCGCTGAGGCGACAAGCGCGCCAGTCAGCCCCAGGATGAACCCCTGGATGACAAAGGGAAAGGCGACGTAGGTGGAGGTCGCTCCAACCTTCATCATCACGTCTATCTCCTCGGCGCGCGAGTAGACCGCTATCCTGATAGTGTTGAAGAGGACCACGCCGCTAGCTGCCAGCGCGACGATGAGCATCACTAAAGAAAAGCGCTCAACGAAGGTCGAGAGGCGCGTCAGCTTCTCCGCAACATGTCCCGCGTATACTATATCGTCCACATCGGGGATCGCCATCAGCATGCGGGCGGTCTCCGAGACCTCGGCGGCGCGGCTGACGCGCACCTCGATGCTCGCGGGCAATGGGTTGGAACCTAGCAGCGTCACCGCGTTGGCCTGGTTTCCAAGGCGTGCGCGCAGTCTTTCCAGGGCAGTTTCTTTGGTGATTATTTTTACACTTTTAACGTTGCGCATCGCTTTTATTCTCTTTGAGGCAGCCTCAAGGTCGGTGTCAGGCTTCATGTAGGCCTGTATTGAGAGCTGATTTTCCATCGTGCCGATCACATTTCTTATGTTGAGGATAAAGAGCATCGTCGCCCCGATCACGAAAAAGACGGACATGGCGGTAAAGACCGTCAGAAGGCTCATGCCGAAATGACGCCATACCAGACGCCATCCGTCTCTCAGAATATATTTAATACGTGACATCAGCCTCGTAGCCTCCTTCCTTGTCATCGCGGACGATGCGTCCGCGTCTTATCTCAACGACGCGGTGCCTGTAGGTATCGACGATCGCCTGGTTGTGCGTAGCCATGATGACGGTGGTCCCCGCGGCGTTGATGTCAAGCATTAGCTGCATGATCTCGTCGGCCGTGTGGCTGTCGAGGTTTCCCGTCGGCTCGTCTGCCAGTATCAGCGACGGCTCGTTGACGATCGCGCGCGCGATAGCGAGACGCTGCTGCTCGCCGCCTGAAAGCTGCGGCGGATAAAGGTTCCGGCGCCGCCAGATGCCGACCGTCTTCAGAACATCCGCAACACGCTCCTCTATCTCACGCGATGGCACCCCCATCACCTCGAGCACAAAGGCGACGTTCTCAAAGGCGGTGATATTTGGCAGCAGGCTGAAATCCTGAAAGATGACGCCGATATCGCGGCGGAACAGGGCCAGCTCAAAACGGCCCATCTTACGCAGCGCGCGCCCGCCGACGCTGATGTGTCCCCTTGAGGGAATGACTTCACGGAATATGCAGCGCATAAGGGTCGTCTTGCCGGAGCCGGTCTCACCCACCAGATAGACGAATTCTCCCCTGTCTATATTAAGATAAACATCTTCCAATGCAACGATATCCGGCTCAAATATCTTTGTGACGCCGGAAAATTTTATATCCATATTTCAAATTACCTCCTGCGCAGCGCCCACGCCTGAGCGGACGCGTCAACGATCTCTTTCCAGGTCAGTCCGTAGTACTCGCGAAGCTCTTCGGGAGTACCGCTGTTTACAAATTGATCCTCCACCGCCACACAACGCAACGGCACCGGATATGTCCGGCCCAGGCACTCCGCAGCCGCGCCGAAGAGGCCGCCGATGTTGCCGTGTTCCTCCGCGACGACGCAGCAGCCGGTCCGACGAACAGATGAAAGCAGAACGCTTTCGGGGAAGGGCTTCAGACTGTAGCAGTCTATGACCTCGGCGCTGATGTTCTGCCGTTCAAGCTGCTCCGCAGCAAGCAAGGCCTGGCTAACCATGATACCACAGGCACATATCGTTACGCCAGTTCCGCTGCGAAGTATCCGCGCCCCGCCCAAACGAAATGATTCGCCGTAGGAATCGTCCAGTGCCGGCACCGGCGTGCAGCCGAGCCGCATGTATAGCGGCGCGGACGTATTTTCACTCCTCTCAATGATGCCCCTGAGGGCCGCCATGTCGGAGGGAATAAAGACGTTCATATTGGGAATGGTGCGCATAAGGGCAAGGTCTTCCAGCAGCTGTACGGAGGCCCCCTCGTGCGCGCAGGAGAGTCCGCCGTTCAGCGCCGCGATGCGCACAGGAAGCTTTGGCAATGCGATCGCCTCGCGTATCTGCGCATAGCCGCACCCCGTAAGTTCGGCGACGCGCCCCAGCAGCCAGGTTTTTTTACCGGCGATCGCGCTGCCGGCGGCCCGCGTAAGCGCCCCTGCCACCGAGGACTCCGTCCGAATATACTTTTCCGGAGGCAGCCTGTCAAAAAGCTCCGTCTCCGTCACCTCTTCGGTCGTAAGCAGCAGGAAGTCTTCATTATTCAGCGCGTATTCCGTGATCAGCTCACAAAAGGCGGCAAATGTCGATATCTTTTCGTTAGTGCTCATTGGATTTTACCTCCAGTTCTTCCAGCGCCTGATCCAGCTCTCCCATACTCAGCGAATGGGCGGTCTCGGACTGCCCCGAATCAGATACGGAGAGTCCCAGTTCACCCTCTATGGAAACGAAGAGCGCCTTTGGGCCGCCCTCTTTGAAGTCAAAGGAATTGCAGGCCTCCTCGAGCGAGCGGAGGTCTTCCGCAACCGCCTGTCTTACATCCCAGCCGCAGGAGGAGAGCATTCGTATGTTGTCTGTCCTGACGCTCGAACCACCGACGGCCTCCGACAGGCGTGTGGCGATCACGATAAGAAGGTTAGGAACGCGGCAGAGGCCGATATGTTTCATTTCATTGATAAATTCTTCCGATGAAAACGAATGACCTCCGGTAAGAAATACAACGCGCGGTTTTTCCTCCTCGCGGGATAACTCCTTCGCGATGGCCGCGGCCATCGCCACCGCTGGCTGCACCGTGAGACAGGGCGCGTCGATCCCCGGAGTCCTCTTGAAATCCGGCAGCGCCTGAAGCATCGCGCCTAAACGGCGGTAGTGCCACAGATGTTCCCTCTCAAAGAAGCCCCGCCGCGCTAGCACGGCATAGAGGGCGGGAATTGCCGCAGGTATATCCGTTATGAAACGGTCGCGATCCCTTCGGCTCGGTTCGGAGGGAATGAGCAGCAACTCCTCCCAGTACAGGTAGACAAGCAGGCCGGCGGCAGATATAGAGGTCTCAAAGGGACCGGAGCGCGCCAGACCAACCATACGCAGGACATCCTTTCGTACCTCGGCCGCTATCGATTTCAGCTCTTCAATTCTTTTGTTATCCATTTATATCACCTAAAACGCCGCGCAGCCCCGCAGTAAATTTCTCACGCACCGCCGCGGCGGCTTCGCTTTGCACAGTATCATCGTTCAGTTTGCCAAGCCTTATCGGGTCTTCACCCACTACCTCGACATTATAGCGCATACAGAAGCCTAAAACCTTCGGATCATAGGCACATCCGGCAAGCGGAATTCCGGCCAGCAGACAGAGCACCAAAAAGTGCAGCCTCATGCCAACCGCTCCCGACGCGCCTTTAATGGCCGCCGAAAACTCCTCCAAGTTCCTCACAGTTATTATATCGCGGATTTTTACATCTTGCAGAGACCTCAGTCTCTCAATCTCCGCGGCATCCTCCGCGGCAAGGGCGACGCCGCGCACCTCGCAGCCGTTCGCCTCAGCGGCCTCGCGGCACCTCGCGGCCGCCTTCCGCGCAAGATCACCGTATCCGGGACGCGCGTTAAAAAGGATCAGAGGCTCTTTTACCGCGTTTTTTTCCGGTGCAAGCGACATCACGAGGTCGGGGGTGAGCTCGGCGCTCAGGCCAAGTTCCCCGGCCATTTTCAGCGAACTTTCGTCACGCACGCTTATATACGAGCAGAGCGAAAGAGCCAGGCGCGCAACGGCCCGCGCAGCCTTTGAGCGCAGCGGGCCGACAGACTGACCCACAGCCCATATCCTCAGCCCTTTCACCTTAGCGATCAGCATCACCGCGCAGTAGTAGAGGCATGAGCGCAGACTGGTACTATCCTGAAAGAGGCCGCCGCCGCCGAGAAGCAGAGTACGGCTCTCCGAGCAGGCTTTCGTCACTTCGCCGAGCCGCCAGCGGTTGAAGGAAACGACGCCGAAGCGTTCTTCACTATCAGCCGGCGCGGAGGAAAGGATGGCGATCCGGCTTTGCGCAACTCCGGCCTCACGCAGAAGAGAGACGGCGGCCTCGGCAAGCAGCTCATCGCCGAGGTTGCCGAAGCCGTAGTATCCGAGAAGGAGTACGTCGTATTTTTTCCCCAATTTTTCTCTCCCTAGGGAGCTAAAGGCTTTTTGAAACTCTCCGCCAAAGCGGAATAAGGACAAAGTGCAGAGCCGCCACGCCGACCGTTCCAAGCAGCAGGCCAAGCCACCAGCCATTGAGCACGCGGATCACACTGAGGTAAAGGAGCGTGTGGAAGTGGCAAAAGGTGTTCACCGCCGAACAGAAGGCGAGCACCGCGGCGATACGCACCACCTCGCGGTAATGCGGAATATACTTACTGCGCACCAGATACCAGTACAGAACGAGCGCCGGATAGCCGATAAGGAACTCCTTAGTCCGCGGACGCACCACCATCACGCGCTCCATGAAGTCACGGAAGGCCACCTCCAGCGCGGGAACATTCGAGACGTTGTCGCTGCGCAGCGCCATCACGAGCATCGCCAACAGCATAACGCCGATCAGCACCAGCTCGCCCCATATCGCGGGACGCACAATGATCTCACCGATCGTCTCCGGATGAACGCGCCGCGTAAGGTCATGGAAGAGCAGCAGCAGCGGCGGCAAAAGCAGCGTGAGCTTGACGCCTGAGAAGGGCGTCAGCCGCAGCGCCGCCGCGGAAGTTCCGTAAAAGGAGGCGATGGAAAGGCCTCCGGCAACGACGATAAGCAGGCCGATAACCGCGCCTCTTAGACGCCGCTCCGATCTCTCAAGCGCCGTCATCGCCCCTTCGGTGGCGGCCAGAGCGCCGCAGAACCCGCCAAGCAGTTTCGCGGCAAAGGATATCTTCCACATCGCTCCGCCGAGCAGGATACCGGCCGCTAAGAGGAAAAGAGCCTGAGCCTGTTTGACATCCCCATCTTCCGTACCTTTGAGCCGTGAGATATAGAACCAGAGTGTAAAGAGTATAACCAGCCCGCAGGCAGCCGCTCCGGCCAGCGGCGCGGGCCAGCCGGGCAGCGGTTCAGGCCAGCCCAGATGATAGCCGCGCGCCTCCAGCGCCCCCTTGTAAGAGGCGAGATCCGCTGTGAATATCTCCAGCCGTCCACCCATCTGCAGATCGTAGGGATGGACCATAATGAAACGTATTGAGCGCTCGTGTACCGCCCTGATAAAACGATCGGCTATCGAGCCGCGGTTTATGCTGCGCGATATTATTTCGTCGCGCGTCAGGCTGTGCATCGGAATGACAAGATGGCCGATCTTCGCGGCCAGCTGCGGCACGCCTATCTGCTTTACAAATTCCACCTGCGAGAGCGTGATCCCCTTGTCCTTCATCACCTTGGCAAGGGGACCGATCTCCGGGTAGCCGGAGACGATCAGACCGGCGGGAATTATGTTCCTGATTTGGGGGAACCTCTCCGTTAGAAAGAGGAAGGCATCGGCGACATTTTTTCCAGAGGCCGGTGTGCAGGGTCCGGGGCGGAAGAGCACAGGTATATTATGCTTCGAGGCAAATTCAAGCGCGGAGATGTCGGGGACAAAGGCGGAAAACTTGAACTCTTCCACGGTTCCAGGCAGCAGGATAAAGTTGTATTCACCATCGGCAGCCAGCTTAGCGGCGGGAAGCTTTATTTTGATGTATTCATAGAATATATCAGCGTAAGAGAGCTTTGCAGGATAACGTAAAACAGCCCTGTTAGGCTCCTGCTCAGCGTCATTAACGCTGAGCAGCGAAGCGGCGGAGCCGAAACGCAGCGGCAGCGGGTTGTGGATCGCAAGCTCGTCTCCCGTATATTCGGATACCGCCATACCCATGACGCCGAGTCCGTTTATCTTCCGCCACACCGCGAGCGGCGTTTCAGAAGACTGATAGGCAAGCGAGGTAATATCCTTATATTCCGTAATAAAGGCAACTGTCTTATTCGAGTTTTCCGCGCGCAGACGCGAGGTGAGTCCAACCAGCGCCAGCAGCATCGCCAGCAGCAGTGCCGCGTACAGCAGTGTGCGTTTGTTTATCCTATTTATCATTATAGATCCCCCATTGCTCCGAAAGTGCTATCCCCATCTCAGCAAACATTTGGCTGACACGAAAGAGAGGAAGCCCGACGACATTGAAATAGCAGCCATCTATACGCTCCGCGAGAAGCGTACCCCTCTCCTGGATCGCATAGGCTCCGGCCTTGTCCATACTCTCCCCCAGCGCGATATAGGCCAAGATATCTTCTTTTCCCAGCGGCCGGAAGGTGACGCGAGTCTCTTCAGCATTTATAAGTTTACGCCCGTCCGGAGCGATCAGAGCCACTCCGGTAAATACCGAATGTGTACGTCCGGAGAGCTCCGCGATCATCTCGGCGGCCTCCCCTTCGCTATTCGGCTTGCCAAGTATACGTCCCTCAAGAGCTACCACCGTATCGGCCCCGAGCACCCAGTTTCCCAGGAAACGGGAGGCGACGCTTGAGGCCTTCTCTTCGGCGAGGCGCTTTACAAGCTCCGCCGGAGGCTCGCCGTCGATCTTCTTTTCATCAACCTGCGGCGGGATAACCTCAAAATTCCAGCCAAGGCCTGCGAGCAGTTCGCGCCGCCGCGGGCTGCCGGAGGCCAGTATGATCTTACCAATCATCGCGTTATTACTATGCCGGTGATCGCGCCGATCAGAGTCCCAAGGTTGAGTTTCATTGCAAAGAGGAAACCGATCCGCACCATGACGAGATCTATCTGGCGGATGTCTATCGTAAAGTCAACAACATTGGCAAAGAGCACCGCAGTGGCCGCGAAACGCTGAAAAAACAGCCCCAGCCAGGTTCCCAGGATCATGCAGAGCAGTATCACGCCCCAGCGTATCGATGAGTTTTTAATAAACGACACGTTACCACGCTCCCAGGTATGTCACACCGATGGCAGATAGTCCCACGATTAGACAGTATATGCCGAAAAACCACCACTTCGAGGCAATCACGAGTTTTTTAAGGATAAAGAGCGAAAGCAAGCCGCTGAGGAAGGCGCAGACAGCTCCGAAAAACCAGCCTGACGGCAGGGTAGAGACAAAATTATGCCAGCCGCCAATCTCAAGCGCCTGAACCAGCGTGGCCCCGATTATTGCCGGTATCGAAAGCAGGAAGGAGAAACGGAAGGCCGACTCCTTTGAAAGCCCCGCGGCAAGTCCGGCCATGATCGTCATTCCAGAGCGCGATATGCCGGGCATGACGGCAAGCCCCTGCGCGATGCCGACATAGACGCCGTCCATCAGCGCCACCCGTCCGTAACCCTCTCGTATCCAGCGCGAAACGACCAGCAGTATCCCGGTAACGACAAGGCCAATACCGACCAACAGAGAGTTAAGCGAGGCCTCCTCCGCAAAATTCTTGAGGGCGAAGCCGATGACTCCCGTTATCAGCGTTCCAAGAATCACTGCCCAGCCGATATGCCATCCTAACTTCTTGCGCGCCTCGGCGTTTACGAAGCCGGCGCACCACTGCCCCAGAAAGGTGAGGATATCCGAGAAGAAAAAGAGTATTGTCGCAAGCGTCGTGGATACATGCAGCACAAGGTCGTAGTTCAGCGGCGGCAGCTCAATGCCGAGAAATATCTTCGCGAGCGCCAGATGGCCGGAGCTGCTGACAGGCAGAAATTCCGTAAAGCCCTGTACAAAACCTAGTATTATCACATCAAAGTTCATTTACAAGCACCTCATGCTTTTGCATTTTTTGTACTATGGTGGAGCCTCTCAATGTCAAAGACCACCATCGCAAGGTTGTTCGCATGGTCGCCAACACGTTCAAGATTGCTGAGTATATCGATAAATATGACACCAGCTCCGGGGGTGCAGCCACCGGCGTTCAGCCGCGCGATATGCTGGGAGCGCAAAGTCTTTTCCATATAGTCTATACGCTCTTCAAGCGCCAGGACCTCTCTCGCGAGCGCGGGGTTTTCATCCTCTAGGGCCTGAATGCTCTTTGAAAGAGCGGATATTACCAGCTCGAACATCTCGTTGCCCTCTTCGAGCGCCAGCTGTGAAAAGGCGAGCTTATGATCCTGGAGGTACTGGTACATCTCGACGAGATTCGTCGCGTGGTCGCCGATTCTCTCCACATCTCCCACCGCGTTGGTACATGAATTCAGCAGCAGGGAAAGGTCCGTCGAGAGTCCCGTCTGCCCCGTCTCCGTAGAGTAACGGACGATCTCGTGGGTCATCTCATTGACGTTGAGCTCGGCGCGCCCTACCTCGTCGACAAGCTTCTCATTGTTCTCTATGAGGATGCGGCGGCAGTTGTCGATCATCTGCAGCGTCAGGGAGGCAAGACGTATCATCTCTTTGCGGACCGCGTCGACCGCGGCGGCCCTCGAAGCCGTGATCAGCGCCGGGTTAAGGTAGATGGTCCCGGTCGCCGCGGCGTTCCTGTCATCGGGTATGACCCGACGGATGAACTTCGCGTACTGTGAGACAAATGGCAGGAACATAAAGGCGATGATGATGTTGAATATCGTATGCGCGTTAGCCACCTGGCGCGGAATGGTCGTCGCCGTCTGCTCGATGAGCATCGTATACATCGGCAGCACCATCAGGATAACGACCGTTCCCAGCACCTTTATCATGACGTGCGCCGCCGCCGCCTGCTTAGCTGAGCGGTTCGCGCCCAGAGAGGCGATGACCGCCGTTATGGTAGTACCGATATTGTCCCCGAGAATTATGACGATCGCCGTCTGCAGCGGAATGACGCCCTGCGCCGCGACCGCCATCGTCAGGCCGACGGTGGCCGAACTAGACTGCACGATCAGCGTGATCACGAGCCCCGCCATGAAGGCCAGGAACGGATGGCTGCCGAATGCCATGAGCAGATCGGGACGCTCCTTCAAAAAACTCAGCGGCTCCTGCATCATATTCATCCCAATAAACAAAAGCGCGAAGCCGATAATGCCGATGCCTATCTGCTTGCGGCGCTTTTTATGGCAGAGGATACATATTGCGGCACCCACCAGCGCGCAAAGATAGGCGACGTTTGTGATGTCAAAGGCTATCAGCTGTCCGGTGACGGTGGTACCGATATTAGCTCCGAGAATGACGCCGATCGCCTGCGTCAGGTTCATAAAACCGACGTCTACGAAGCTGACCACCATAACTGTCGTCGCACTGCTGCTCTGCAGGATGGAGGTGACCAGAGTTCCCACCATCATCCCCTTGATCGGCGTACCGGTAAGCGATCCTATAAGCTTTCTGAGACGGTCTCCAGCGATTATCTGCAGGGAATCCCCCATGATGATGATACCGTAGATGAGAATCCCCACACCAGCCAATACCTGAAGAACAGCGCTTATAGACATAAAGAACCTCTCCTCAATTTTTATGCGGCTTATTATAGCCGCATAATTTGAATTTTATAATCCTCTATATATATGTGATCAGAGGAATGATTGTTGGGTAGTTGCGCGAGCTTCTGCCAAACACATCGCGTATCCTCTTTCGTATTTCCGTCGGAAGCGTCTCCCTCTTCGCCCCCGGCATGCGCGCAAACTGCGTCACCGCGCTCAGCACGGCATTCTCGAGCTCGCGGAAGGTGCTGCCGTCGTCCGCGGAATAGACGCTGCCTCTCGTCTGAATCTGCACCGGCGCCGCGGGACGCATATTCTTGTCCAGCGCCACAGATATGACCACAAGGCCGTTCTCCGCCATCTCCCGGCGTTCGCGTAGGATACTGCCCTCAAACTCCCCGAGCACGACGCCGTCAATGAGCACGGGACCGGCCTGGACATGTCCCGCTATCTCCGCCTTCGCGGAGCCATGGAATTTCAGCATGTCACCGTTCTGAAGAATAAATATATTCTTCGATGAGACGCCCATCTCCTTCGCAAGCTGCGCGTGGCGAACCAAATGACGGTACTCGCCATGGCAGGGCACGAAAAACTTCGGACGCGTGAGGCTCATCATAAGCATGAGCTCGTCACGCGAGGCGTGTCCCGAGACATGTATCTTCTCGTCGCGTTCGTATATTACCTCCGCACCACAGCCAAAGAGACGGTTTACCGTCTGACTGACAAGCTTTTCATTGCCGGGGATCGGCGTGGCGGAGATGATGACAAGGTCTCTGGGACCAAGTTTCACCTGACGGTGCGCTCCGCGGCTCATCAGCACAAGGCCGGAGAAAGGCTCACCCTGGCTGCCGGTCGTCAGGACGACGACGCGGTTGTCGGGAAGGTGGTCCGCCTCCTGGGGCGAGATGATTATCCCATCCGGTATATCAAGATAGCCGAGCTTGTCTGCCAGTTCCACGTTTGCGATCATACTGCGCCCCACAAGCACCACCTTGCGGTTGAAGCGAGCGGCGGTCGCGATTATCATACGGGTCCTGTTCAGGTTGCTTGCGAAGGTCGCAACAACGATGCGCCTGTCCTTGTAGAGCCGGAAGAGGCGTTCGAAGGTCTGCCCGATCACCTTTTCCGATGGGGTCGCCCCCGGCTTTTCCACATTTGTGGAGTCCGACATCAGCAGCAGCACCCCCTCGTCGCCAAGGCGCGCGAGAGCGCTGTAATCCGAACGGTTGCCGTCTATCGGCGTCGGATCGAACTTGAAGTCGCCCGTGTGAACGACGACGCCCGCGGGCGTGCGGATCGCCAGGGCGTTCGCGTCCGGTATTGAGTGGCACATCTGGATGAACTCCACCTCAAAGCAGCCGGCCTTGATCCGGTCGCCAGGGTAGATGTAATGAAAATCAGGAACGTAGCCGGTGCTGGCGTCGATCATCTTGTTTTCTATAAGGCCGCCGGCGAGCCTTGAGCAGTATACAGGAACATCAATGCGCGGCAGCACGAACGGCAGCGCTCCGATATGGTCCTCATGCCCGTGGGTGATGAAGATACCCCTTATCTTTGATTTATTCTCCACAAGGAACTCAACGTCCGGGATGACAAAGTCTATCCCCAGCATATCCTCCTCAGGAAACTTAAGTCCGCAATCGACGATGATATAGTCGTCGCCATAACCAAATACCGTCAAATTCTTACCTATCTCGCCCATTCCTCCGAGCGGACAGACAAAAAGATCGGCACTTTTGACCCTGCGTTTACGTGTATTGCACTTCTTTTTTTCGGGATCAGCCATTAATACAACTCCCCTCCAATATATTATCGTATCACGAGTTCTGATATTGAGCTATAGTTTTATGTTAGCTATTTGAACTTTTTTGGCAATGTTTTTATGCGGGAAGCCAAAATCCCCTATTTGCGGGTACTGCGCCGCCGCATTGCGGAAAATAGAAAAGGACCGCTGCTAGAGCGGTCCTTTTCTATTTATATTTGGCAGTCCCTAGGGGATTCGAACCCCTGTTAACGGGCTGAGAACCCGCCGTCCTAGGCCCCTAGACGAAGGGACCACATCACGATGATAGTGGCTGGGGTACAAGGATTTGAACCTCGATTACCTGATCCAGAGTCAGGCGTGCTGCCGTTGCACCATACCCCAATTGGGCCGAACGGGGAATATTATATAGGAATTTCAGATATTGTCAACAGGGAGGATTTTTATTTTTTCTTCCTGCTGTAGGGCGTATCTTCCAGCGGCAGCTTCGTGCGGAAGATATGGTCCACCGCATAATAGGCCCCCGCAACGGCAGGCGCGGTCGGGATGGTGCTGATCTCCCCGATGCCCTTCGCCCCGTAGGCGACGTCTAGCAGCTCTTCCTTCTCAACATAGATCGCTTCAATGTCCGGTATCTGGTTGGACCGCATCAGTCCCAAGGTACCGTACTTATTCTGCGGCACGCAGTCCTTCAGATCAAAATTCTCTGTCAGCGCATACCCCAGCCCCATCAGCACGCCGCCCTCGATCTGGCCCTGTATCGCGATAGGATTGACGACCTTTCCCGAATCGTGGGCGGCGTAGACCTCTGATACACGCCTGTCTTTGTCAAGGACGACGACGTGCGTCGCAAAGCCGTAGGCTACGTGGCTCTTGGGATATGGCTTCTTTGAGCCGAGCGGGTCGGTCGGTTCGAAGTACTCCGCGAAGAATTCACGCCCTTCCAGTTGAGAGAGGTCACCGCCAACTTCGCGCATCGCGTCGCTGAGCTCCGCCGCCGCCATGCGCACCGCCTCGCCGGTGATCAGCGTCTGGCGCGAGCCCGAGGTCGTCCCCGAGTCCGGGGCCACCTCGGAATTGCTGCCGCGGTTCCTTATCTCGCCGCGCCCCAGGCCGGTTGCCTCCGCCACCATCTGCACAAAGACCGTCGCGCATCCCTGGCCGATGTCGGAGGCCGCGGCATAAATCTCCACGATCCCGTCGTGAACGGCGAGCTTGGCGCGCCCCTTGTCCGGAAGCCCCACGCCAACACCGGCGTTCTTCATCGCGCAGGCAATCCCCGCATGTCCGGCGTTTTTCTCATATACCTCGCGCACAGCCTCCAGCGTCTCTTTGAGCGCCGTCGAGCGGTCCGCTATCTGTCCGTTTGGCAGTACTTTTCCGGGCTCGATAGCGTTGCGGTAACGTATCTCCCAGGGGGAGATACCCACCTTCTCCGCGAGCAGGTTGATGGTAGATTCCAAAGCAAACTCGCTCTGGCAGACACCAAAGCCGCGAAAGGCTCCCGCCGGCGGGTTGTTGGTGTAGTATCCGAATCCGCGGATGTCGGTGTTCTGGTAGCAGTATGGGCCCACGGAATGGGTGCAGGCCCGTTCAAGCACAGGGCCGCAGAGCGACGCGTAGGCCCCCGTGTCAAAGTATATCTCACAGTCAAGCCCGGTAAAGATACCGTTCTCGTCGCAGCCGAGCGTGAAACGCCCCTCCATCGCGTGGCGCTTGGGGTGGAAGGCGATCGATTCGCTGCGGGAAAACTTTACCTTCACCGGCCGGCCCACGGAGAGCGCCGCCAGCACGGCGATGTGCTGCGCGGAGACGTCCTCTTTGCCGCCGAAGCCGCCGCCGACAAGTTTATTCTCCACCACAATACGCTCCGGCTCCCAACCGAGCATGATAGAGATCTCTTTGCGAGTATCGTAGACGCCCTGGTCCGAGGTATAGACCTTTACGCCGTCTTTGTAAGGGAAGGCGAGGGCGCACTCGGGCTCGAGGAAGGCGTGTTCCGTGAAGGGCGTGCTGTAGCTCCGGGTCACGACGTATTTCGATTCGGCCAGCGCTTTTTTGGCGTCGCCGCGCGTAACGTGTCTTGACTGGCAGAGGTTGCCCTTTTCGTGGACCAAAGGCGCGCCGGGAGCCTTAGCCTCATAGACGCTGCGCACCGGCTCAAGCTCCTCATAATCGATCTTAACGAGCTTTTTCGCCCGCGCGAGGATATCCTCATTTTCCGCGATGACAAGGCAGATAGCGTCGCCGACACAGCGCGTCACGCCGCCTTTGGCGATCATAACGTCCCAGTCCTGCTGGATGTGGCCGACCTTATTATTGGGCACGTCCTCCGCTGTAAGCACGCCGAGCACTCCCGGAAGCGAGAGCGCCTCCGAGACGTCGATATCAAGGACGCGCGCCCGCGGATATTTTGAGCGGACGGCGGAGGCATGGACCATACCCTCCATCACCACGTCGTCGACATATTCGCCGTAGCCGAGCACCTTCTCGCGCACGTCGATGCGGAAAGCCCGCTCTCCGACGCCAAAGTCGCGCCCGTCTTCAAGTTTTTTCTCGATTACGGCCTCGCCGCGCAGAATCGCGGCGGCAAGTCCGATACCTTCAATAATTTTTTTATAGCCGGTGCAGCGGCAGATATTCCCTACGATCGCCTGCTTTATATCGTCCTCCGCAGGATTGGGGTTATGGTCGATAAGCGCCTTGCCGGCCATCACCATCCCGGGGGTGCAGAAGCCGCACTGAACGGAACCCATCGCGCCAAAGGCGTAGACGAAGGCCTCTTTCTCCCTTTCGCTGAGCCCCTCCGTCGTAACAATGGATTTGCCTGCCGCCCTTTTCGTCGACAAAACGCAGGAACGCACCGCCTTTCCGTCGACGATGATCGTACAGGTGCCGCAGGCGCCCTCGCTGCAGCCGTCTTTTACCGAACGCAGCCCCAAATCGTCGCGCAGAAAGCGAAGCAGGGGCTTATCCTGCGCCGTCTCATATACGTTTCCGTTCACGGTAAAACTGTATAGCTCTCCCATTTTATCTTCCCCTTTTCTCAGCAGTCAGGGTGAAAATTTTCTATTCCCTCTCTATTCCGTGAAAAGATGTCAAGCAAAGCTGCTCCTCCGCGGCAGTGATCAGCGAGAGCACCTCTGCTGGCAGTTTTGCCGCAAGCTCCTCTCTGCCGCCGCGGTATACGGTCCCATTCAAACGCACCAGATAGCCCTCCGCAGCCGCCGCGTAGCCGGAATTCGCGCTGTCGGCGAAGTCCCGTTCGGTGGCAAAGTAGGTAAATTTATCCTTATAGGGGGCGCTCTTCCAGGGGCAGAAGGTCTCGCAGTTGCCACATTCGTTGCACATCAGATCCAGATGTATTATCTGGGGGCGCCCCGCCGCGTCCGTCACCACCGCGTTGGCGCGGTTCGGACAGACGTCCGCGCAGTTTTCGCAGACGGTGGAACACTCAAGACAGCGTTTCGCCTCTTCACTCGGCTCTTTGGGAGCGGCGATGATCCCCTTCTTGACGATGGCCGCTTCGGCGCTGCCGCTGTCGGTATGTGCAGTTCCGCCGACCGTTAGCCCCTCGGCAGCGGCGATCGCGTCGGCGGCCGCCCTTGCGTCGGCGATCGCCTCGACCACCGTCGCGGGGCCGCGGCGCGCGTCGCCGATAACATAGACGTTGTCCGCGCTCGCGGCAGACGCATCCGCAGGCTTGCCCCCTGCGGCGCTCACCGACATATCGCCGCCGCACACAACGCGGCCCCTGGCGTCTACGGCTAATCCGTTGTCCGTGAAGAATTCGCTCTCCACCTCTTCGCCGACCGCCGTGATGACCGTATCAGCCGGTATCTCGACGGCCTCATCGGTCTCTACGGGGCGGCGGCGTCCCGAGGCGTCGGGTTCGCCCAGCGTCATACGCACACAGAGGAGCGTGCCGTCGCGGAAGGCCTTCGGCGCGAGCAGTTCGCGGAAGACGACGCCCTCTTTCAGCGCCAGTTCAAGCTCTTCCAGATCCGCCGGCATATAGGCCTTGGTACGGCGGTAGATGAGGCTCACCCTCTGCACGCCTAGGACCCGCTTCGCGGCGCGCGCGGCGTCCATCGCCGTGTTGCCGCCGCCGATTACGGCCACATATTCTCCCAGCTCCCCGCACTCGCCCTTTTTATATCTCTCGAGGAAATCGAAGACGTCGGTCGTCTCCCCCTCTTTGAGCTCTAACTTTCCATGCTTCCAGGCGCCGTTGGCTATTATCACATATTTAAACCCTGCCTCTTTAAGTTCCGCAACGCTACGGCGAGGGGCGTTCGCGACAAACTCCGCCCCATAGGCGGATACTATCTCCAGATCCCTGGCCACCGCCTCAGCGCCGATACGGAAATCGGGGATGATGCGGCTGACGACTCCGCCGAATATGGGGCTTTTTTCAAATACTGTCGCCTTGATGCCGCTGCGCCCGAGGAAGTAGGCCGCCGCCATCCCCGCCGGGCCGCCGCCGATAACCGCGGCCCTCGCGCCGCTCAGCGCGGCGGGGCGCGGAAGCGCCTTCATGGCCTCGGAGAAACCCTTTTCCGCGCAGAGCAGCTTGACGGAGCGTATCTCCACGGACTCGTCATAGAAGCTGCGTGTGCAGCGGCTCATGCAGCGGTGGCTGCAAATCGTGCCCGTGATAAAGGGCAACGGGTTTTTGTCGAGGATCACGGCAAGCGCCTCGCCGTAGCGTTCCTCTCCCGCAAGCCTGATATATTCCGGCACATCCTGTTTTATAGGACAACCCTCTTCGCAGGGCGCAATGAAGCAGTCGGTCAGGGGAACGGCCCTTTCTATCTTCCTGTTCGGGGCGGCTTTCGCCGGCTTCCGGTACTTTTTATCAAGCGACGCCCGCGCGGAGAACTTTTCAATCTTTTCGTTGTCCACCCCGCGGAAGGGTTCGCAGCCGCGCGCGGCATATTCGTCGGCAAGCTGCTTCACCCGCTGGTAGCCGCCCGGCTTCAAGAGCGTAGTCGCGACCGTCACTGGCCAGATACCGGCGCCGTAGAGTTCCGCGATGTTCTCCGCGTCGGCGCCGCCGGACCACGATATACGCAGCGCTCCGCCGAAATCCTCGGAAAGACGGCGCGCCACCTCGAGCGTCAGCGGGAAGAGCGCGCGCCCGGACATATACATCTCGCCGCCAGCCATTACGTCGTTGGGATTATCCACCGGGAAGGTGTTCGTCAGCTTCACGCCGAATCCAAGGCCGTTCGAGGCCGCCTTTTCCGAGAGACGCCTTATCATCGGCACCGCGTCCGCGTACTGCAGATCGTCAAGGAAATGATGGTCGTCGAACTTCATGTAGGAAAAGCCGAGTTCGTCCATCTTCGTGCGGGCATATTCATATCCTAGTAGCGTCGGGTTGCATTTAATGAAGGTATTGAGCTTTTTCTCGTCTAAAAGATAGGAGGCTATGCGCTCTATCTCCTGCGGCGGGCAGCCGTGCAGCGTTGAAAGGGTTATGGAGCCGCAGACTGCCGGGGAGATAGCCTTGACGTAGCTTTCGTCGATATTCTTAAAATATTTCAGATTCGCGAGCGTCCAGGCCTCGCAGTCCCTCCAGGCCTCGGTTTTGCGCGCGTCTTTGAGCCCCTCTATAAAAGAATCTATCTTCTCTGATTTGATGCCATCGAGGTCGTATCCTACGCTCATATTGAACATGAAGCCGTCGGGAGCGCCGAGTGAAAATTCCTTTGAGATCAGCTTCAGGATGTACCACGCTTTGACATATTCGCCAAGCGCCTGTGACACGCGCAGTTCGGTGGACCATTCGACGTTGTAGCACTCGTCGCGCGCGTCGATACAGGGCTTCTCGACGGGCAGATCCTCCCCGTCGAGCGTCTGTACGGTCTTCAATTCAAAAAAGCGCGATCCGGCGAAATAGGCGGCGACGATATTCTGCGCCAGCTGGGTGTGCGGCCCCGCGGCGGGGCCGAAGGGCGTTTCGATCTTCTCTCCGAGAAAATTCAGCGCCGCGCCGTCAGCCTTGTAGGGAAAGCGCACGCCAAAGACGCCTTTGTCCTTCTTCATATCTTCGAGAATCCACTTCATTAATATCCCAAAGGGGATGGGAGTCATTCGGTCGCTCATGCCAGAAACCTCCTGTGATATGGTTGTATTGACGCTAACATATAAAAATTTTTTAGATATCGGCATTTTATGTCATGTAAAACGGCATAAACCTGTCATTATTATTTTGTGCTTCAATCTGTTTAACCTGATTCTAGCACATATAAAATGAAAAGCAATAGATTCGTCAAAATTTTTTTTAGAATTTCAAAAAATTTTTTAGAAAAACCCTTGACTAGGAAAATTATTGTGATATATTCAGTACATACAAACGACAGAGGTAATTGTAAAAATTAGGTCAACTCGAAAGTAGATGATTACATGCAGGATACAGCATCCGTAGACTTCATGAAACGACTTGCAAAGGGGCTTGCCGCTCAGTTCGGCGAAGACTGCGAGATCGTCATCCATGACCTTGAGTCGGAGAATAAGGATAATACCATCATCGCCATCGAGAACGGACACGTAACCCACCGCGAGGTCGGCGGCGGGCCGTCGCATATCGTCCTTGAGTCGCTCAAGGCCCCTGCCGAAAAGCTTGAGGATCATTACGACTACCTAACAAAGACCTCTGACGGGCGGCTGATAAAATCTTCTTCTATATATATAAAGAACGACGAAGGGAAGCCGGTAGGAATTTTTTGCGTCAACTACGACATCACCAAGTTCGCGATGGCCGAAACCACAATGAAGAGTTTCCTGCACGTCGCGCCGCAGAGCGAAGAGCCGGAGCGTATCCCGCAGAACGTCAACGAGCTGCTCGACGAGCTGATCGACAACGCCGTGCGCCACGTCGGGAAGCCGGTGCCGATGATGAAGAAGGCCGACAAGATAAAGGCGGTCCAGTACCTCAAAAATAACGGCGCCTTCCAGATACTGAAATCCGGGGACCGCGTCTGCAAATTATTCAAGATTTCAAAATTTACACTTTACAACTATATAGACTCTACAGATACAGAAAGTTAATTTATCTTACGGAGGAGCGGCTGATATGAATAGTATCAAGTGGATCGAGAACAAGATGCCCAAGACAGAGGACAAAGAGCTCGAAATAATGGCTCTTTGCAATGTGAAGGCCGCGCGCGCCTTCCATGAAAGTTTTCCGCAATATAAGGTGACGCCGCTGGCGGAGCTGAAAGAGCTCGCGAAGTTTTACGGGATTAAGGACCTCTTTATCAAAGACGAATCCTACCGGTTCGGGCTCAACGCCTTTAAGGTGCTCGGCGGCTCATTCGCGATGGCGCGCTACATTTCAAAGCTGACCGGACGTCCGATAGAGGAGCTCACCTACGACGTGCTCACCTCCCCCGAACTCAAAAAGGAGACCGGCGATATCACCTTCTTCAGCGCCACCGACGGCAACCACGGGCGCGGCGTCGCCTGGGCGGCCAACAAGCTGGGGCAGAAATCGGTGATCATGATGCCGAAGGGCTCGCAGGAGGCCCGCTTTGACAATATCCGCAAAGAGGGCGCGGTGACGACGATCGAAGAATTAAATTACGACGACTGCGTACGCAAGGCTGCGAAGGCGGCGGGCGAAACACCGGGCGGCGTGATCGTCCAGGACACCGCCTGGGAGGGCTACGAAGAGATTCCCGCCTGGATCATGCAGGGTTACGGCACGATGGCGATGGAGGCCGACCAGCAGTTCTCGGAGGCGGCGAAAGAGGCCCCGAGCCACGTATTCGTCCAGGCCGGCGTTGGCTCGCTGGCGGGCGCGGTCGTGGGTTATTTTGCAAACAGATATCCCGAAAATCCCCCCACCTTCGTGGTGGTGGAATCTGACCAGGCAGACTGCCTCTATAAATCGGCCTGCGCGGGAGACGGCGGCATCCGCATCGTCGACGGCGACATGCAGACGATCATGGCGGGCCTTGCCTGCGGCGAGCCCAACACCTCATCGTGGCAGATACTGAAAGATAAGGTTGCGGTCTTTGTCTCAGTCCCCGACTGGGTGGCGGCCAACGGCATGCGCGTACTCGGCGCGCCGCTCGCGGGAGATACCCGCGTAGTATCGGGCGAATCGGGAGCGGCGCCCGCGGGCTTCCTCTACTCGCTGATGACGGACGAAAGCCTCGCGCCGCTTCGCGAAAGGCTCGGCATCGATGAAAAATCACGGATACTCCTCTTCTCCACCGAGGGAGATACCGATCCGGAAAATTACCGCCGCGTCGTCTGGGACGGCGCCTGCGCCAAAGAGCTTTAAGTATTAAAAAATATAAAGATTTGAAGACGGAGGGAACAGTTATGGATTTCAAGGCGATCAAAGAGGCATCAGAGAGTTACAAGGCGGATATGACAAGATTTTTACGCGACCTCGTGGCTATCCCCGGCGAGAGCTGCGGCGAAGAGGGCGTAATCAACCGCATCGCGCAGGAGATGGAAAAGGTCGGATTTGACAAGGTGGAGATCGACCCGATGGGCAACGTTCTCGGCTACATGGGCAGCGGCAAAACGCTCATCGGCTACGACGCCCATATAGACACCGTAGGGCTGGGAAAGCTTTCCAACTGGAATTTTGATCCCTACGAGGGATACGAGAGCGAGACGGAGATCGGCGGACGCGGCACCAGCGACCAGCTCGGCGGCATCGTCTCCGCGGTCTACGGCGCGAAGGTCATGAAGGATCTCGGCCTGCTCTCAGACAAGTACCGGGTGGTCGTCACGGGAACGGTACAGGAAGAGGACTGCGACGGCCTCTGCTGGCAGTACATAATCAACGAGGACAAGGTCCGTCCGGAGTTCGTCGTCTCCACCGAGCCGACCGACGGCGGAATCTACCGCGGGCAGCGCGGCCGCATGGAGATACGCATCGACGTCAAGGGCATCTCCTGCCACGGTTCGGCCCCCGAGCGCGGCGATAACGCGATATATAAGATGTCCGACATCCTTCAGGACGTACGCGCCCTGAACGAGAACGACGCCGCCGACGACAAAGCCGTAAAGGGCCTTGTGAAGATGCTTGACGAGAAGTACAACCCCGAATGGCGTGAGGCGAACTTCCTTGGCCGCGGCACGGTTACGGTATCCGAGATATTCTTCACCTCGCCGAGCCGCTGCGCCGTCGCCGACTCGTGCGCCGTCTCCCTTGACCGCCGCATGACCGCGGGCGAGACGTGGGAGAGCTGCCTCGACGAGATCCGCGCGCTTCCCGCGGTGAAAAAGTACGGCGACGACGTGGTCGTCTCCATGTACGAGTATTCCCGCCCCTCTTACAAAGGGCTGGTCTACCCAATCGAATGCTACTTCCCCACCTGGGTCATCCCCGAGGATCACAAGGTCACCAAAGCTCTGGAAGAGGCCTATAAAAACCTTTACGGCAGCGCCCGTATCGGTACGGAAGAGACCGCAGAGATGAGAAAGGCGCGCCCGCTGACGGACAAATGGACCTTTTCCACGAACGGCGTCTCCATAATGGGACGCAACGGCATTCCCTGCATCGGTTTCGGACCCGGAGCCGAGGCGCAGGCCCACGCCCCCAACGAGAAGACCTGGAAGCAGGACCTCGTCACCTGCGCCGCCGTATACGCCGCCCTGCCAACGCTGTACTGCAAGTAACAGAATGACCGCTTAGGCACGAACACGAATTTTACGTCTATATAAAATTAGGAGGATAATAAAATGTCACTTATGGAAAAATACATCGGCGCACTGAACAATCTGAATTTTGGCGATATGTACAATAACGACTTCTTCCTCACCTGGGAAAAGACGCGCGACGAACTCGACGCGGTCTTCACGGTAGCCGACGCGCTGCGCACGCTCCGCGAGAACAACGTCTCTTCACGCATCTTCGACAGCGGCCTCGCCATTTCGCTATTCCGCGACAACTCGACGCGCACCCGCTTCTCCTTCGCCTCGGCCTCTAACCTCCTCGGTCTTGAGGTGCAGGATCTCGACGAGGGCAAATCTCAGGTGGCGCACGGAGAGACAGTCCGCGAAACGGCGAACATGATCTCCTTCATGGCCGACGTCATCGGCATCCGTGACGATATGTACATCGGCAAGGGCAACGCCTACATGCACCAGATCGTCAACGCCGTCAAAGAGGGCTTTGAGGACGGTATTCTTGAACAGCGCCCGACGCTCGTCAACCTGCAGTGCGACATCGACCATCCGACACAGACGATGGCAGACACGCTCCATGTCATCCACGAAATGGGCGGCGTAGAGAACCTCAAGGGCAAGAAGGTCGCGATGACCTGGGCCTATTCACCGTCATACGGCAAGCCGCTCTCAGTGCCCCAGGGAGTCATCGGCCTGATGACGCGCTTCGGCATGGAGGTCGTTCTCGCCCATCCCGAGGGATATGAAGTGATGGAGGATGTCGAAGAGGTGGCGAAGAAAAACGCCGCGGCCTCCGGCGGTTCATTCCGCAAGACCAACAACATGGCCGAGGCCTTTGAAGGCGCGGATATCGTCTATCCCAAGAGCTGGGCGCCATTCAAGGCGATGGAAAAGCGCACCAACCTCTACGGAGCGGGGGATTTCGACGGCATCAAGACTCTTGAGAAGGAGCTCCTCACGCAGAACGCGAACCATAAGGACTGGGAATGCACCGAAGAGATGATGAAGAAGACCAGGAACGGCAAGGCGCTCTACCTCCACTGCCTGCCCGCCGACATCACCGGCGTGAGCTGCAAAGAGGGCGAAGTGGCAGGCTCGGTATTTGACCGTTACCGCGTGCCGCTCTACAAAGAGGCCAGCTTCAAACCCTACATCATCGCCGCGATGATCTTCCTCAGCAAGATGAAAGATCCGCAGGCCGCGCTCGCCGCTCTCGAAGCAGGCAGACGCGCCCGCCTTATGAAATAAAAAAACAGATCCTTCCTCAAGAGGCAGGCGGCCTTCGCGAAATGCGGGGCTGCCTGCCTCTTTTGTTTCGCCTTTAGCCAAAAACGACGAAAAACAATTATATTTTATAAAACAACGTTACAAAGAGGAAGAATAGATACAATGAGAGATATCGGCCTCCGGTCACTGTTGCCGCTGTGCTCACTGAAAAGCAAGAGATTTGCGGAAAAGTGTTTTGACACGGTGTGCAGAGACCGTTCGCCCTTTGATGTGGAAGAGGGAGAAGTGCAAAATATGGAGGATCGTACCCAACGGCGAGTTTTGGCGCGTGCAGGAATCCGTGACAAAGCAGATGATCTTTGATCCCTCGGATTCCCACTACATTGAAAATATCCCTAAAGCCCGAACTCTTTTCTGATACGCTCCGCGCGGAATTCCGCGCCAAAACCGCCGTAGAGTTTGACGGCCGCGCGGGCGTAGTCCTCCCACGGCCGGTCAAGGCAGCCGTTCACCGCGGCGGATGACTGCGCCGCAAGCCTGCCGACCCAGCCCTTTGCCATATACTGCGCGGCACACCAGCTCTTTTTGCCGATCGCGGAGAGAAAGTCGGCCTTTTTCAGAGAGGCCGCCGCCTCGTCAAAATCTCCGCGCCGCGCGTCGCAGATCGCTTTAAGGCTGTAGAGAAGCGAGCTGCAGTGGCCGCCCCGCGAGCTCTCAAATAGGGAGACGCCGTCGTCTATATGGCGGGCGGCAAGCTGCCAGTCGCCAAGGTCAATGGCCGTATCCGCTGCGTGGGCGCAGAAATGGCTGCGGCCCCAGAAGAGCTTCGCCCTGCGGCAGCGTTCGATGCAGTATTCAAACTGCGCCATCGCGTAGGCGCTCTCCCCGCGCCACTGGCGCATCTCGCCGATGTAGCAGTGAGGCGCGAGCAGGCTCAGAGTGTAAAACTTTCCGGTAAGCTCCAGCCCCTCGAATACCGCTATGGATTCGCGGAATATCTCCTCCGCCCTCTCGTAGTTCCCATCGATAAGGCTGGCCATGCCGATCAGCCGCAGCGCGAGGCCGACATGGTTCTCCTTTTGCAGCCGCCGCGCAAGGGCAAGTATCCTCTCTCCCGTTTCCGAGAGCTCCCTGCTCCTGTCGGTCTGCAGATAGTGGTGCGCAATATCCTCCAGGCAGTGCATGGCGATCTCGTCAAATCCGTCCGCGCCGGCGATCTCCAGCGCGGAGTCCGTCAGACGCCGCCCCTGTTCGTATTCGCCCCAGTTGATCTTATAGCCGCCGTACATTTCAAGATAGGAGGCCTCCAGGCGGCGCAGCTCCGATTCATCCGATATCTCCTCCGCGCCGCAGCTCTGCAGTATCTCGCCTATGCGGCGGAACTTCGCCTCCGTCTCCTCCCTGTCGCTGAAGGGAAGCGAGCATTTGAGCAGGACGGAGTCCCGTATCATCGGAAAGAGAATATGATTCAGATTTATATGGAAGCTCATCTCCTGCAAATGCTGTTCGAGCACCGCCTTCTTTTCACCGGCCATGCTGTGATGGTGGCACAGCATCGCGGAGAGCGCCGGGCTCCATATATGCGGCGAATAGTGGCGCTTCAGGATACCGGCGATGCGCCGGTGCAGCTGCTTTCTCTTAAAACCGGGAATGGCATTGTAGACGCACTCGCGCACATTGACATGGAGAAAGTCAACGCCGTAGTCGTCGTTTTCCTTCACCTCGCAGATCAGGCCACGGCGCAGCAGCTCCTCCGCCGCGGAGGTTATCTGCTCCGTCTCCGCCTCAAGAAGCATGGCGATATCCTCTATCGCGGCGGGAGCGCCGAAGACCGAGAGCGCCGAAAGCATTTCGCGCTGGAGCGGCTCGAGTTCGTCCATCCGGCTCATGATCAGCCCGCGCAGGCCGTCGCGGCACTCGGCGCCGCTGTTGTCGCGCAGCATCCGCACCATTTCCGCGAGAAGCAGCGGCATTCCCTCGCTTTCGCGCATGAAGTAATCCGCGCCTCTGGCCTTAACCACCTCATCGGAGATGAAGGTTCGGCAGAAGCGCAGCACCTCTTCGCCGTTGAACGGCTGCAGGCGCATATGCAGAAAATCCCCAACGGGGACCGATTTAATGTTATAGATCATCTTGATTATCCGTTCAGAGCTCTCGGGACGGCTTGTCATAAAGACCGCCGCCGGTACGCGGAGCTCAGGGAGAAATACGCGCAGCAGGCTGAGCGACTGCTCGTCAAACCAGTGCATATCCTCAAAGATAAAGAAGAGCGGCTTTCCCCTGTAGAGGCGCGCCGCGAGGCCGGCAAGCACCTTTCCCACCGCGAAGACGTCCCGCTCCTGGATGAGCGGCGTACCGCGGCTCTCTTCGTCGGAGATGCCGTAAAAGTGGCGCGATAAAAGGGACAAAGCGGCCGTCTCGACCGTCAGGTTTTCCTCCCGCAGGCGTTCGACGAGGCGCACGGCGATATTATTCCACGAGGAATAGGGGAATTTTTCGCCGACGGACATCGGGCAGGCGGTAAAGAGCTCGCCTCTCTCCCCGGCAAGGAGCTCCGTGACGTAATTGACGAGCGCGGTCTTCCCCACCCCCGCCTCTCCGTGGATGAAAAAGAGCGTCGTTCGCCCTCCCGCGGCGCTGAGAAGGTCAATTATCTTCCGCACCTCTCTCTCGCGGCAGCAAAAATACTGCCCATCATGTCCGCCCGCGCGCGGCGTCTCTTCGGCAAGCTCCCGCGCCAAACGCCGCAGCCGCGGCCCAGGTTTCACGCCCAGCTCGCCGTCCAGTCTCTCGCAGAAGGCCCTACAGAGGGAGAGGGCCTTGACCGCCGCTCCCTGTCTTATATAGAGCTCCATCAGTCCGGCCATGCTCTCCTCGTCGTAGGGGTCAAGCCGGAGCAGCGCCGAAAGGAGCTCCATACGGCTATCCTCCGTCACTTCTCCCTCAAGAGAGGACAATCTTTTCCGCAGAAGGAGAACGGTCTCGTCGCGTATCCTCCGGCGCGCGCCGTCAAGCCAGTCGCTGAAATCGGGCGAATCAACCGATTCAAAGCCGCAGAGAGGCTCCTCAAAGAGCGCGGGCGGTATCGCGGCGGCGGCGCTTGAGATATCCAGCTCCTCCAGGTCGGTGACGAAGTCCGTCAGGCTGAGATAGCCGCGCTCGGATACAAAGTTATGAGGCAGAGCCTTCCGCAGCAGATAGAGGGCGTTGCGCAGGTTCCCCGAGGCCTGCCGCTCGCCGCGGTCCCCCCAGAAGAGGCACTTCACCCGCTCTTTGTGACATCGCCCCTCAAGGGCCAGGTAGAAGAGAATGGCCTCCGCCTTTTTGAAGGGCATGGCCATCCGTCCGCCATCCTGTTCTATATAGGCCTCGCCGAGAAGATGCAGCTTCAAACTCAACCGTTTTTCCTCCGTCTTAAAAATATTATTCGCCCACGATTGGATTTTTATTTTCCGCCGTCAAATGAATATAAAATTTTTGTCAAAAACGTCGAAAACCCGTTTCGCGCAAAAAATAAAGGGATAAAATCCACCCCTTTATTTTACACAAATTTTATACGCGGGGGCTAGATTATAAACAGCAAAAAATAAAACAAAAATCTTCCGCGCATCCGCCGCGGAGGAATAACAGGAGGAGACAGAGATGATGGACAACAGATCGCTCGAAAACGCAATGAAGGTTAGGCTGGAATTTCCCGACGGACTGCCGCCCAAGAAGGAGTTTGACCAGCGGTACCGCCGCGCGCCGAACCGCGTCTACACGCTAAACGAAAAGGAGACGGTGCTCGCGCTGAAAAACGCCCTGCGCTATATCCCCGAGGAGTATCACGCGGAGATCGCCCCCGAATTTCTCGAGGAGCTGCGCACGCGCGGACGTATCTACGGCTACCGTTTCCGCCCGGAGGGAAAGCTCTGCGGCAAACCCATCGGCGAATACAAAAGCGGCTGCATTGAGGGCAAGGCCTTTCAGGTGATGATCGACAACAACCTCGACTTCGACGTCGCCCTCTATCCCTACGAGCTCGTCACCTACGGCGAGACGGGGCAGGTCTGCCAGAACTGGATGCAGTATCTTCTGATAAAGAAATACCTTGAGATCCTGACGCCGGACCAAACCCTCGTCCTTGAATCGGGACACCCGCTCGGCCTCTTTAAATCCTCCCCCACCGCGCCGCGCGTGATGCTCACCAACGGCCTGATGGTCGGCATCTTCGACAACCAGGAGGAGTGGCACCGCGCGATGCAGCTCGGCGTCTCCAACTACGGGCAGATGACCGCGGGCGGCTGGATGTACATCGGGCCTCAGGGCATCGTCCACGGCACCTACAACACCATCCTCAACGCGGGCCGCATCAAGTTCGGCGAGGGCGGCGACGGGCTGAGGGGACGTCTCTACGTCACCTCGGGCCTCGGCGGCATGAGCGGCGCGCAGCCGAAGGCGGCGGACATCGCCGGCTGTGTCTCGATCACCGCCGAGGTGGACTGGTCGCGGATAGAGACGCGCCACGAACAGGGCTGGGTGAGAAAGATCGCCAAGACTCCAGAAGAGGCCTTCAAAATGGCTAAAGATGAGATGGACAGAGGCGAGGTCGATTCGATCGCCTTCTACGGCAATATCGTCGATCTCCTCCAGTACGCCGTCGACCATGATATTACCATCGACCTGCTCTCGGACCAGACCAGCTGCCACGCCGCCTACGACGGCGGATACTGCCCCTGCGGCGTCACCTTCGAAGAGCGCACCAGGCTGCTGAAAGAGGAGCCGGAAAAATACAGAGGACTTGTCGACAGCTCGCTCCGCAAACATTTTGAGCTGATAAAGATCCTCGTCGACCGCGGCAGCTACTTCTTCGACTACGGCAACTCTTTCCTGCGCGCCATCTACGACGCGGGAGTTACGGAGGTGGCGAAGAACGGCACGGACACGCATGACGGATTCATCTTCCCGAGCTACGTCGAAGACATCATGGGACCGCTTCTCTTCGACTACGGATACGGCCCCTTCCGCTGGTGCTGCCTCTCTAGAGATCCGCAGGATCTGCACAAGACCGACATGGCGGCAATGGCCTGTATCGATCCCGACAGGCGCTTCCAGGACCGCGACAACTGGGCCTGGATACGCGATGCTGAGAAAAACAAGCTCGTTGTCGGCACCCAGTGCCGCATTCTCTACCAGGACGCCGAAGGGCGCATCCGTATCGCTCTTAAATTCAACGAGATGGTGCGAAACGGCGAGATCGGCCCCGTAATGCTCGGACGCGACCACCACGACGTATCGGGCACCGACTCCCCCTATCGGGAGACGGCGAACATCAAAGACGGCAGCAACATCATGGCCGACATGGCGACACTCTGCTACGCGGGCAACGCCGCGCGCGGCATGAGCCTCGTCACGCTCCACAACGGCGGCGGAGTGGGAATAGGAAGGGCGATCAACGGCGGCTTCGGCCTCGTGCTCGACGGCTCATACCGTGTTGACGAGACGATAAAGAGCGCGATGAACTGGGACGTGATGAGCGGCGTCGCCAGACGCGCCTGGGCGAGGAACGACGGCGCGCTCGAGGTCTCGGCCTCCTTCAACGGCAGCCGCACGGGACAGCATATCACTCTGCCCTATCTCGCGGACGAAGCGTTTCTTACGGAGCTTGTGACAAAACACTAAGATACATCGGCGGGGGCCGGGTCCACATAACGGAGCCCGGCCCCGCGCCTTATATCGCACCCGTTACGGTGAAGCCGCGGCGGACAGCAGGCGGCGATGAGAAAACAGCTTTTGGGAGGTAAGGAGACAAAGTGGCGAAGATAAATTATTACGCAGAAAACCTGCATTCTGAGCGGCTGCGCCAGGTATACGAGACGGAGCTGCCGCGGGTCGCCGAATATCTGGAAAGGGAGATAGACTTCGTGCGGAGCCATCTGAAAAAGAGTGACTGCGTCCTTGAAATTGCCGCCGGATATGGCCGGATCATGAGGGAGATCGCGCCCGGTGTCAAAAGTGTGACCGGCATCGACATTTCGGAGAAAAACGTCGCCTACGGAAAAAACTATCTCAAGGATGTAACGAACGCCGAGCTTCTGGTTATGGACGCGCACCGCCTTGATATGCAGGAGCGTTTCGATGCCATATTATGTCTGCAGAACGGGCTGTCCTCCGTAAAGGCTGACGATCCGGAGGCTTTCGTCATAAAGATGCTGAAATCGCTGAAAAATGGCGGGACCGCCCTTTTCAGCACCTACCATGCGAAATTCTGGGAAGGCAGGCTGGCGTGGTTCAGGGAGCAGGCCGCCAAGGGGCTGCTCGGCGAACTGGATATGGAAAAAACGAAAGAGGGCGTCATCGTCTGCAGAGACGGCTTCCGCGCGACGACCCACCGGCGCGAAAGACTTGAAATGATCGGACGCGCAGCGGGATACGAGTGGCAAATATTTGAGGTGGACGATTCGAGCCTGTTTCTGGTGATCAAAAAATAATATCCAAGTAATACATCGTGAAGGAGGGTCTTCGCCATGTTCATGGTCATCACAAAATATGTCAAGGATATCGAAGAGGTGGACCGCTGGCTGCCGGCGCACTCCGCCTTTCTCGACAGGTATTACGCGCGTAAGAAGGTCATCTTCTCCGGACGCCGAAATCCGCGCACCGGCGGCGCGATACTTTTCAGAGTAGATGAGAGAGCCGAGCTGGATGCCATACTCGCGGAGGACCCCTTCAGAATAAACGGCGTAACGGAATGCGAGGTCTGCGAGATCATCCCGACAAAATACGACGAGGCCTTCGCCATATTCGCCGAGAGGACATAGGACAGTAACTTTTCCTTATAAAGGAGGCGCGAAAGATGAACGGCGGAAAGCTATTCTCACTTGAGGGCAAAAACGCCTTTGTCACGGGCGGAGCGCGCGGCCTCGGCTTCGCGATGGCCTGCGGGCTCGCCGAGGCGGGCGCGGCGGTATTTTTTAACGCGAGGAGCGAAAAGTCCGTCGCCGAAGGCCTGACGGACTACCGGCGCAGGGGCGTCGAAGCACGGGGATATCCGTGCGACGTCACCGATGAAGAGGCTGTCGCGGCGCTTTTCTCCAATCTTTGCGGCGAATACGGTGCGATAGATATTCTCGTCAATAACGCCGGAATAATCAACCGCACGCCGATGACGGAGATGAGCGCGGAGGAGTTCCGCCGGGTAGTCGATACAGACCTCACAGGCCCCTTTATCGCCGCAAAGGCCGTGATCCCGCTAATGATCAAAAGGGGCGGCGGAAAGATAATCAATATCTGCGGCATCATGAGTGAAGTCGGCAGGGAGACCGCGGCGGCATATGCCTCCGCGAAGGGCGGCCTGAAGATGCTCACAAAAAATATTGCCGCGGAATATGGCGGCTGCAACATTCAGTGCAACGGCATCGGCCCCGGCTACATGGCGACCGCGCTGAACGAGTCGCTGCGAGAAAAGATGCCGGACGGTACGATAAATCCCTTCGACCGCTTCATCCGCGCCCAAACCCCCGCGGGACGCTGGGGCGACGCGGCGGAAGATCTGGCCGGACCGGTCGTCTTTCTGGCCTCCAAAGCCTCGGATTTTGTAAACGGTCAAATATTGTATGTAGACGGCGGCTTTCTGTCATACCTAGGACGAAGCTGCTGAATAACCGCTGGCATAAAGAACATGGTGTTAATTAGAACATGTTTCAGAAATTTTAGAATCGTTATTTTTGATTTATAAAATTAAGTTAATTAGACATTTAATCAGTTTACATTTATAAATACGAGGCTTAAAATATATACATCACCTAATCCTTCATATGAGGGGATGTTTTGCATATGGAATTGTTTATCGAACAGTTTCTGAACGGTTTGGGAGCCGGCGCCATGTACGCTCTCATAACTCTTGGCCTCGCTCTCATTTACGGGGTCATGAAGATCCTCCACGTCGCGCATGCCTCCGTCTACACCGCCGGAGCCTACATGGGGCTCTATATCTTCCTGTCGACGGGCAGCGTGCTGATCGCGGTGATCGTGAGCATGGCTTTCTGTTCGGTCCTCGGAGTGCTCATAGAGCGTTATATCTATTACCCGCTGTTGAAATACCCGCCATATGTGCCTCTGATAAGCAGCATCGCGCTGCTCATCGCGATCGAGGAGTTCTGCCGCCTTGTCGCGGGACCCGAGGTTCGCACCTTTCCCGCCGCGCTGCCCTTCCCATCCGCGGTGGTCTGCGGTGTGACCATCTCTTCCACGCTTATGGCCGTCTACTGTCTGACGGTGATAATTCTTATCGCGTTATGGCTGCTGATGACGAAGACCGAGCTCGGACTTGCCATGAGGGCGGTCGCGCAGGATATGGAGACGGCGGCCTCGCTCGGCGTCAACACCCAGCGTACGGTGGCGCTGACCTTCGTCATCGGTTCGGCGATCGCGGCGATCGCCGGTATCCTGATGGGCATCTATTACAATCAGGTCTATCCGATGATGGGCGAGGTCCCCGCCTACAAGACGCTGGCGCTGATCGTCGTGGGGGGCATGGGCTCGGTTCCCGGAGCGGTGCTCGCCTCGCTGCTGCTCGGCCTTGGCGAGACCTTCCTCATCGGCTACGCGAATATTCCTCTGCCGCGCGACGCGCTGGCATTCATCGCAATGATAGTCATCCTCATGTGGAAGCCCACCGGGCTCCTCGGAAAACGGTAGGTGCGGCATCATGGACAGCTATATACTGAACGTAGCGACACAGATAATAATACAGGCGATAGCGGCCTACGGCCTTAACGTCATTGTCGGCAACGCCGGACAGATATCTCTCGGCCACGCCGCCTTCGTTGGCATCGGTGCCTATTCCGCGGCGATGCTGACCACCGCTGCCGGATTCACCTTCTGGCAGTCGCTGCCGATCTCGGTGATCATCGTCGCGGCCGTCGGCCTGCTCTGCGGCCTGCCAAGCCTGCGCGTCAGGGAGGACTTCCTCGCCATCACAACGATCGGCATCAACTTTATCGTGGTGGCGATATTCCAGTACACCCCCGCGCTGGGCGGCGCTCTTGGCATCGGCGGCATTCCCCGCGCAAGGTTCTTCGGCACCGTGCTCAAAGCTCCGGGGTATTTCGCGCTCTGCCTCGCCTTCCTTGTGCTGGCGATGGCCGTCTGCCGGTTCTTTACCTGTTCGTGGAGCGGGCTCTCCTGTTTCGCGGTGCGCGAGGAGGAGACGGCGGCCTCCAGCATGGGAGTCTCTCCCGTACGCGCCAAGCTGACGGCTTTCGTCCTCGGCACGGCGCTCGCTGGGCTCTCCGGCGTGCTCTACGCGCACTATATGCGTTTCATCAGCGCGGACTCCTTCACCTTCCCATTTTCCGTGACGCTGCTTTCGATCGTCGTCGCCGGCGGGCTCGGCACCTTCTGGGGGCCGCTGGTGGGAGCCGTCATTTTGGGAATCCTGCCGGAGGTTTTCAGACCTCTCGTCAATTACAGGATGTTCCTCTACGCCATGCTGCTCCTGCTGATGATACGCTTCATGCCGGGCGGCATCCTCGGCGGTTCTACGATGATGTCCCTGAAAAATCTGACGGCCGGCAGGAAAGGCCCGAAGGGGGGCGCCAAAGTTGAGTGAGGTCATTCTTGAGGTCAAAAATCTGTCGATAAATTTCGGCGGCCTTAAAGCGGTCGATGATGTGAGCTTTGAAATAAAACGCGGCGAAATACTGGGCCTTTTAGGGCCCAACGGAGCCGGAAAAACAACCTGCTTCAATATGATATCCGGGGTCTATAAACCTACAGGCGGCGAGATACTTCTCAACGGCATGAGGACAAACGGATTTCCGCCGTACAAGATGGCGATGCTCGGCGTCGGACGGACCTTCCAGGTGGTGAAGCCCTTCAGCGAGCTCTCCGTCCTGGATAATGTGATCGTCGCTCTGGGAATGATGAAATACGGCAGCTTCCGCCTCTCGTGGAGATTCTGGAACACCGCGGAGAGCCGCCTGCGTGCGATGGAGATATTACGGCGGGTCGGACTGGCGGACAAGGCTGAGCTCAAGGCCGCGCTGCTGCCCCTTGGCAACCTGCGTAAGCTGGAGATCGCCAGAGCCCTCGCCCTCGAGCCGAAGCTGCTGCTTCTCGACGAATGTTTCTCCGGCCTGCGCTACGAGGAGATAAAGGCCACGGAGGAGCTGATAATGAGAATCCGTGAGGACGGCGTCTCTGTGCTGTTCATCGAGCACAACATGCGCGTGGCGATGGGCCTCTCCGACCGGATAGTGGTGCTCGACCACGGGCGCAAACTTGCGGAGGGACTGCCTGCCGAGATAAGCGCCAACCCGGCCGTTATCGAGGCATATCTTGGAAAGGGGGACTGCGCCGATGTTGCTGAGCGTCAGTGACCTGCGCGTCGCCTACGGCGATATTGAGGCGGTACACGGGATAAGTTTCGAGGTCGCGCAGGGCGAGCTTGTTTCGATAATCGGCGCGAACGGCGCCGGCAAGACGACGACGCTGCGCGCGCTGATGGGGCTCCAGCCGCTGCGTTCCGGCAAAATAATCTTTGAGGGCAGGGACATCACCAGCCTGCCGGCGCACAAAAGATCGGCGCTCGGGATAAAGATCGTCCCCGAAAGGGCGCGCTGTTTCCCGCAGCTATCCGTCTACGAGAACCTCAAGATGGGTGTCTACGGGATGCAGTCAAAGCTCGCGGGAAAACTTGCGATGATCTATGAACTATTTCCCATACTAAAGGAACGTGGCACGCAGCTCGCGAACACCCTTTCGGGCGGAGAGCAGCAGCAGCTTGCGATCGCCCGCGCCCTCGTATCCGACCCGAAGCTGCTGCTTGTGGACGAGGTCTCCATGGGGCTGATGCCCAAGCTGACGGAACAGGTATTCGAGGTGCTGCGCTCGCTGAACAGAGACAAAAATATAACGATACTGCTCGTGGAACAGAACGCCCTCGCCTCCCTGCGCATCTCCGGCAGGGGATATGTGCTGGAGACGGGACAGATAAACATATCGGGTTCAAGCGCCGAACTCCTCGCCGACAGGCGGGTGAGAGAGGCGTATCTAGGCGCATAAAAAACAGGAGGTAGTGATATCATGAGAAAAAGTTTCAGCGTTTTAATTGCGGCGCTCGCTCTTGCGCTCATCGCCTTCACCGGCGGCGCGATGGCGGCGGATACGATCAAGGTCGGCATGCTCGCCCCTCTCACCGGTTTTGCTGCGGCTGACGGATTCAGCGTCTACGAGTCCGTGAAGATCGCCGTTGACAAAGTAAACAAAGAGGGCGGACTGCTCGGCAAGAAGGTCGAACTTGTCTGCTACGACGACGCGGCCGACCCGAAGCAGTCCGTGCCGCTGGCGAACAAGCTCATCGGCCAGGACGGAGTCGTCGCCTTTGTCGCAGGCTCGTACAGCCTTCCGACAAGAGCTGTCTCCACAATATTCAACGACGAAGAGATCCCGCTCGTCTCGGCCTACGCCCTGCACCCCGATATCACAAAGGGCGACTACACCTTCCGCAACGGATTCCTCGGTACGGTAGAGGGCAAGGGCGCGGCATACACGGCGGTCAAACTCCTTAAGGCAAAAAAGATCGCCCTCATCGTCAGCGACAACGACTTCGGCACGACCCTTGCCCAGGGATTCGACGAATATCTCGCGAAGCACCCGGAGGCAAAGATAGTGTCACAGCAGAAGTACCCGATGAGCGAGAAGGATTTCAAACCCTATCTTTCCAAGATGAAGGCGGCCAATCCCGACGTGGTATTCTTCAGCGGCTACTACTTTCAGGTGGGCCCGGCGATGAAACAGGCGCAGGAGATGGGCATTAAAGTACAGTTCATCGGAGAAGAGGGCGCCGACTCCCCGAAGACCACGGAGATAGCCGGCAAGGCGGCCGAGGGACTCATCATCGTGACCAACCTCAACCGCGACGACAAACGCAAAGAGGTGCAGGAGTTCCTTGCCACGTACCGCAAGCTCCATAAGATTGAGCCCGACATGGTCGGAGCCTCGGCGTACGACGCCTTCATGCTGCTTGCGAACGCCATCAAGCAGGCCAAAACGACCGATGGTCCCGCTGTAGCCAAAGCTCTCGCGGCGACGAAAAACTACGACGGCCTCACCGGACTGATCAGCGGCTTTACCCCCGAGGGCGAAGTCGTCAAGCCGGTGCAGATACAGATAGTGAAGGACGGAAAGTTCCACTATTACGGAGTGGTAACCGATAAGGACATCGTAACGCCCAGCAAGTAGAAAAAACCGTAAAGAAACTGCCCTTTTTGCCAACTGCAATTACTTTGGCAGCAGGCAAAATCAGGGCGGCCATTCACAAAATGCAAAGCAGAACGGGGATATCATCTGAAACGGTGATATCTCCGTTCATTTTATGAAAGAAGAGCCGGGCTTCGTATATAATGGCGGCAATATGCTCTTAGGTGGACGAAGCTCAATATCACAGGCGGAGGCCGTCAAAGACGGATAAATCTTGTGAAATATGCCTTATCCGTGAAGGCCGCCGCATAACAGAAAACGCGGAGCGTTTTCCTGCCAGACGGCCGGCGTCGTTTCCTGATGCGTATGGATTGCGAGGTGCAAGCGAGATGGACTTAAAGAATAATGAGATAACGGCTAATAACAACAGATGGAAAAAGGAGATATTCCTCTTTCTCATCAGCCAGAACCTCTCCATGTTCGGCTCCTCCGTGGTCGGCTTCAGCATCATCTGGTATATAACGCTCAAGACCTCCTCCGGCAGCTGGATAACGATATCGACGATCGCGGCGCTGACGCCGCAGATATTTATCTCGCTGTGGGCAGGCGTTGTCGCCGACAGATACAGCCGAAAGATGATCATCATGCTTTCGGACGGATTCACGGCGCTCGCGACCCTCGCAGCCTTCGCCGCCTTTCACGCCGGTTTCGAGAGCCTGACGCTGCTTATCGCGGTCTCATTTTTCCGCTCTATCGGCGGCGGCTTTCAGTCGCCCGCGGTCAACGCCCTCTACCCACAAATAGTCCCGGCGGATCAGCTGGTGAGAATAAACGGCATCAACCAGACGCTGAACAACATACTGCTGCTGATCTCCCCCGCCGTTGGAGGCTTCATTCTCGGTACGATGGGAATAAAATGGACCTTTCTCATAGACGTTAGCACCGCCCTCCTGGCGATCGTCATTATGGCGGCGATCAGGGTAAAGGCGCAGCCACGGAAAACAGCTCCTAATGGAAGCATCATCGCTGAACTGAAGAGCGGCGTCCGCTACACGCTGGACAACCCGCTTTTGAAGACCATCACGATCTGCTACGCCGTCAGCTTCATCCTCATCACACCAGCTGCCTTTCTCTCGCCGCTTATGGTGGCGAGGAACTTTGGCGGCGAAGTCTGGCGGCTCACCGCTAATGAAATTTTCTGGACCGCCGGTTCTCTGCTCGGCGGCGCCTATATCGCCTGGAGGGGCGATTTCCACGACAAGGTGGCTGTGATCGCCGTTTCGCTCGCGGGCTTTGGCATAATTTTCACATTGATGGGGCTCACAAAAATATTCTGGGTATTCCTGGCCCTCGACTGCGTCGCGGGGATATTTCTTCCCTTTATGATCACGGCGCAGACGGTGCTGATACAGACAAACACCGACGAAAGCTACATGGGCCGCGTCTTTTCCCTCCTGCAGTTCGTATCTCAGGGCGTCATGCCGCTGGCAATCCTCTGTTTCGGACCGCTGGGCGATCTGGTTGATATCCGGTATATCATCATTGTCTGCGGTCTGCTGGAGGCGCTATGGGGAATCTGGTTCAAGCGGGCCGCCGGACGGGCCCAAAAGCTTGCCTCCTGAAGAGGCCAATATGCAAAAGGGCCGCAACGGATGACTGAATATCCGCTTCGACCCTTTTTGATTCTGTTATATAAACTGCTCTTTTAGTATATGACGAGCGCGCCGATCATCGCGGCGATGAATATCGGAATATTATAGTGCAGGAAGGTCGGCACGCAGGTGTCCCATATATGGTTGTGCTGACCGTCGGCGTTCAGTCCCGAGGTGGGGCCAAGGGTCGAATCGGAGGCGGGAGAGCCGGCATCCCCCAGCGCCGCGGCGGCCGCGATGAGACAGGCTGTAGCGCCAACGGAGAAGCCGAGCTGTGCCGCGAGCGGGCAGTATATCGCGGCAATGACGGGGATCGTCCCGAAAGATGTCCCGATGCCGAGCGTAACGAGAAGGCCTACCGCCAGCATGAGAAACGCCCCCCAGAAGCGGCTGCCGCCGACAATACCGACGACGCTTGATACGAGCTCGTCAACTGCTTTCGTTTCGCGCAGAACATTTCCATAGCCTGCTGCAATGAGCATAATAAAGGCGATGAGCCCCATTATCTCCAGCCCGCCCATAAAGGTGCTGTCGATATCCTTCCATGGAATCGTGCGGGTAAGGATCATGACGATGATGGCGGCTAAAGCGCCGAGCGGCAGTGACCCTGTCATGAGCTGCGCCGCGAAGGCCACGACGATGGCGACAAAGGCGAGTACGTGTGTCCGCGTGAATTTCTCTTCCGGCATATCCATATTGGCGCCGATGATTGGCTTATTCTCATAGACGCGCGGCTTGCTGTACGAGATGTGGAGCGCGATAAGAAGGCCGGCGACCATACCTAATCCTATTATCCATGTATAGTGAAAGACGCCTGTCTTCGCAATCTCCATCCCATTGCGCCCCATCTCACTGGAAACTATTCCGTGGAAGATGAGCCCAAAACCGACGGGAAGCGCGATATAGGGAGCCTTAAGGCCGAAGGTGAGCGCACAGGCCGCCGCGCGGCGATCTATTTTAAGCTCGTTGAAGAGCAGAAGAAGCGGCGGTATCAAAATCGGGATAAACGCGATGTGGACGGGGACCAGATTCTGCGACATACAGGCGATGACGACCAGAATATAGAGAAGGATATATTTTCGTCCCTTAACAACCTTCGCTATCTTCTTGCAGGCGATAGAGGCGATACCGGTCTGGCCGATCGCAACGGCGAAGGTCCCGAGCAGGAAATAGGCGAGCGCGGTCTCGGCGTTGCCGCCCATGCCGCCGATAAGCGTCCCCATCGTATCGGAAATGCTCATGCCGGCGCTTACTCCCGCAACAAGAGCCGCGATAAGAAGGGCAAGTACAATGTTAAGGTTAAATAGACATAGCGCGATCATCACAACAACTGAAATAACAACTGGATTCGTTAAAATCATCATGTTTCCTCCCGTTTATTCGATTTTATTGATCTCTGTTTCCGTTGGCAAAGATAATATACCTTAACAACTTATTTTAGTCTATATCCAATTTTTACTTTTTATTAAAATATCAAATATGCAATGGATACCACTAATAAAAGATATAATCCTGATATTTTCTTATCTTTTAAATATTGTATTTTTGTAGATGTATATATTCTATAAATACTTTTATTTATAGTAATTATATTAATATATAAATATTTTAGCTAAATAAATAGATATACTGCATAAAACAATACGCCTATAACATGTGCGGGTGACTCCGCTAAAATACGCTAGCAGGCAGATGGAAGAGTAACAGCAAAGAATTATGACCTATATACGAATCGTTTTTGGGAAGACCGTCAATCAAATCAACCATCACCATTTGAACCAAGGAATCATTTACCGGCAAACCCGAGAGAGAAAGGCAAATAAAATCCCAGGAAGCCACTTTAGGGCCGCCTGGGATGCAGGTATATGTCGAGTCTCTCTTTGTTAGTTTAAAATACCGCGTAATCCACGTCTTTCGGGTCGCCGATGAACATATAGCCTGGGGCGTGCGTGATCGCGAAGGGCGGTTTGCTCTTCATGAGCACCGCCTGCGGCGTTACTCCGCAGGCCCAGAAGACCGGCGTCTCGCCGTCGCGGATATCTACCGCGTCGCCGAAGTCGGGCTTGCTGACGTCTTTGATGCCGATCGCCACTGGGTCGCCGATATGTACCGGCGCGCCGTGCACCGCGGGGAACCGCCCCGTCGAGAGCACCGCCTTCGGAACCTGAGCGTACTTGACCGGACGCATGCTGACGACCATCGGCCCGGAGAGGCGGCCCGCAGGCTGGTTCTGAATGTTCGTGACGTACATCGGCACGTTGCAGTTCATATCGATATGGCGGATGGGGATGTTCGCCTCCAGCAGCGCGCCCTCAAAGCTGAAGGAACAGCCGAGCAGGAAAGCTACAAGGTCGTCCTTCCAGTATTTAACGACGTCTGATGGTTCGTCGACAAGCTCGCCGTTTTCCCAGACGCGGTATTTCGGAATGTCCGTGCGTACGTCCGAGCCGGGAGCGATCAGTTTAGCCTCCCACTGCCCCGGCTCCGTGATGTCCAGAATCGGGCAGGGCTTAGGGTTGCGCTGGGCAAATACCAGAAAATCATAGGCCCATTCTTTCGGCAGGACGATCATGTTCGCCTGTACGTGGCAGTGGCAGAGGCCGGAGGTGGGATACACCCATTCATTTTCACGTATCAGCCGGCGCATCTCTTTCGGGTCTGTTGAGTAAAATGGTGCGACGTCAAAGGGCAGCGTCATCCGAGCACGACCTCCTTCAAGTTCGTAACTTTAACGCCCGCGGCCTCAAGCGCGGTGCGGACGGCTTTCGCCATTTCAACGGCCTCGGGGGTGTCGCCGTGCATACATATCGACTGCGGACGGAAGTTTATCACCGTGCCGTCCACCGCCTCGACGGTCCCTTCGGTGACCATGCGCACGACGCGCTTCGCGGCGGCCTCCACATCGTGGATCAGCGCGCCCGGCTGCGAACGCGGCACGAGCGAACCGTCCGGCATGTAGCCGCGGTCGGCGAAGGCCTCTGCCGCGAAGGGAACTCCCAGCTCTTTCGCGGCCCGCTCAAATTCCGAGTTCGCGAGCCCCATAAGGATTATATCTTCACCGGCGTCTTTAACGGCCTGAGCGATCGCCTTCGCGAGCGCCGGGTCTTTGGCGGCCTGGTTGTACATCGCGCCGTGCGGCTTCACATGCTGGAGTCTGAAGCCGTTTGCTTCACAGAAGGCTTTCAGCGCGCCTATCTGATAGAGACAGTCCGCATACTCCTCATCGGGGGTGCACTTCATGTTTCGCCGTCCGAAGCCCACAAGGTCGGGATAACCGGGATGCGCGCCGGCAGCGACGCCCTTTTCGGCGCAGGTCTTGAGCGTCTTTTTCATCACAAGCGGGTCGCCTGCGTGGAAGCCGCAGGCTACGTTCGCCGAGGTCACGGCGTTCATGATCGCGGCGTCGTCGCCCATCTTATAGGCGCCGAAGCTCTCTCCGATATCGCTGTTAAGGTCTACTTTGTACATGATCGGTCACTCCTTTTCTTTATATCTCTTCACAGGTGATCTCGTATGTTTTTCCGTTGAGCGTGATTTTAAAACGTCCCGAAAGCGGCGGCGATGATACCTGCTGACTCCGCGAAACATATGACAGGCGCAGCGTGTTCACGCGTTTCACAGCCTCGGCTATCTTCCGCTGTTCCGCCTCTCCCTCGGAGAGCCCTGCCTCGCGGAATCTGACCTTCATGCCAGGCATCTTTTGAACAAGCGCCTCGACGGAAAGCGGCGTGAGGACGCCGATTTTTGTGTAGCCTCCCGTAGTCTGGCGGTCGGCAAGCATTATGATCGGCATTCCATGTCCGGGGATCTGCACCGCGCCGAGCGGTATCCCGTCGGAGACTATATCCGCACCCTTATCCGAATGCTCTATCTTCGGCCCCTCGAGGCGGCAGCCCATCCTGTCGGATTCGGCGGTGATGAGATATTCCGAAGCAAAGAGCAGCTTACGTCCCTCTTCCGTGAAGGCGTCTTGCTGCAGTCCGGTAATTATCGCCAGCGGCTCTTCCGCCGTGACTGCGGGGTTCAGCTCCGCCGGAAGACGGAACCCTTCGAGGCGTCTCCAGAGGGGAGCGGGCTCACCTACCTTTATCACGTCGCCGCTCTTAAGAGCCCGGCCGTCCAGGCCGCCTATCTTCGCGCGCATGTATGTCGTACGGCTGTTCATCACGACAGGGACGTCGACGCCCCCCGCAAAGCAGAGGCAGCCGCGGCAGCCAGCGCCTTTAGGTCCGGTAAAGGTAATGATGTCGCCGTCCTGCAGCACTACGGCCCTCCAGGAGCCAACGGCCCTGCCGTTGACAGAGAAGCCAAGGTCGGCTCCAGAGAATACCGCCGCTCCGCCTCCCTTTACCTCTATCTCCGGCCCGAGCAGCGTAACCTCCAGCGCCGCCGCCCCCTCCGGGTTGCCAAGCATAGCGTTGCCGAGTTTGAGCGCCGGCAGGTCCATCGCCCCCGCGACAGGAACACCGCTCGACTGGTATCCCCAGCGGCCAATATCCTGCACGGAGGTGAGCATCCCCGCCTTTTTAATCGTCAGTTCCATCCTATACCGCCTCCGTTATGACGGGCACATAGGCACCCACAGCCACTTCGGCTTCGATTTTTTTGTATTCTTCTTCCGTGACGGGAACGAAGCGTACCTCATACCCGGCCTCGATCAGCGTCGGGCGCGAGGCCTCAGGCGTAAAGAGGCGCAGCGGCGTACGCCCGATGAGCTGCCAGCCGCCGGGGCTGTCTATCGGATATATACCCGTCTGCTTTCCCGCTATACCGACGCTGCCGCCCTTGATGACGGTGCGCGGATTGGTGAGGCGCGGCGTCGCGATGCTCTCGTCCATGCCACCAAGATAGGCAAAACCCGGCATGAAGCCGATCATATAGCAATGGCAGGCCTTCGCGCTGTGGCGCTTGACAACCTCCTCCTCGGATATCCCCGCGTGTTCCGCGACATTAGCGATATCCGGCCCATATTCTCCGCCGTAACATACCGGTATCGCGATCTCCGTGTGCGGCGCGCCGGACGCTTCACCGCCCAGCTTAGGTGCGGCCTGAGCCTCTTTTATCACGGCGACGGCGCTGGTCATATTAGGGTCGAAATAGACCGCCAGCGATCTGTAGGTGGGAAGGCACTCCACCACCGGCACATTTTTCTGTGTGAGAAGATATTTTTTAAGATTCATCACCGCGTCGTTCGCCCCGCGGTCTATCTCGTCGGCAAACTCAATCACGACGCAGGATTCACCGGCGTTCAAATATTTTGGTTCATCAATATATACTGCCACCGACATCACCCCTTCGCATCAGAGAGGAGCGGTCAGGCCCCTCTCTAATTTTACACCGTAAACCCTTTTCTCTTAGCCGAAAAGTTTCATTATTCCCGTAAGGGACTTGAAGCCCATCCAGGCCGTGAAGACGACCATTATCCAGCCCAGCACTGTGAGGACCATCGGGTGGCGGTAACCCTCGCCGATGATCTTTTTATTGTAGGCCGCCAGCAGCACCGCGCCCAGCGAAACGGGAAGGATGAGTCCGTTCAGCGAGCCTGCGAATACAAGCAGCGTCACCGGGTTGCCCATCGTCGTGAAGATAGCCGTTGATACGCAGATGAAACCGATTATCCAGTAGCGGTGCTTCGCCTCGATCTGACTGAATAACGTGCGCAGGAAGGAGATCGAGGTGTAGGAGGCGCCGACTACCGAGGTGACTGCCGCGCACCAGAGGATGACGCCGAAGATACGGTAGCCTATCTGTCCCGCGCCGATGAGGAAGGCCGATGCGGGCGGGTTCTTCGGGTCCAGCGCCACGCCGGTCACAACCACGCCGAGGATGGCGAGGAAGAGCAGGTAACGCATCACGCCGGTGATGCAGACCGCCGTCACGGAGCCGCGGGATATCTTTTCCAGGTTGCCTACGCCGACGATGTCGGCGTCAATGATACGATGCGCACCAGCGAAGGTAATGTAGCCGCCCACCGTTCCGCCGACCAGCGTGAGGATCGTAAGCCAGTCTATCTTTGAGGGCATCACGGTCTCTTTGAGCGCCAGCCCTACCGGAGGCATCGTCTTGACGACCATGAAGGCGACCATGCAGAGCATGATTATACCAAGTACCTTCGTAAACATGTCCATCGCCTTGCCGGCCTCCTTATTGAGGAAGAGCGCGATGGCGACCAGGGCGCTTATCACCGCGCCGGGCGCTAGAGCCAGGCCGCAGATGACGTTGAGTCCCATCGCCGCGCCGCCGACATTTCCGATGTTAAATACCAGGCCGCCGATAGCGACGAGGATCGCCAAGAAGTATCCCAGACCAGGGAATACTTCGTTCGCCACATCCTGCGCGCGCTTTCCTGATACTCCGAGAATACGCCAGATGTTCATCTGCACGATGATGTCGATTATGATGGAAACGACGATCGCGAAGGCAAAGGCCGCCTTCAGTTTGTCGGTAAAAACCGCCGTTTGTGTGAGGAACCCCGGTCCTATCGCAGAAGTGGCCATCAGGAAGGCCGCGCCGATAAGCACGCTTGCTACAGATTCTTTTTTCTCCGCCATTTTTGTTACCTCCTATGAGATTTTAATAAAACCCTTCACCTATATACATGCAAAAAAGTTGCTATATTTTTTATTGAACAGAAAAATCTTTATCCGCTGCAGGATGCGGTCTTTTCGCGGCAGCTGGCAGTCCAAGTGCCAAGTGTGCGCTTTTCGCACTATGCAGGATGCGCACATCGGCTCATGCGTGCTAAACTAGCACTATTAATTGTGGCTGTTAAAAATGGAGGAGCAGATATGAAAAAATTTACCATACTCTTGCCGGCACTAGTATTAATACTTTTTACCGCCAACCCCAGCGCGGCGGAAAAGATCGCCTTTTCACGCGTCAGCGGCGGTGATTTTTACATTTACACCGCCGATAGCGCGACGGGAAAGACAACGCGGCTGTGCAAAGGCTACGACCCGGAGATATCGCCCGACGGCGGCACGGTCGCCTATACGCAGTATGATAAAACAGGCGGCCGCTTTATAGCGTTCTGTGATATAGCCTCAAGAAAATCACGGGTGATAAAGGAAGTACCGGGGAAAAACAGTTACGGCCCCCGCTGGTCCTCGAACGGAAGGCGTCTGCTGTATAACATCTTCATCGATCAGAGCAGATGGCTCCCCGCTCTTTATGACCTCGATACAAGGAAGAACATGACGATTGGCAGGGATACGGCAAAAACAGACCTCTTCGGCCCCTTCTGGTCCTCAGACTCCGCCTTCGTATATGCTTTTGACTTCGAAAACATCTATAAATTTTCGGAGACGGATGGCAGGCTTATGGAGAATATCCCCATGAACAGACTGCTGCCCTCCGATAATATCCTCATCAGCAGCGCCACCGGGATATCCGTATCGCCGGACGGCACCATGTGGCTCTTCGCAGCGGAGGTCGGCGGCGAAAAATGCGCGCTCTGCGCGGCGGCTGGAAACCCGGCTGAGGCCAAAGGCGCGGCGTTTATCTACCGTCTGACTACGAAAAAAACGGAACGCCTCGCCGTGGGCGGCCTCTGCGTAAGCGACGCCGCCTGGCTCGGCGCGGACGAGATAATCTTTTCCGCGCACGCCCCGTCGGAAAAATCACGCGCCAAGTCAGCTAACATTTACGACATCTATAGGATGAAACTTAACGGAGAAAAACCGCGTAAAATAATCGCAGAGGGGAACACGGTCAGCGCCGCGAAATAACGCGGTCGCCGCCAACTATTTCAGCGCCCTCGTAAAAATCATGTCTATGCACGAAATAGAGAACCTCGTAGAATCTTCCATAATCACGCTCGCCAAACACGCTCCGGAACATCCACGCAGAGAAAGCATCTGTCTCAGCCTCTACGCGCTGCAAAGGCAGTTCGACTGCGGCTATACTCTCCCGCGCGTGGCAAAAGAACTTAAAAAACTTCATTATCTCTTTTATATTCCAGCAACAAAACTGCCCCAGCAGGAGAGAGGCGAAGCAGAGAATATCATTAAAGATGGAGGCGGCCACATGGCGGACAAAACTTATGTCGACCGCGAGAGCGAACTCTGTTATGTCACCGCCGGTTCGGAGCTGTGGGGAAAGCTGCTGGATTTAAAAATACTGCCGGAATCGGCGCGCTCGCAGTTGAGCGACGACCTCTACCCTATGGAGCTCGCCGAAATCATCGTGCCTCTCGCGGCACTGGCAGCCGCGTCGGACGAAGCAGACTCAACCGGCGGCGCGGTCAGGACGCTCGGTCTCTGGTATGCGCTCTTTCCGCTGCTCTGCGCCGCGGCTGGTTACGACGACGAGGCAAATGCCCCCGAAGAAAAACAGATATATGAACTGCTCCGCCGGCTATCTTTGCCGGAGGCATTCGCGGCGGCGGAATTGCACTGCGGTGGATTGGACTTTACGGCCTTCGACACTGAGGCTATGGGCTTCCTCAACGGCTGGGCGGAACCATATCATAAATGGAAGAGGCATAGGTCCACAGCCTCATCCGCGCCTGCGGACGGGAACGACTGCGGTCCGGCATGAGACACGGGGGCCGGAGCATGCGGCGCTCAATTTCCACCCTCGCGATAAGGATCGTCTGGGGGCTGCTATGTCTCACATTTTCTATCCTCATAGTTTCGGACGTCGTCTCTTTTGTGAAAGAACCCTCCCAGTATCCGTTGGGAACGGAGCTCGGCTGGTGCTACCGTTCGCCACGCAACTACATTGGCAGCGGCCTTTTATTGGTGGGCTGGGAACTGGCAGGTACACTTTCATCCGTATTCTGCGAACGTAAACACGGCCGCGCCGCCTTGATCGGCCATTTCACCGCCACAGCCGCCTATATAGCCTATATATTTGTAAAAATCATCAATGGAAGCTGGTAAACGATAAAAATAGAGGAAAACCCGAAAATATATCTTACGACGGCAACCAGGAAATGAAGACCAGGCAGAGATTCTTCCGGTAAACGGCCTTAACTAAATTTAACGGCAGCTAGAATATCACGCAAAACAGCGGCCTGCCGAGCATTCCGCAGTAAGATAGTTTGGCGTTTATACACAGGGCAATAAGAGAAGCGCCGCCGTTTTTATCTTCCGCGCGCGGCCCCTATCTTTGCGCTGTGCCAGGCTACCGTCCGCGTCGGCAGTCCGAGCCGTTCGCCTATCTCGCGGTTCGTCAGCCCCTGAGCGCGCAGCGTTGAGATCTGCGTACGCAGCGCGGCGATACTGACCGTTTTTTCCGCCGCCGCGGCCCGGGAGAAAAATATCCTCATCGGGTAGCTCCTGCCACTTATCAGACAGGAGGTATTCTGCATTGCGCGGTAGAGCGTCGAAGTATGCAGTGACAACGCCGCGGCGGCCTCTTTGTATGTGAGCGGCTCCGGCGGGCGCGAAGGGGCCATGACCTTTTCGCGCTGGACGGAGGCGATGTGGAACGCGGCGCGCAGCAGGGTGCGGTAGCGCATACCCAGCTTTTTAAGCGTATCTCTTGCCGCCCGCCATTCGCCGCGCAGCCATTTTTCACGCAGCAAAGCATCCGAAAAGGCCTCGAACTCCGCAAAACCGTTCTCCACCCGCGGCATATTTTCAACGATAAGGCGCGGCGTTATCCTTTCTCCCTCAATGACAAACTCAATGTCCGGAAGGCTAAAGGCCGCCGGCGCGAAGTTTCTGCCGGGAGCTGGATCTAGGCTGCGAAGCAGCGCCAGCGCCGCCTCGATTTCACCGGCTTCCAAACCCTGTGAACCGCCCCACTCTGCGGCGCGGCCGGAAAGCAGAACTGCCTCCCCCTCCGTAAGCAGCCGCCAGGCGGCGCCTCCCTCTAACCTGCCGCGCCGCAGCTGTATCAGCAGCGACTCTTTAAGATCAGCGGCAAAAAGGCCGGCGGGCTCGACATAATCCTGTAAATTCTTTATAAACCGTTCCGCCGCCGCGGCGTCGATACCCGCGATGGAGGCGGCCTCCTCGGGCGTGGTGTTCAGGTATCCCCGCTCGTCAAGCAGCGAGCTCCAAAAGGCCGGATCAGCCGCTGTCCCCTCAAGGAAGGCAAAACCCGGACAGCCGCATATCTGTGGATAGAGGGCGGCGTCCAGCGACGGCCTTTCGGCGATATTTTCGTAGAAATCCTCCGCGTCCTCTATTCTTACGGAAAAACCACGGGGCGGCGAAAACCGCACCAGCGCGTTATCCCCCGCCAGCGCGCGGCAGATATCGGTGAGCTCCGCGGCCGGCGCGAGCAGAAGGTTAGCGCCCAAAAAGGCCTTTGGCGAAAGCCGGGGTTTACCCCGGAGGCCGGACAGCAGCCTCAGTTCATTCAAGCCCGTGCCTCTGCATCCTCCGTATCAGGGAAAAGCGCGAGATGCCAAGCTCGGCGGCGGCCTGCGTGCGGTTACCGCCGCATTTGGCAAGCGCAGCGGTGATGAGTTCCCGCTCAACGCGGTCAATCGTATCGTTGAGCGACGCGCCGGGGGCGACGACGCGGCTTTCGGGGACCAGGCCGACCGGGTGGGCGTCAAGCATCTCCATCGGCAGGTCGGCGAGGCGCACAAGTGAATCCGCCTGGCTGCGCAGAATCAGGATCCTCTCGATCATGTTCCGCAGCTCGCGCACATTTCCCGGCCAGGGGTAACTCAGAAAGACCTCCTGCACCTCCTCCGTAAGCTCGGGCAGAGGCCTGTTCATCCTCTTAGAGCAGTCGCCGAGGAAATATGAGGCCAGCTCGAGGATATCCTTCCCCCGTTCACGCAGCGGCGGCAGTTTTATCGGTATCACCGATATCCGGAAATAGAGGTCCTTGCGGAAGCTCTCCTCCCGCACCTTCTTTTCAAGGTCAAGGCAGGTGGCGCAGATGAGCTTCAGGCTTATCTTCTTCTCCTTCGTGCTCCCCAGCGGCCTTATCGTACGCTGGTCGATAAAGCGGAACAGCTTCGTCTGCAGAGAGAGCGGCAGATCGCCGATCTCGTCGAGAAAGAGCGTACCCTTGTCGGCGACCTCGATCAGCCCCGGCTTATTTGAGTCGGCTCCGGTATAGGCCCCCTTGGCGTAGCCAAAGAGCTCCGCCTCCAGCAGCGCCTCCGGTATCGCCGAGCAGTTGACTGCGACAAACTCCCCCTGGCAGTTTGAGGCGCGGTGGATCATCCTTGCCGCCACCTCCTTCCCAGTACCGCTCTCTCCCGTCAAAAGCACCGTCACATCCTGGTAGGGAGCGAGCTTTGACAGCGTCTCGCTGACCTTTTCCATCGCGGGAGAGGAGCCGAGCAACAGATTCGATTCGTCGGCCATCATCACCTCGGCCTGATTCTGCAGCCGTATCGATTCAAAGGCACGCGTCACCATATTCATCGCCGCGTCGAGGGGGAAGGGCTTGTCAAGATAATTATAGGCTCCCTGGCGTATCGCCCTGACGACGAGGCTGGAATCGCCGAAGGCCGTCATCATCACCACACGGCAGCGAGGCGCGATCTTGAGGATTATCGGCAGCATGTCGAGGCCGTTTCCGTCGGGGAGGCACTGATCGAGGAACACCAGCGACGGTATCTCGGTGTTGAGCGCCTCCTGCAATTCATGTATCGTGGGGATACATTTAACGCTGTAGCCCTTTTTCTCAAAGGCCTTTTTCAGCCCCCCCGCAAGATTGGTCTCGTCGTCAACTATCCAGATGCTCATCGTCTCTTCCTCCGTGCTGTAATTTCAGATAGATCTTAAATGTAGTTCCGTTCGGCGAGCTCTCAAGCGAAAGCTCGCCGCCGAGCCCCTCCACTATTCGCTGTACGATACTGAGGCCAAGCCCCGTACCCTCCTTTTTCGTGGTAAAAAAGGGGTCGAAAATCCTGTGTTCGATATCGGGGGATATCCCTGGTCCCGTGTCGGAGACCATTATCATCCCCATCTTCTCCCCGCCGCGCGGCGCCGGGGCGTAGCCGATGGCGACGGTCAGCACCATCTCCCGCTCCCCATTCAGCGGCGACATCGACTGCATCGCGTTGAGAGCGAGGTTCATCACCAGCTGACGCAGCAGCTCGCTGTCCGCCATGACGGCGACATCCTGCGCTGCGCTCTGCAATACCAGCCGCACATTATATTTCTGCGCCTGCGAGCCGAGCATCGCCCCGCTCCACGGCAGAAGGTCGTCCAGCTTCACCGGCGTAATGACGGTAGGACGCGGCCTCACGAATGAAAGAAGCTGCATAACTATATTGTTGAGCCGGTCCATCTCGCTGCCGAGAACAGCGATCTGCTCCCGTGCCTCCTCCGCGTCCTGCTGCCCCTCTCCACCGGCGGCCAGCCTGTCTATCTCGTCGCGCAGCAGATCCGTTTGTATCCGCATACTCGCGAGCGGGTTGCGTATCTCGTGGGAAAGCCCGGATATCATCTCGCCAAGCGCCGCCAGCCGGTCCATCCGGCTCACCTGCCGCTGGACCTCGCGCCACCGTTCAAGCTGAGAGGACATATTGTTGAAGCTCTCGACAAGCTCGTGAAATTCATAGGGAGAAAAGAGCGTCTGCGGTATCCTTACCGATACACCACCCGCGACCTCCCGGCACATCCATGTAAGGCGGCGCAGCGGCCTCGTAAGCATATACGAGAGGAATACGGCAAGTTCTACGGCGATGATGAGCCCGAGCATCCCGACCAGTATCAGGTAACGCTCCTCCTCCACCATATCGACATAAATCCTCTGCGTGTTGGCGGAAAAACCATACTCTTTGCCGCCGCTGTCTATGGTGAGCGACGGGACCTCACCGGCGGAGGTACCGCGCCAGTAGGGACCTAGCTCCTGCGCCATGACCTCCGGACTGTAGCTGAGATCATAATCTTTCATCAGGCGCTTCAGCCTCTCCGCCGACCTGCCGGCAGAGACAAGCTTGTCGCTGTAACTCTGGTGCAGGCGCGCTCCAAGCATCAGCACCACCATAGAGAGCGCGAGCAGGAGGAATATCCATTTCATCAGGGCTTCAAGACTTACCCTGCGAAACATTTCTTAGACCTCACAAACTTAGCAGCCATAAAGACCAGCCATTCCCCAACAAGCACGATGAGCATCGCATACTCCGGTTCGATATGGAAACCAAATATAAGGAGGAACTGGAGCATTATCGCGAGGCTGAGGACGGCGAAAAGTATCTCCTTAACGATGAGCCCGGGAGTGAAGAGCGGATAAAAATAGGCGATCGCGACGAGCGTCCAGCTTATCGTCCCCAGCTTTATATAGCCTGGCAGCCCCGCGTGGCTCAGCATCAGGGCGACGGAGGCTATCACCGTTATCGCAATGCGGTTGATAAAGAGAAAACGCTCCTCCTGAAAGGGGCGCAGCTCGCTTTCGTCCTTTTTCAGCGGCAGCAGATCATAACAGAGGGAACAGGCGGCGAGCAGCAGCTGCGAGTTGGCCGTGCTCACCGCCGCCGCGATGACACATACAAGCAGCAGCATTCCGGCAAAAGGCGGAAGAAACTGCCCAAGTTTGGCAAAGGCCAGAGTCTCCTCAAGGCCGCCGATAAGCGGATATTTCAGGCGGCAGACCATGATGAAAAACGTCAGGCAGAGATATATCCAGCCAACCACATAGGGAGAGAGCGTCAGCATTCCGTAAGCCTCGCGCCTGCTGCGGCAGGCGATTATCCTGATCATATACTGCGGGTTGGTGGCGACGCCGAGCCCCCAGACAAGCATCATCGCGAAGGCGGAAAATACCTCCGAGAGGGAAAAACTATTCAGGGAAAGCTCCGCGCTTTCGGCGCGGAACACCTCACGGGCGGCGGTAAAGCTGAAGCCCTCCGGCAGGCAGAACCAGGCGGCTACGGTCACGCCGAGGATTATCAGCAGCAGGTTGAGCATATCGCTGCGCACGACGGAGAGATAGCCGCCAAAGGTCGTGTACAGCACAAAGAGGTAGATCAGCGAGGTCGCCGCGAACCCCTGCGGTATCTCAAGCATATACGAAACGACGACGCCGAAGGCGCGGAACTGAATGACCAGATAGACGACATAGAGAAAAATCATCGTCAGCGCAACGAGCCTGCGCACGCGCACGTCTCCGTAGCGCTTTTCAAGCCACTCGGGCAGAGAGGTGACGCGCGCCGCCCGCAGACGTTTTACTACAAAGGGGAAAAACAGCAGGCCGATCATCCAGCCGTTGACCGAAGCCCAGAAGGCGACATAACCGGAACGGTAAAACCAAATGCCGAAGCCTACGAGCGAGAGCGGACTCATCCACGTCGCGCAGAAGGTGGCCAGCGTCGGAAACAGCGCCACCTTCATGTCGCCCAGATAGAAGGATTTTTTCGTCTCCTTCCAGGCAAAGGACTGTCCCGTCAGCAGGATGATAAATACCGTATAGGCCCCGAAGGCCGCGAGGTAATAGATAAGCGGCGACATCAGCGTGAGCCGCGCCGGAGAAAATGGATGATGACGCCTGGGGCCACCGTCAGTAAAATAAATACCAGCCATATAAAGGTGCTGAGCCTCATCCGTCATTCCTCCCGCAGGACATAAATTAAGCCGTTCGCAAACTAGCCGTTGCTTTCGGTATGTAGTAATATAATTATTATAATATCTCTTGTGGAAATTTGGAGGCTTCTCAACATGGCAAAACAACAGCCCGAGGGCGTATATCTCTACATAAATGACAGCGGAGAACGGTTCATCGCGGTAATAGACGCCTTTGGCATGGCAAATATGCTCCCCTGGATGCAGCCGGGAGAGACCGACAACATCATCGAAAAGAGCTGGAACCTCACGGGAGACTTCATCAAACTGAGGATATCGGAGTAGGAGTTACTTTCATAAAAAGGCCCGCTTCCTCAATCCATAAGGAAGCGGCCCGCCTGTTTTCTATCAGTCAAGTCTGGAATTAAAGCGCCTCGATCCTCTCAGCGGCGATCTTTCGGAACCACTCGCCTACCTCTTCGGCGTCCTTTTCATAGCCCGCGCGGCCCATAAGGCCGTAAGTATATTTCTTACCCTGCTCGACGCCGGGCTGGTCGAAGGGATTGATGCCCATCATGCGTCCCGTGAGCGCCGTCAGATATTCGTAGAAAAAGACCAGCGCCCCGACGGTCTCCGCGTCGAGCTTTTCAAGCTCCAGCCAGACGAGCGGATGGCCGGACTTCACGATCGCCGCCGCGGTGCTCTTCGCCTCGAGGTTCAGCATCGCGCCGATTCCCTGCCCATCAAGATACTTGAGCGGCGAAAGGGCCTCGTGCTCTATAGCCGGCACTGAAAGTTCCACGCCGTGACCCTCTGCGCATATCAAAGTGAAAAACTTGTCGTCGGGGCCCTCGGTGTAGAGCTGCACCTGCGAATGCTGGTCTATTGCGCCGAGCGCGCGCACCGGCGTCGTCCCGAGTCCATTTTTGCCGAGGCTCTCGGCCCAGAGCTGAGCGTACCACTCCGCGAAGTAGGCCATCTTGCTTGAATAGGGCATAAGGACGGACATCGGGCGTCCCTCCCTCTCGTGCAGCAGATGGATCGCGCCAAGCTTCAGCGCGGGATTTTTATCAAAATCTTTCTCCGCGGTTAAAAAATCCCTCATCGCGGCGGCTCCTTTGAGCAACGCGGGAGCGTCGATGCCGAGCGCAGCGGCGGTGACAAGCCCCGCGGGACAAAGCACGGAGTAACGTCCGCCGACGGAGGCGGGAAGCTCCATCACGCGGCAGTCGGAGCCGTTCGCGAAGGCACGGAATATCCCCTTTTCCGGGTCGGTGATCACGAGGATGTCGGCGTCACTTTGCCCCTTTTTAAGCAGCTCGCTGCGGTACCAGAGGAACTGCGTCATCGTCTCTGCGGTGGCGCCCGATTTACTGACGCCGACGAGCGCGACGCGCCCCTCCTTTACGCGCTCCCATATTGAGAGCGTCTTATCAGGATCGGGATTATCCGCGAGATAAAACTTCGGCCCCGGCGTGCTCTCATTGTAAAAACCGTCCAAAAGCGCCTGATTCAGCATCAGGTTTCCCAGAGCGGAGCCGCCGATGCCTACCTGTATCACGCTGTCGTAGCCCGCAAGCCATGCCGCCGTCTCCTCTATCTCTTCGACCGGGGAATCCGGCAGCGCCAGCCAGCCGTGTCCCTCGGTACAGGAGGGCGTCTCCGCGAGCCATCGCTGCGCGGCCAACGCCGCCGCGCCAAAACTCTCTTTCAGTTCAGTAAATGTCGTTGTGCTCCCGCCCAATGATGCGCCAAATGAAAATGAAATTTTCTTCATCGAAAACACCGGCCTTCTGCATGAATGTGAACAACAAAAAAATAGCGACGGCTGGCTCCAGGCCCGCCGTCACTATAATATACCCAATCTCTCTTTTTTTCACTCTCCGTCCGCCTCTAAAGAGTGTAAACGGCGTCAGGTTTTCAGGAAATCAGGTTATTTTCCTTGAGGGCCGCCTCCAGCTCTCCGGGGTTATAGCCGACGACGAACCTATCGCCGATGAGGGTGACCGGCACGCCCATCTGTTTCGTCTTTTTTACAAGCTCCATCGCCGCCGCCCGGTCTGCAGAGACGTCCACGGTCGTATATGCCACCTTAAGATTGTCAAGGAACTCCTTGACCTTAGTGCACCACGGTCAGGTCTGTGACGTGTATACCTTTACTTCCATATTTATATCACCGCTCCTTAAAGTTATTTTAAAATCGTTTCACTTATTATATTATACCCCATAAACTCTAAATAGTCCCCCGCATAAAAGACAGATGTTTTTTCGCAAAAAACCTTCCTTTTAGCGTCCGTACCATTCCTCCAAAAATTCTTTTACGGTTGGTTTGCCCTTTTATGCTTAGGCACATTGCATTATTTACGAAATTGCGTTAAATTTATAGCCAGTTTGCGTAAATTGGGAAACGAGGCATAAATTGCTCTTACATTCTTAGAGGAGGTACATCATGTTCAAAATCGTATCAAAGCAAAAGCTTGCGCCGAAAGAATTCGACATCTGGGTCGAAGCTCCGCGCATCGCGAATCACGCGAAGGCGGGCCAGTTCGTCGTTCTCCGCGTCGACGACTCGGGAGAGAGAATCCCCCTCACAATCGCCGATTACGACAGCGAGAAGGGGCTTATCCGCCTCATCTTCCAGGTTGTAGGCAAGACGACGGCTCTCATGTCCGGACTCGGCGTCGGGGACTGCATCCAGGACATCTCCGGCCCTCTCGGCACTCCCAGCGAGATCGAGAACTACGGCACGGTGCTCATGGTCGGCGGCGGCGTCGGCATAGCTGCCCTCTTTCCCATCATCAAATCCCTGAAACTCGCAGGCAACAAGGTCATCACCATCCTCGGCGGACGCACCTCGGACCTCGTGATCATGAAGGACGAGTGCCGCAAATACTCCGACGAACTGATCATCACCACCGACGACGGCTCCGAGGGTATGAAGGGCGTCGTTACCGAGGCTATGAAGATGGTAGTCGAGCGCGGCGAAAAGATCGACCGCTGCTGGTGCATCGGCCCCTCCATCATGATGAAGTTCGGCACCAAGGCCGCCAAAGAACTCGGCCTTCCCATCTGGGTTTCGCTTAACCCGCTGATGGTCGACGGGACCGGCATGTGCGGCTGTTGCCGCGTGACGGTCGATGGCAAGATATTCTTTGCCTGCGTCGACGGCCCCGAATTCGACGGGCACAAGGTCAACTGGGACGAGTTCATGAGCCGCCTCCGCCAGTATAAAGACGAAGAAAAAATTTCCATGGAAAAATATGAAGCAGAAGTAGGTGAACCGACATGGCTGTAACATTCTCAAAGTGGAAGACCCCCATTAAAGAACAGGATCCTGAGGTACGTAAAGGCAATTTCGGTGAAGTTTGCCTCGGCTATAGCCTTGAAGAGGGACAGCTTGAGGCCGGACGCTGCCTCCAGTGCAAAACGAAGCCCTGCATCGCGGGCTGCCCCGTCAAGATCGACATCCCCGCCTTCATCAAGTGCGTCAAAGAGGGCGATATGGCCGGCGCCGCCGAAGTAATGGATAAATACACGAACCTTCCCGCCGTCTGCGGACGCGTCTGCCCGCAGGAATCACAGTGCGAAGGCCTCTGCACCGTCGGTAAGATGAAGGACTTTGAGCCTGTCGCCATCGGCAAGCTTGAGCGCCTCGTCGCCGACTGGAAATACGCACAGGAAAATATGGCTCCCAAGGCCTACGAGGGCGAAAAGAAGGGCAAAGTCGCGGTAGTCGGCTCCGGCCCCTCAAGCCTCACCGTCGCTGGCGACCTCGCGAAGATGGGCTACGAAGTAAAGATATTCGAAGCCCTTCACGCGGCCGGCGGCGTCCTCATCTACGGCATCCCCGAATTCCGTCTCCCCAAGAAGATCGTCAAGATGGAGATCGAGGCGATGCAGAAGCTCGGCGTAGATATCGAATGCAACGTCGTCGTCGGCAAGACGATCACCATGCAGGAGATCATGGAAGAATATGACGCCTGTTACATCGCGGTCGGCGCGGGCGCGCCTCACTTCCAGGGCGTCCCCGGCACCACGCTCAACGGCGTATACTCCGCCTCCGAGTACCTCACAAGAATCAACCTCATGCACGGCTATGAGTTCCCGAAATTCGACACCCCCGCAAAAAAGGCGAATAAGGTAGTCGTCATCGGCGGCGGCAACGTCGCGATGGATGCCGCCCGCTCCGCGAAGCGCCTTGGCGCCGAAGAGGTTACGGTAGTCTACCGCCGTTCGCTCGCCGAACTCCCCGCGCGTATCGAAGAATACCACCACGCCGTTGAAGAGGGCATCATCTTCAACTGGCTCACCAACCCGACCGAATATGTCGACGACGGCAATGGACAGCTTAAGGGCGTCAAATGCATCAAAATGGAGCTCGGCGAGCCCGACGCCTCCGGCAGACGCCGCCCCGTTCCCGTCGAGGGCAGCGAGTTCTTCATCGAGGCCGACTGCGCCATCGAGGCGATCGGACAGGGCTCCAACAAAGTCCTGCTCTCGACCTTCCCCGAGATGAAGCTCAACAAGTGGGGCTACATCGAAGCCGACGAAAAGACCGGCGCTACCTCCGTTCCCGGCGTATTCGCGGGTGGTGACATCGTCACCGGCGCGGCCACCGTCATCCTCGCGATGGGCGCCGGCAAAGACGCCGCCGTGGCGATCGACAAATACATCACAGAAAAGAAAGCCGCGAAGTAAGCGTCCCTTTTCCGAACAACCAACACCCCCGCTCTTTCGCAGCGGGGGTGTTTTTATATCAAAGAGGCTAACCGCTATTTATCTCTTTTCTATAAAAAATGTAAATAGGTTTTGCGAATTTCACATGACAACAGGAAAATCGGCGCGAAGAAGTGCCGTAGGCTAAATAAGCCGGCCCCTAAGTACCGGAGCCGTATTGTTCATACGGCGAGGACACTTAGGGGCCAGCTTATGACGCATACGGTGCTTATTCGCGCCGATTTTTATAAACGCCGATTTACGGTAAGTTACATGGAGATCCCCAGTACTTTCTGAGCTCCCCATCCTATCAGGAACGATAGCGCCGCAACACCAAAGCTGATACAGATCATCTCCCTGAATGCGGGGGTAAAGGGCTCTTTCCGCACCACCGATACATAGAAGGTGAAGAGCATGATGACGATGGCCGCATTGACGAGACAGCCGGCGAGCGCGGCAAGCGGCGAGCTGATAAAGGCATAGGGCACAAGCAGCATGCAGACCGCGAACATATAGGCGATGCCCGTATAGACGGCGGCCTTCAGCGGATGGTGCTCGCCGGGATCGTTCTTTTTCGCGAGATACTCGGATGCCGCCATTGACAGCGTCGCGGCGCTGCCGGTGATAAAACCGGCCATGCAGATGACCGTGGAGTTGCCAAGCGCGAAGGTGAACCCCGCAAGCGCCCCCGTCAGCTCAACGAGCGCGTCGTTAATCCCGAGCACCATCGAGCTGATATACTTGAGCCGCTCGTCGTCAACCATCGCGATGAGCTCGCGCTCGTGTTCCTCCTCCTCCGCGTATATCTTGAGCGCCTCCGGCACGTCCTCGGCGATCCGCGCGTATTCGACCTGCGCCTTTTCCTCCCCCGTCTCCATAAGGTTGATTACAAACGTAAGTCCGAATAGCAGACCGCAAATACGGTAAAAGAGGATCTTAAGCCCGTTGGGTTTCGGCATACAGCCGGTGTAGCGGCTCCAGATCTCGGCATGCCTTCCCTCCTCCGCGGAAATCTTCGCGAGCACCGACGCGTTTTCCTTCCCCGCGTGACGCGCCATATGCGCGTATATAACATGTTCCGTAACTTCATTCAGCTGCATCGTTTTGATCGTTTCAAGCACATCTTTGTTCATCATAAAGGCACCGCCGTATCCTATTTTTAACAGAAATTTTAACAAGCAGCTATTGACCTCATAATAAAAACCTCCCTATAATGCGGCAATTACACCTTAAGGAGGCCAATTAATGAATAAAATAGCCCTTTTCATCTGCCTTGTCTATTATATAGCGATATCGTCCCTTTCTCCAGCGGAGGCGGCGACGGCTAAAGAATTTGCCGCCGCGCACAGATGCCGCATAGACGCAGACGCCCTCGCGCTGATGGAGTCGCTCGGGGAGCTGACCTACCTTGACTCGGCCTTTATCCTGCGCATCGCGCCGCTGCCGCCGGAGAGACAGCGCGCCCTCACGCTGCTGCTCGCCTCCGACGGACACATGACCGTCGAGAAGCTCAAGCGCACACCTCTTGCCGTCGTCGTGCCGGAAGACCCCGGCGACATCATTCCTCTGTTATATGAACTATTGAGGGAGGATTACTGGCGCGGCTGGCTGAGGCGCCATTCCTTTATGGCCGAGGTAAAGATGAGGGAATGGCGCGGCACCGCGAAGAGGCGCTTTACCGACCCAGAGCTTGCGGTAAGGCTGATAGATATCTTTTTTCAGAAGAAAGAGGGGCGATATGACAGCGCCTCCGTAATTTATACGAGTGGAATAAAAAAATAACAAGTTGTTAGAAATTATTAATAACAAATTATCAAAAATTATTGACAGATAGTTATAAAAATGCGAGAATACCCTCAATGTTAGCCGTCTGTTATATAAATATCGGGAAAAAATTTAGGGAGGAATTTCCAGATGAAAAAGTTGTTAGTTCTCGTCTATGTATGTGCAGCATTTGTATTGTCGTCGTCAGCCGCAATGGCGGAAGACGCGGGACACGGCGGCCATGTAGCGCCGGAGCCGCCGGACGCCTCAAAGTTCGTCGAAGTAAAGATAGCTTCATCTGACATTCAAATCGCCGCCCCTGATACAGGGTCGATAGAGGTGCAGAACGCAGAGCCGATTATGGGAACCGGTCTCACCACGATAACAACCTCCGGTAAATTCATCAGCGATACAGGCAAAAAGCCTTCGCTGCTGGGCGGTTTCACCCTTGATATAAAGCACGAGGGTACTGATGAAAATGCTACGATTGATATCGCGCTTCCATCAGTACAGGCTATGGGGCTGAAAGAGCTCCCCGCCTACGCCTGGATACAGGATAAGAATCAACTCACCGGCGAGGCAGCCGATCTCTATTCAAGATATTCTATTAAGAGCGAGCCCGGCGGTCTTACTGTAAAAAACGTAGTGCTGAGCAAACACTTCTCGGCGGCTAACGTGCTCGTCGGCAATGAGACAGCCGTCAGTCACCACGACGGCGGTTCCAGCGGCTGCAATGCGGCGGCCCTTCCGATCGTTGTCCTCCTAACGGCTCTTCCGCTTCTCTACTTCCGCAGGAAGTAACGCGCCAGGAGCACTGATCAAAACATATAGAAATATGCCCCTTCGCGGCGAAGGGGCATATTTTTCAGCCGTTCGCGGTCATCCCTATAAGGCGGAGAGTAGAAAAAATTGCGAAAACTTTTATATAGCCTTTTTATCATATTTATCAGCGCGGCGGCGGCAGCGGCCGCCAGCCCCTCTAATACCGGCTTCACCGGGCTATGGGAATATCCTACGGCGGAGGTCCCCGGAGACGGCGCCGGATGGATACATTACAGCCGTTACTCCCCATACCGAACGTACGCGGCGGATCTCGGCCTCTTTCCCTGGCTGGAATTCAATCTGCGCCTTACGGAATACGAGAACGACGCCGCGAAGGTTTCCGACGCCTTCGGATATTACAAGGACAAGGGACTTGATCTAAAGCTGCTGCTGGCGGAGCAGGAGGGCTTTCGTCCAGCGCTGGCCGCCGGAGTTATCGACATTATGGGTACGGAACTCCGCAAGGGATATTTCGGGGCGGCTACCTGGAGATACAAAAACGCCGCCGTCACGGTGGGATACGGCAGCGATATGTACAACGGCTTTTACGGCGGCCTCTCCTGGAGTCCGCTGGAATGGCTTGAGTTCAAAGCGGAGTACAGCCCTATGGACTACACAAAGGAGCGCGTGAGCGGCGTATTGATACACCCGAAGGAGGCAGACTCAAAATTTAACTACGGCGTCGTGCTGAAGGCAAAATGCGGGCTGATGGGAAGCCTCAGCTATCAGCGCGGCGAGGAGCTCTGTTTCGGCGTCAGCTACGCCTACGACCTCAGCCGTCCCATCTTCGGCGGGAAGCACCCGCCAAAACCGGGCGAGGCCAACAGCAAAGACTGGGACAGCTGCGATATCAGGAAATTGACCGCCGATCTCCAGGAGACGCTGGGGGCACGCGGCTTCGGACTGCGCAACGTCGTCGTCTTAGCCGGCGACAAGACGATACACGCAGCCTTCGAAAATATCGGTTACGCCTCGCAGACGCAGGCCGTCGCGCGCGCGATAATCACCGCCTCACGCAATATCCCGTGGGACACGGAGTCATTCACCTGCGCGGTCATGGTGCGCGGAGCGCCGGTCTCCTGCGTAAGTCTGAATCAGGAACAAATGTCCCTGATAAGAATGGATAAATTCCGCGCGTTCGACATAGAACGACGCTCCTTCAGCTGGGCAGAGAAGACAAAATACGGAACGCCTCCCGGAACGAAGTGGGATGTGATGGCCGGCCCCGGCGAGAGCCGCAGAAACGGCTGGGGTGAGATCCGCGCCGCGCTTGCCTTTGAACCGCGCATAGACAAACAGCTCGACAAAATGCCCTTTATGGCGCGCACTGACATCGACTGGATCGCGCAGCTGCGTTCATCGCAGGGCTGGTCCGCATACTTAAAGGTACGCCAGCCGCTGCACAATAATGTGGAGATCTGGTGGGAACCGGAGATGAACGACACGACGCGCATCTGGAAGGTAGTCCTGAGTTATCTCTATAAATTCGATAAAAACCTCTGGGCGCTCGGGGAATTCGGATACCTTGATGAAAACTATTTCGGCGGAAACCTCTGGGGCCGGTATTACATTCCGCAGACAAACCTTTGGGCTGGAGGCCGCCTCTCCGCGACCAAAGAACGCGAATATGACTCCTTCGGCGGCATCCCGGAATATAAGAGAGATTATTACTATGATTATTCAAAGAGGGAATATGTAACGCTCTACCTGCCGCAGAACGGCGATAACGGCTGGAACCTCTCATGGTGGATCGAGGGCGGCTATCACGACTCAACCTATAACGCCGACCTTACGGCCCGCTACGGGAAATTCGTCGACGGAGACAAAGGATACCGGCTTGACGCCGTGAGAAACTGGGACGCGGCGCGCGTCGGATTTTATTACACCGATACGGACAGAAAGACGACAGGCAAAAGCTTTACCGACGCCGGAATGATACTGCATCTGCCGCTGTCGGCCTGGTATGACGGCCACGCGAGCAATACCTACTGGGATGAGGAATTTACCATGCTGTCCACATTCAGGCTATTCGCCGGCAAGATGCCTGGAGCCTGGCAGACGCCGGAGGCACTCGTCGGAGAGCTTCAGCCGGAGAGGCTGTATCAGGAGGTCGGCGATCAGATTGAAAGGCTTTGCCTCCAGATGAAGGGAGACGAGGCTTTGCAGGAAGAACCGGCTAAGGCATACGGCTTCGTTGATTACCTCACCGGGAAATGGCGCAGGGATATAGCTATAACTGACAAGTGATTTTTTAATCGCCGGCATCAATAATACACCGAAATTTTAACACACAGTTAAAACATTTATAACAAAACCGTGTCGATTTTATATATAGAAATACGAATTATACGCTCTGGAGGAATGACATGTTGAAAAAACGTACAATAGCAGCTTTGGTTCTCATCTTTTACCTCTTCACCCTCGCCGCCCCGGCGGCTTCCGTTGCTGCGGATGCCGGCGCAGTCGCAGCTGCGGCTGCCGCCCTGACAGGACATGGTTTGGGAGGAGCGGCGGACAGCCCCGGAGACACAACCGCCTCCGAAGGAGCTTCGGATAGCGGGATATTTAACGGCGATACAGGCGCGAAAACCTCCGCAACTCCCCAAACGACAGATTTCCCCGCCACAATAGACCCCTCTGCCTCGGAACCGCAGACAACCGTCGTCAATGAAAAACTGGAGGAGGAAAGGCTGCATAATCCCGCTACAACGTCAGCGCCGGCCGCCACTACGTCAATCTCTTCGCCCATCGATCCGAGAGAGGCCAGTGGCAGCACCATGTACGACAACCTGCGCGGCAGACTCGCCCGCTTCGGCGCGGACTTCTTTGCCTCACGCCGGGCCAACACGCTGACATACGCCCCCGTAGGCCCCAACTATGTGGTCGCGCCGGGAGACGAGGTGCGGATAACCCTGTGGGGATACGACGATATCAGGGCTAACCTGGTCGTCGACAGGGACGGCGTTCTGACGCTTCCCAAGGCCGGGCCGCTCAACGCGGCGGGGATGACCTTCGCGGAGCTCGAAAAGGCGGTCAATAACGCTTACGGGAGAATATTCAACGACTTTGAAATCAACGTCTCTATGGGTAAGCTGCATACGATCAACGTATATGTAACGGGACACGCGTCACGCCCTGGGGCCTATGCCGTATCCTCAATGGCTACGCTCATCGATATTCTATCGCAGGCAGGAGGCCCGGCGCTTTCCGGCTCTATGCGCGCGATAGAGGTAAGACGCGGCAATAAGAAAATCGCCACGCTCGATATTTACGAGCTTCTGCTGCATGGCAGCCGTAAGGGCGACGCGCGGCTGTGCGACGGCGACGTGATCTTTATACCGACCGTAGGCAATCTCGTTTCGGTTGCGGGAAACGTCAAGCGTCCGGCGGTCTACGAGCTGACGAAAAATGAAAAACATCTTGCCGATATAATCAAGCTCGCGGGCGGCCTCACATCCGGCGCATACAAAGGGCGGGTACAGATCGTACGCGTCAAGGATAATACGATACGGACCGCCTTTGAATCGGAGCTCACGCAGAAAAACGCCGCGTCACAGAAACTGCAGGACGGAGACCTCGTGAAGATCTTCGCCGTGCCGGGCGGCTCGATCAACATACGCATCGCGGGAGCCGTCATCCAGCCCGGCGTATACGCGATAGAGCCGGGAACGACGACGCTGGGTGACGTCCTTAAACGCGCGGGCGGTCTGCTCTACACCGCCGCTGCCGAAGGCGAGCTGACGCGCATTCAGGTCAGCGAACAGGGTCCCGTGACGACGCGCACGATGGTCAACCTGAGAGAGGCCATCGACGGCAAAGGGCGTTTTCTGCTCCAGCGCGACGACTACATCTTCGTCCGCACCGTGCCGGACTGGAACCTATACCGCAGCGCGCGGATAACGGGGCGCATCCTCTACCCCGGCAGCTATGCCGTCAAACAGGGGGAGCGGCTGTCGTCGCTCATCGAGCGTGCCGGCGGCTTCACCGAAGACGCCTTCCCGCGCGGCGCGGTCTTCATCCGTGACAGCGTAAGGGTCCAGCAGCAGAAAAGCATCGACGACATGATCCTGCGTCTGGAACGTGAAATGGCCGCCGCCGCCAACCAGGCCGTATCCACCGCGACAACAACCAAAGACGTGACCTTCGCCCAGGCGGAGGTTACGCAAAAGGACCGGCTGATGACGGCGCTTCGCAGCCTGAAAGCGACCGGGCGCGTCATTATGCAGATACCGCCTGACTACAAGCTGATAAAGGGCAGCCCCTACGATATTGTCCTGCAGGACGGCGACCGTCTCCATATACCGGTCACGCCGGGCACCGTACAGGTCATCGGTTCCGTTACCGCACAGTCCACCTTCGTATTCCGCACCGGACAGCCGATCAGCGAATACATCAGAATGGCGGGCGGCTATTCAGCCTCGGCCAACGCCAAACGTACCTACATAATGAAGGCGGACGGCTCTACCGTCAGGGCCTTCGCCGGGAAACGTGCGCAAAAGGTCGAGGACGGAGACTTTATCGTCGTTCCGGAAAAACTGATGTTCCAGCCGGCGATGCGCAATACCACGGACATCATCGACATCGTCTACAAGCTGGTGCTCGGCGTGGCGGCGGTAGACTATATCTTTAAATAAAGACTGACTATACGAAGTCAAGAGGAAAGTAACAAAAAAGAGTAAAAGAACTAGGAAAACATCGTACCTTGACAAAAGCATACAGAAATTGACCTCTTCCCAAGCCAGAAGTCAGAAACGAGAAGTAGTTTGTGATGGCATCCTAAATCAGGCAGCCATTGAAACGAATACCTCGTTTGTATAAAGCATGTGGAATATAACGCGTATGAGTTTTTTTGAAAGATGTCCCAAAGCGACAAAGTAATGTTTTCCCTGGGCAATCTTGTGCTCCATATAGTTTCGAAAGTCACGGCAGTGGATAGAACAGAGCCTTGCCGCCTGCATCAGAGACCAGCGCAGATATGTCGAACCGTGTTTGACCATAGGCGTGTTCGCCGCGTTGAACTTGCCGGATTGATATGTGGACGGGTCAAGTCCAGCGAAGGCCTGAAGCTGGTCAGGTTTTTTGAAGCGTCGTATATCGCCTATCTCCGCAAGTATGACGGCGGCGGTACGAAAGCCAATACCAGGAATCGTCAGCAGCGGCGTATTTATTTCAGCGACCATAGCCGCGATCTGTCTGTCCAAAAACGCGATCTGTCGTTTAAAGAAACGTATCTGCTCAATGACCTGAGAGAGTTCTAAAGAAAGAGCCTTGCTTGTTCTGGCAATAGAATTCTTCGCCATTGATTTTATTGCCTCAGCCTTTTCTCTCCCATACCTGCCCTTTGATGCGTAACGCAGGATATTTGTCAGCCGGTCGATGCGACACGCGGCAATCATATCCGCCCCCGGCAGTTCTGCCATAAGCGCCAGTGTAGACGCCTGCCCCGTTCTGAGCCCTAAAGAGGGCAGTTCTGGAAAAAGCAAGTCGACCATTCTGGACATGGAAACCTTTGATCTGCTGCAAATGGCAACTAGCCTGTGCCTGTGGCGTGTAAGAGACTTTAGCTCCTGAATCTGGTAAGATACAGTGACAGGACTTGAGACTTCTGACATCAGTATCCCCGCGATACATTTTGCGTCGGCCTTGTCTGTTTTTGTTCTGCGCAGTGAAATTGCCTGTCGATAAAGCTTCACGCGCAAAGGGTTGAACACCACGGGTTGAAATCCGCTGGAACGGAGGAAAGCCACAAGGTTTGCGCTGTAATGTCCGGTAGCTTCAAGTCCTGTCCTTATCTGAGAAGAGTCTGCGCTCTTTCCGGAAACAGCCGAAATGGCGGCAATGAGCTTTGAAAAACCTTCCTTGTCGTTCGAAAAGGAGAAAGACTCCCGCAGACACGTGCCAGAATCGCCAAGAATGCAGCAGTCATGCTTATCCTTGGCAACATCAATACCAACATAAATCAAGACCATCCCCACTTTCAAAAAGAAACAGCACGCTGGGAAACCACATACTTTTTACCAACGGATCCTCGTTATATATAAACCGTCGAAGCGGTATCTGACTAATCACCGGTCAAGTAAAAAGCTGTGGCTGGAGCCTTTAGGAAACCGTCTATGCGGTAGGAGGTTATACCAGCCCACAGCGTCTGTATGTTTTGTACAAGAACAATACTATGAAACGTGCTCTTGAACAACTAACTTATTATACGAGGAGGAAAGACGATGACGGACAGCCCAAAGACTTTAAACGACGATTATGAATACGAACTGTCCCTGCTAGATCTGCTGGTGATACTTGTACAGCAAAGATGGCTCATTATAAAAATAACCGCGGCCTTCGCCATTATCGCGGTGATATACGCGCTTACGGCCACGCCGATCTATCGAAGTACCATGCAGATCATCTCGCCAAACAGCGGAGCGAAATCAGGAGCGGCGGCGATGCTCGCGGCTACAGGCATGGGCGACATGCTAGGCGGCCAGCTGACGACGCAGAGCGACACCGTCGTCGGCGTCATCAAAAGTCCGCTGGTGCTGGACAGGGTCATCGATAAAAACAGCCTCCTTACAAGGGAAAGTGAAAATTTCAGCATAACTCGCCTGATCGGCGCATTGTCCTCCAAAGGCAAACCTAAACCTAAGATGAGGACGATGGTAAGAAAATCGCTTTCTGAAAGCATACAGGCGATTTCAGACAAGAAGAGTGGAATTATCACCCTCTCGGTGAAAGACACCTCTCCAGATATGGCTGTAAAGCTTGTAAAATCCATATTCGCGGAGACGCTCTGCGTCATGCAGGATGTAGCCATCTCTCCGTCGGCGCAGCAAAGGGTATTTCTGGAATCTCAGCTGAAAGAGAACAACGGGGAACTTTCAAAGGCGGAGGGCGCTCTTATATCATTCCAAAAGAGAACGGGGATGATCGGTACGGGAGGCGCGCCCAGCGACATCTCCGCGCTGGCGGTATTGCAGGCACAGATGGTGGCCAAAGAGATAGAACTGCGATCCGCGCGCTCTTTCGCAAAAGAGGCCAATCCGCAGATAAAAAAGCTTGAGGCGGAATATGCGGCGATAAAAAAGCAGTTCGAAGCGGACAACGCTAAGGTAGGAACTTTTCCTCTTTCCGGTGTCGGCCTGAAGAACCTGCCGGTCGCCTCGCTGGAATACGCCGCGCTGGTACGGGAATACAAGTTCAGGGAAAATCTCGGGCAAATATTGCTGCGCCAATACGAAACGGCCAGAATGAATGAACTTAACGATCCGCTGGTCTTTCAGGCCCTTGGCGAACCAACCTACCCTGAGCTCAAGGAATCCCCTAAGAGAGCAAAAATTGTAATTCTCGCGACTTTTCTCGGCGGCTTTCTCGGCGTCTTGGCCGCTTTTATCTGCCACTTTCTCTCAATATCAAGCTCCGATCCAGAAGAGGCACCCAAGATAGAATTTGTTAAGGCAGCCCTGCGCTCAGATCTGAAAAAACTAAAATTTTTAAAGAAAAAAAGCTCATAAGGATAACGACGGATAAAAGCCCTCTTTTCTTTCCGGAAAAGAGGACTTTTTCATACTGTGTTTATATGTTTACAGATCGCGGCCTGCGGCTGTTTCGTCAAGAAGCAGCTTGGCAGATATTTTTTTGCAGGAATTCAGCAGTTCATCAATGATATGTATATCGTCAATGTCGGGCTTTCCACAGAGAGAATCCAACATATATCTGACCTCCGAAAGCTTCAAAATTATCGGAGATGTCTCTTTGAGATGCTGTTCTTCGTTAGACATAGGCATTATCGGACCTTTCACGACTAACGCTCTCCCCGTATCCTCGTTCTCCTCCAGCAGGAAGGCAACTGTCGTATCGAGAACCCGCGCAATGTTTTTCAAGTTCTCGCCTTCGGGGAGGCAGCGCTTACCCTCCCAGGCTATGACCGTCGAACGGGCTACCTTTAAAGATTCCGCCAACATGGCCTGGGTCAGCCTTTTCTCTTTACGCAGCATTTTTATCTTCTCAGAAATATTCATCGGCATCCCCCATGTTGTGTATAGACTACAAATAATAGAGGAATGGGTCAAGATTGATTTGGCCTACATATATGTTGTGTAAACTTGACTATATTCAAAGATATTTTTATAATAAGTCTTATATAGCGGACTTATTTAATTATGGCGGTGACAATCAATGTTTGGGAAAGTAATCAGAAAGAAAAGGGTCGCCCTAAAACTCACCCAGAACGACCTGGCAGTGCTGGTTGGCGTCAACCGCACCACTGTCGTGGCCTGGGAACATGAGAAGTTTCAGCCGACAAAGAAGATCGCGGCTCTCGAAGACGCTTTGAATATTGGGCGCGGAGAGCTCTATTTTATAATCCAGGAAAACCGGCTGCGGTGATGCGTAAAAATGTTTGGTTCAAATCAAACGCGCGGGATATCTATATTTTTTTCGCGCTCTGCGTCTTTATATCCTCCGCGGCGCTGATATATCGCCACGAGACCGGACCGGGGCTCTCGTACAGCTCTGTCTTTTATTGTCCCTCTAAGAAAGATGACGTTCTGTCGGTACAGGCACAGCCGCCGCGCCCATCCTATAATGACGCCGACATGCACGTATCCGTGGCGGCGGCAAAGAGAACCGCGGCACAGGCCGTTCACAGGTCTTTGGCGAAGGTATCCGGCGTCGCAGTCCTTCTTTATATTGTCTACCTGCTTCTATTTCTGCGCAAAGGCAAAAAGACCTCATCACTCTTTATGAAGACGGATGGGAAGAACTATTCCAAAGATCCGCTGACAGGGCTGCTTGACAGAAGCGCGCTCTACGGGGCGGTCTCCGAAACTATTCGTCTCTACCCAGAGAGATGCCACGCCGTTTTTATGATGGACCTGGACAATTTCAAAAAAGTAAACGACACCTTCGGACATCTCAAGGGGGATACGGTTCTGCGTTCAGTGGCTGAACACATTTTATCCAGCGTCGAAAAGGGCGATATTGTGGGACGGATCGGCGGCGACGAGTTTATCGTCCTGGCCAGGAACGTCGCTGGCAGGACCGAGGCGGAGAGCAAGGCTAAGACGCTGCAAAAGGCGGTCTCAGGTATGGAGGATGTCACCGTAAGCATCGGCATAGCCCTCTATCCTTACGACGGCGCTGTGTTTGAGGAGCTGTATGATCACGCCGATATTGCGATGTACAGGGCGAAGGATAAAGGCCGCGACCGCTGCGAGTTTTACTGCGGCGGCCGCTGAGAGAACAGCGGGACTGGCGGCGCTAAACGCCGTTTCTTTCTCTTTCTATCCAGCCCAGATATCCCTTCACCGACTGACCGATGAAGAATTCCTCCCTCTTTCGTACCGCCTCCGGCATCTTTTCAAGGTTTGCGAGCACCGGATCGTTTGCCAGCAGCGCAAGGACCGCATCCTCCGGCGAGGTTCCGGCGGGAAGCGCCGAGAGCACCGCGAGCCAAAGCTTCATCTGCTCCGCGGCCCTGTCGAAAACTTCGCTGGCGTCTTCGAGATATCCCGAGTGAGGGAAGCAGACGACGTCTATATCTTCGAGCGCCCTCAGCCTGTTGAGAGAGGCGACGGCCCTGTCATAGAAAAATTTATGCGGTGTCGCCGGGCGCATGAAGCAGCTGCCGTCGTCACACCTGAACCAGCAGCCGGCAGCTTCGCCGGCAAAGAGTATCCGCCTTCCGGCAAGTTCATAGATGTAGGAGCTGTGATGCGGCGCGTGTCCTGGCGTGTCGATTACGGTAAGGTTAGGTATGCCGCCGTCGATAAGGTTCTCCGCCGGGAGCGGTATGGGAGCGCCGTACACGTCGCAGAGGCTGCCAAGGCTGGTCCGGCTTCCTGCGATCAGCTTAGAGGGGTCGACAAGGTGCGGACGCCCCTTTTCCGGAGCCAGAACTTTGGTCTCCGGGTGCGCGGCGATAAACTGCCCTGCGCCGCCAGAATGGTCGAGATGTATATGCGTATATATCAGATAATCGATCTTATTTTTTCCTTTGGCCTCAAGCAGGCGCAGAAGCTCCGGAACCGCAGAGGCCGGTCCCGTCTCCACAAGTATCCTCCGCCCGCCCGCCTTGTCTTCGATAAGCCAGCCGTCAAGAAATGATTCAAAACCGCCGCGCGGTATCGGCAGATTTATCCGGTAAAAATTGGGGAATATCTCCGTCATCGCCATTTACATACGCTCCTTTTATTCTCCGTCGCCGATGGCCCCGAGAACCTCGTCTATGAGTCCCTGAAAGGCAGGCGTGCTTCGCGGCCGCGGATACTGCAGATCTACGGGAAGTTCGCGCGCCACGCGTCCCTCTCCGAGAACTATCACCCGCGTACCGAGGCGCAGTGCCTCGCCGACGTCGTGTGTCACCATTATAAAGCTCTTTTTTTCTTCAAGGTATAACCGTATCAGCTCACGCTGCATCGTGCGGCGCGTGAAATAGTCAAGGGCTCCGAGAGGCTCGTCGAGCAATATCACGGGCGGGTTCTTCACAAGCGCGCGTCCGAGGGCGACGCGCTGCGCCATGCCGCCGGAGAGCTGGGCGGGCAGCGCCCTCTCGTAGCCTTTTAGTCCGACAGTCTCTATCATTTTAAGCGCCCTCTCTCTCAGCCCCTCGTTCCGTTCACGCGGCGGATAGGCGAAAAGGATGTTGTCGAGCGCCGAAAGCCACGGCATGAGCCGCGCCTCCTGAAAGACCATTCCCGCGGGCAGCGGCTCTTCCTGCGAACAGGAGCGTCCCATGAATTTCACGGAACCCGCCGTGGGAGGCTCAAGAGAGGCGAGGATTCGCAGCAGGGTGGTCTTGCCGGAGCCGCTCCTGCCGACGACGGTGACGAACTCGTTCTCCCCGATCTCTAGAGAGACCTCCCGCAGCGCCTCCACGCGCCGCCCCTCTATGCTGTAGCACTTTGAGACGTTTTCTACCGAAAGGAAGGACATCAGCGCACTCTCCCCGCGGCCTTGGAAATAATTACGAAGAGGTAATCCAGCGCCGCTCCGAGCGCACCGATCACAAGTATCCCCATCAGCACGACGTCCGAGCGCGAAAGCTGCTCGGCGTCAAGGATCATATATCCCAGCCCGGAAGAGGCTGCGACAAGTTCCGCCGCCACAAGCGAACGCCAGCTGTAGCCGAGCCCCAGCTGCAGACCGGTAAGAATGGCCGGCAGCGCCGACGGCAGGATCACATGGCGGCAGCGCTCCCAACGGCTGTAGCCAAAGACCCGCGCGACCTCGATGAGCCCGGGATCGCAGCCCCTGACGCCCTGCAGCGTATTGAGAAAGACGGGAAAGAAGGTGGCAAGGATGATAAGGATGATCTTGGGGCTCTCCCCGATCCCGAACCAGAGGATAAGCATCGGAATCACCGCCATCGGCGGGATGTGGCGCAAAAACTCCAGGGTCGGGTCCAGCTGCGCGAGAAGCGGCGGAAAAGAGCCGCACAAAAACGCAAGCGAGATGGCAAGCGCCGCGGAGAGGCCGAAGCCGACGGCGATACGGCCGAGGCTGGCGCACATATTCTCCGCCAGCGTTCCGTCTGCGGCGGCGGTCGTAAAGGCGCGCCACACCGCTCCCGGCGAGGGCAGCAAAAAGGTGTTCCACCAGCCGGCTGAGGCCCCGTACCACCATAAAAGGAGGACTGACAGCGGGAATAAGGCGCCGCTCATAAGTATTTTCCAGGCAGTATCTTTCATCTCATGCGTAAATTCCCATCAATAAAATTCCGCTAGTATTGTACCTCTAAAAGGGCGAAAGACACTATAATATTAACGGATAAAAAATATTACGCGACAAGGGAGTGTACAGTTTGAGCAAAGTAACATGGAAGGCGGGGACGATGCTCTATCCCCTGCCGCCGGTGATGGTCTCCTGCGGTACGATGGAAAGGGCGAATATCATCACGGTGGCCTGGACGGGCATAGTAAACTCGGAGCCGCCGATGACATACATCTCCGTGCGGCCCGAGCGCTTTTCGCACGGTCTGATCAAAGAGACGGGAGAGTTCGTCATCAACCTTACCACCGACAGGCTCGTATGGAACGCCGACTTCTGCGGCGTGAAATCCGGCCGCGACACAAATAAATTCGCCCTGCCGGGACTCACTGCGGTCAAAGCCAGCGCGGTGAGCGCTCCGATGATAGATGAGAGCCCCGTAAACATCGAATGCCGCGTCGAGAGGAGCATTCTGTTGGGAAGCCACGAGATGTTCATCGCCAAAATAATCGCCGTCAACGTCAATGAAAAGCTGCTGGACGCGAAGGGCGTGCTGCATTTGGAAAAGGCCGGCCTTGCGGCGACGGCGCACGGCAAGTATTTCGCGCTTGGCCGCCAGGTGGGAAGTTTCGGATATTCGGTAAGAAAGAGATAAAGGAGAAATCAGCAATGCTTAGATGTGAAATATGCCAGAAGCCCCTGAAGGAGTGTTGCGACCTCTTCCACGAGGCCGAGGACGAAAACGGAAACAGCGTAGTGATCTGCTACGAATGCGCGGAGGAGCATAAAATCCCCTTCGAAGATGAGAAAGATAATTTATAAACCGGCACCTTAATTATTTTGAGCGGTAGCAACGGGCGGAGAGGCGAATCTTCGATTTCGCGCGATCCGCCCAGTTTATCCGTCAGAGACACCGCAGACGTCACGAAGCCGCCCCGGCCAGACCTAAGATACATTCGGCTGCCGGGGCGGCGCAGTTGTGTCTATAATCAGCGGAATTTATACGCTGTAAAGCAGTTCGCCGTATGTCGGATAGGGCCAGTACTTTTCTCCGACAAAGCGTTCAATCTCATCCGCCGCGGAACGCAGCTCGCCCATCACCGGCAGGACCTTGTCACGGTAATAGAGGGCGGCATCCTCCGCGCTCCCGCACTCTTCCGCCTCCGTCAGGATTCCCTCAAGCCTGTTGATATTCACATAGAGCGAATCGGTCAGCGTGCGCAGGTACTTGAGCATATTGATCTCCATCGCGCAGTCCAGCTCCGGGCAGGCCGTCTTAACCGCCACCGCCGTCTCGCTGAGACGCTTGAGGTAGGTGTAGGCGGCGGGGATGATATCCTTCCGCACCATCTCGGCCATCGTCAGCGCCTCTATCCTGATCACCTTGCAGTAGTTCTCAAGATGTACCTCGCAGCGCGAGCGCATCTCAACCTCCGTGAACACCTTATGCTTGGTAAAGAGCGCGATATTCTTCGCGTCGACATAGTGCGGCATGGCGTCGGGGGTCGTCCGGTAGTTGGAAAGGCCGCGGCGCGCCGCCTCCTCGAGCCAGGCATCCTCGTAACCGTTGCCGTTGAAAATGATGCGCTTATGTTCGGATATCGTCTTCCTGATAAGACCGTTGAGCGTCTCTTTAAAATCACCGGCCCCCTCCAGGACGTCGGCGAACTGCTCGAGTTCCTCGGCGACAATCGTATTGAGCACAATGTTCGGCCCCGCGATCGACTGGCTTGAGCCTAGCATACGAAACTCAAACTTATTGCCCGTAAAGGCGAAGGGAGATGTCCGGTTGCGGTCGGTGGTATCCCTGCGGAAGAGCGGCAGCGTATCCACGCCGATCTCCATATGGCTCGCGACCCGGTCCTTATAGACGGTACCCTTCTCTATCGACTCCAGAATATCCATCAGCTCCTCGCCGATAAACATCGAGATGACCGCCGGCGGCGCTTCGTTAGCGCCGAGCCGGTGGTCGTTGCCCGCCGTCGCAACGACTGCGCGGAGCATATCTTGATACTCGTCCACGCCCTTTATTACCGCGCAGAGAAAGAGAAGGAACTGGGCGTTCTCCGAAGGTGTCCTGCCGGGATCAAGCAGATTAAGGCCGTTGTCCGTCGCGAGCGACCAGTTGATATGCTTGCCGGAGCCGTTGACCTCGGCAAATGGCTTTTCATGCAGGAGGCAGACGAGCCCATGGCGGTCGGCGACCTTTTTCATCAGCTCCATCGTCAGCTGGTTATGGTCGCAGCTCATATTGGTGTTGGTAAATATCGGCGCCAGCTCATGCTGTGCGGGAGCGACCTCGTTGTGCTCGGTCTTCGCCAAGATGCCGAGCTTCCAGAGCTCCTCGTCGAGATCGGCCATAAACTCCGTCACGCGCGGGAGTATCGCGCCGAAATAGTGGTCGTCCAGCTCCTGTCCCTTCGGCGGCTTAGCCCCGAAGAGCGTGCGCCCCGTAAAGCGCAGGTCCTTACGTTTTTTGTAAAGCTCTTTGTCGACGAGAAAATATTCCTGTTCCGGCCCCACCGTCGTGGTGACATGAGTGACGTCGTTGTTGCCGAAGAGCCGCAAAATACGCAGTGCCTGAACGTTGATGACGTCCATCGAGCGCAGGAGCGGAGTCTTCTTGTCAAGCACCTCGCCGCCGTAAGAGCAGAAGACGGTGGGGATGCAGAGGGTGTTTTCCTTTATAAAGGCATATGACGTTGGGTCCCAGGCGGTATAGCCCCGCGCCTCAAAGGTGGCGCGCAGGCCGCCGGAGGGAAAGGAGGAGGCGTCCGGCTCACCCTTTATCAGCTCCTTGCCGGAAAATTCCATTATCACCCTGCCGTTGTCGAGCGGCGAAATGAAGCTGTCGTGCTTCTCCGCCGTTATCCCCGTCATCGGCTGGAACCAGTGGGTGAAATGCGTCGCGCCCTTCTCCACCGCCCAGTCCTTCATCGCGTTGGCGACGACGTTGGCGATATCACGCGCGACCGGCTTTCCCTCGCTGACGGACTTCTTGAACGCCTTGAAGGTCTCCTTCGGAAGGCGCTGCTTCATCGTAAAGTCGTTAAATACCATCGTGCCGAATATCTCTTCTACCTTTGCCATCATAACCACTCCTTTTCAAAGGACTATCTTCTTAACGCGGACATGATATCGTAGCTTGCAGTATATGTCAATATTTAAGCAAGATATTTTGAGATTTTTTATGCTTAGCTTTATATATAAATTTACTAACAAACAAAAACAGTATAATTAAGCGTAATTATATAAAATTTAAGCATATTTGATGTAAAAAGACACAAAAACGAAACGCGCGCCCGGCAGAAGCGGGCGCGCGTGAGAACGGGGGTTTTATAAAAATATTTTTAGTAAATAAAAAAGCAACTGACCGGGATATAGCTTATGAAAGCTGCTTAAATGAGGTAGCGTCAATTATCGCATTCGACTGACCACTCGTTGTATTCTTTATAATTTTTACTGTGCCATTAACAAAAGTTTTTGTTACAGGGTCATATTTCGTTACATTTACCGTTTGATTTATCTTGTTAGATATTTTTTCTTTTGTGAAATAAAAAGTATAATTATTACCATTCTTTTTTATCTGCCACGAATAGTTAGATAAATCGATTCCGATATCTTCCCCTATCTGCTTTGTCATTTTTGAACCGTAGTTTTCCCCAGTGGAATCTAAAGTACCATTCGCAGGATTTACTTTACTAAAATAGTCGGCGACCGTTTTAACATCTCTAGCTAATCCATCATAATTTTTTTTACCGGTTAAGAATCCATATAATTTTTTCGTTAAAGAATCAGAAAAACCATTATTATGTATCATACATTCAGCCACCACAACATTGGGGTCTACAAGGGTAATCGCGCATTTTCCATGAGCGGGGCAGACTCCGCTGAAAACTTCAAAATCATCATCGCCATAATCAAGCACCATTTTAGGATGTTCAGCCTTTACTTTCTCCAAAACTTCAGTAAAAGTTAATGAAGATTCGGATATTCTATAAATATTATAGCTGCGCTCCAAGATTTTTCTGTTATTTAAACAGGCGGTCTCCTCCGCCTTATCGGTGGCGCTGCCGCTTGAAATCATCATCAGGCCGGCAAGTATACCTATCACGATTATCACTATCAACATTTCCACAAGAGTGAAGGCTTTTCTCGCATCCTTGCGCATATTTATCACTCCCCTTTTACAAAAATCGCGGACATTATAACTCCTATTTTATAGCGATTATAACACGCCGCGCCCTCAATTACCACACACAGGCAAACGCGTCAACAGCAAAATAGGAAATGAATTGCGGTTCTGTGTTATGCTCTTCCGTCGCTCCGGCCTCCGAGCCGGAGTCAAGGAGCGTTGGTTTTGCTTTACAAGCGGTTGTGTGAAACAAACCTGAAGTCGCTGAATGCCGGGTCAAGCCCGGCATGACATAATAAATCGCAATTTATCGTTTACCCTGTCGAAGCTAAATCGCTATTTACCGCTTTCCCCTATCGAAGATAAATCGGCGTTTAGAAGTGCGAGTTGCTAAATAACTTTGGGCTCTGGAACCGGAGCCGTATCTTTATACGGTGAGGATGCCAGAGCCCGAAGTTATGACGCAAGTCGTGCTTATAAACGCCGATTTACCTAGATCTTTCCGACAAGATCGAGACCGGGTTTCAGCGTCTCTTTACCTGGGGTCCACTTCGCCGGACAGACACGGTCGCCGTACTGGGCAACAAACTGAAGGGCCAAAATCTTTCTGAAGAGTTCGTCCGCGTTGCGTCCGACGTTGCCGGCGTTCACCTCGTAGGCGCATATCCTGCCCTCGGGGTTAACAATGAATGTTCCGCGCTCCGCGATCCCCTGGTCCTCGATCATCACCTCAAAATCGCGCGCGAGTTTACCGGTGGGGTCCGCAAGCATCGGGAATTTGATCGCTTTGATCGTCTCTGAGGCGTCCTGCCACGCTTTGTGGACAAAATGGGTATCGCAGGAGACGGAATAGACCTCGCAGCCTACCTCTTTAAGCTCCTCGTATTTGTCGGCAAGGTCCTTAAGCTCCGTGGGGCATACGAAGGTAAAGTCCGCCGGATAGAAGAAAAATACCGACCATTTGCCAAGGATGTCGGCCTTTGACACCGTCTTAAATTCAAAATCATGATAGGCGTTTACTGTAAAGTCACTGACTTCTTTTCCGATAAGAGACATCTTTAGATCCTCCTGAATTTTTTATTTTATGTTAGCCTCAACTAACTAAATTAAATTTATCATCATTGAGATGATTTGTCAATAATTTATAATAATTATTTTTTATTTCTTTTAATGCTCATCAAAACTAGATGTGATATGCCTCGCCCGCTTAGCTGATCGAGAACAGGTGCAGCTCCAATGGCCGATAAATTATTGTACTTTTGCCGCCGCTTGCGATAAACTGGTACCCATCTCATCCATCATATGTGATACGCCATTTAATCGGAGGCTGATAGCGATGCGGCCGTCAGTAAGAAGAGATAAGCTGTTACCTGTTATATTTATAATGCTGCAGAGCGTCATCTACGGCTTTGGAAATCCGCTGACAAAGATCGCCTATTACAGTATCACGCCGCTGTGGTGTCTTACGCTGCGCTTCTCGCTCGCCTTCGTGCTCTTCGCCGCCTTTTTCGGTAAGGAGGCCTATTTGAGGCTGCGCGGCGTGAGGGCGGCGGACTATCTTCCCGCGGGAATCAGCGCGGCGCTGGTCTTTATCCTCAATAATATCGCCCTTAACATGACCAGCGCGACCAACGTCGGCTTTATCATGTCGCTGCCGGTGGTGATCGCCCCGCTGATGGCCGTACCCATCTTAAAGCGCCGCTATGATATCCGTCACCTGCCGGTACAGCTCGGGGCGCTGGGCGGCATCTATCTGCTCTGCTGCAGCGGCGGCGAACTGCGGCTGAACGCCGGCGATCTGATCGTCCTGCTCTCCACCGTCTGCTGGGCCGCTTCGCTGGCGTACAGCGAACGCTCTCTCGCAAATATCGACGCCGCCTCGGTCACGCTGGTCCAGATAACGGCTACGGCGCTGATGAGCTTTGTCTGCGCCGTCATCTTTGAACGGAGCGCCTCTCTCTCCGCCGTCAAACCGGCGGCGTGGATGGTGGTCGTATATCTGGCCGTCACCTGCAGCTGTCTCGGCTTCATGCTGCAAAATCTCGCGCTGCGCCGCACCTCATCCGCCGCCGTCGCCCTGCTGCAGACCATGCAGCCGATAATGACGACCGCCGCCGCCTGGATGCTGCTCGGCGAAAGGCTGGACTTCGTCGGGATGGCCGGCGCCGCCGTCATAATCATCTGCATCGTAGCGGAGGTCTATGTGAGCGGCAAAACCGCGTCCGCGTAGAGTAAAAGAGAAGATAGAAAGAGACCGGGCCTCCAGGGAACGCTGTGGCCAGGTCTCCGTTTGGCTATAAACTAGAACGCCTCTTTGTAGAGGGCGAGGATATCTTCCTTTGTCGCCTTGCGCGGGTTGCCGGGGGTGCAGACGTCGGCGAAGGCCGATTCCGTGAGCGCCTCGAGGTCGGCCTCTTTCACATTGAGCTCGGAGAGCTTCTGCGGTATATGGACGTCTTTCGAGAGCTGGCGCACCGCGTCGACGGCGGCCCTGCGATACTCGGCGGGGCTCATCTTGTCGACTCCCTCGACGCCGAAGACTCTCGCGATCTCGCGGTATTTCTCACCGGTATAGTCGGCGTTATATTCCATGATATAGGGCAGCAGCAGGGCGTTCGCGACACCGTGCGGCATGTCGTAGAAGGCTCCGAGCGGATGGGCCATGCCGTGGACCAGGCCTAGACCGACATTTGAATAAGCCATGCCAGTCACGTACTGTCCGAGAGCCATGTTCTCCTTGGCCTGAGAGCAGTCGTCGTTGACGGCGGCGCGCAGGTTGTCGGCGATAAGCTGGATCGACTTAAGGCTGAACATATCCGAAAGTTCCCACGCTCCTGGCGTGATATATCCCTCTATCGCGTGGGTGAGGGCGTCCATGCCCGTGGCGGCGGCGAGGCCTTTCGGCATCGAGCTCATCATATCGGCGTCCACGACCGCGATCTGCGGGATATCATGCGGATCGACACAGACAAACTTACGCCGCTTTTCCTCGTCGGTGATGACATAGTTGATCGTAGTCTCCGCGGCGGTACCGGCGGTCGTCGGGACCGCGAAGGTCGGCACCGCGGGGTGTTTCGTCGGAGCGACGCCTTCGAGCGAACGAACGTCGGCATATTCTGGATTGTTGATGATGATGCCCGTCCCCTTTGCGGTATCCATCGAGGAGCCGCCTCCAATGGCGATCATGTAGTCGGCCCCCGCGGCCTTAAAGGCGGCCACGCAGTCCTGCACGTTTTTGATCGTCGGGTTCTGCTTGAGGCTGTCAAACACCGCGTAGGCAAGTCCAGCCTCTTCGAGAACGTCAAATACCTTCTTCGCCACACCGAATTTGATAAGGTCCTTATCAGTTACGATGAGCGCCTTTTTAAATCCGCGGCGCGCCACCTCTTCAGGGATGTTTTTGATCGCGCCCGCGCCAAAATACGCCGTTCCATTCCAGACCATACGGTTTGCCATCTTTTACGTCTCTCCTTTTAACCTTTTATTGTTTTATATCCCCATATTTATCGGAGATTACGGCCCGCGGCCTTTCGGCCTCCTCCTCCGTCTCCCACGGAAGTTTGTCGCCCGGTTCTTTCAGGTAGTTGAGTATCTGCCATATTCCCTCGCCGGTGTAGGAGCTGACGTGGAAGATCGGACGGCATCCCGCCAGATCAAGCCAGTTGTGCGCCCGTTCCACATGGGCCCCCTCGTGATCGGTCTGCGTGACGATCCCGATGACCGGACGGTTGCAGCAGGCCGTCACGCAGGGCGGATAGAGGGAATATTCTTCCGTGGCGCTCAGCAGCAGCCCTACGACGTCGGCCTCGTAGGTATAGAGGGCGAGCGCCTTTGACAGCGTGCTGTTTTCGGCATACTCGCCGGGAGTGTCGATGACGACGTCATAGTGGTTGATATACTGCGTCTTATGATACTTGATAACATTGCCGCGGAGCGCCTGTATTAAGGTAGTTTTACCGCATTCGCTGCGCCCCATCAATATCAGTTTTTTCATGTGCGCGTTATTTCGCAGATCGTGAAGCCCAGCTTGTTTTTAAGGTACGTCAATATGCTGTTCACTGCCGACTGCACATTCGATATCTTTCCCGTAAATATGCAGGTTCCGCTGAAACGGTCGATGAAACCAATCTCTATCGCGGATGTCTTGATGGCGATGTCGCCTGCAATAACAGAAATTTCCGATGGGGTCATGCTCAATATGGCGATGGCCGACTGCCTGTAGTCAAGATCCGGGTTAAGTCCCAGCTTCTTGTAGATGATCTCGTCCGGGCTGGCGATGATGTGGGCCAGCGTCACCTGCTTGCCCGGCACCATCTCCTGAACGAGGCGCAGTTTGCCGGAATCTATTCTGCCAAAATCGCTCAGATCCATCTTTTACACTCCGTTTCTCTTACAGCTAAAGTCCCAGAGCCTTCTTTATCTCCGATATCTCGGCTCCCATTATCTCCTTGTCTCCGATGACGGTCACCGGAGCGCTTATGTAGCCGTGCGACTCCATGAAGTGCTGGGCCTCTTTGCTTGAGGGGATGCTTACCTCCTCAAATTCTATGCCGCGCGCCTTGAGGAAATCCATGACCATACGGCAGAATCCGCATTCGGGCATCGTGTAGACGACGACCTTGCCGCCCCTTTCCTCCTCAGCCGCGGCTTCGGCCTCCTGCTCTTTGATGGCCGCCACATCGTAAAAGCACTGGGGACACTCTTCGGGTTCAGGCTCCGGTTTCGTCTCATAGTAACACTGAGAACAGTCGGCGCCCTCCTCCATCTTCTTATCCTCCGCGTTTGGCTCGTAGAAGCACTGCGGGCATTCTTCTTTTTCTTCTTTTTTCTTAGGCGCTGGTGTGTAATGACACTGCGGGCAATCCTGGGCCATTTTCATGCCTCCTTTCAACAATTCGAGAGCAGCTTATCCACAAATTCCGGATGCGGCGACGAGATGACGCAGCTGCCGGTGATCTCGCCGCTCTCCTTCAGCTGGTTCAGGCAGGAATTCATCGCCGACTTCACCGCGGAGAGCTCGCCTGTGAAGACAAGGAATCCCTTGCCTCCCAGACCTCTCGCTATCCTTATCTCCATGAGCCTTATATTCGAGGCCTTCGCCGCTATGTCTCCTGCCATGACGGCCGTGAGGGCCGATATCGTTTCTATAACGCCGACGGAGAGGATCTTATCTACCTCGGAGGTGCCGGTGACCGCCGCTGGAATCGACTCATGTACGTTGTTTATTATATAGCTGGAAACGATGGAAGAATCAGCCAACTGGACGCCGGTCTCCATAGCACTTTTTACGGCGCCGACATTTCCGTATACGGCGATCATATATTTGCCGGGGCATATCGGCGTAGAGATAAGTGCCTTTATGTCGGCAGCTTTGAGCATCTCGTCCGTGGCCAGCATACCGATGGGGATGCTCTTTACCTCCAGTAGTCCAATTGAATTTATCATTTAAAGACCTTCTTAAACTTAAAGTTTTTACTGAACTACCGCAAGCCTGATGAGGTTCACCACTATCGTCATGATGAATATCGTCACCGCCGGCGGGTCTATGTGCGAGTCATTGTAGCTGTTGAAGGCGTTGGCCGCAAAGTCTCCGCAAAGGCTGCTAAGGATGCCTATCAGCACTCCGAGAATAGCTCCGCAGGGACCCCAAGCCGCCATTCCCGCTAATGCACCAAGACCGGAGGGTAGGGTGATGTGGTGCGTCGCGGGGATCGCGAAACCAGTCTGCGCAAAGATAAGCGATATAGCCGAAAATCCGAAACAAACTACCGGGAATACTCCGAGAGCCGCGGCGGGAACACCGGCTTTCATCATCGAGGCTGCCACAAAGCTTACTGCGATACCTACCACCGCACCCAGCATTAAGTTATAGGTGAAACCTTTTCCGCCGGTCACCCATACTCTCGGCTCTTTCCCTGTATATTTTCCCGTAAGCCCTGTCTTACCAAAAGCTAGGCGCGCTATGCAGCCTGAGATGGCGACGGTCATCGCGACGGCATCCGTGATAGGTCCGAGGGGGGTCATCAACAGAAGATTACAGATAACGAAACCGATGACGCCAAAGAGGCCGCCCACACAGATCACATCGGCCTCGCCAAGTCCGTTGAGCGCCGTTACAATGTCGTTGCCCGCCTTGAGCTTGCCCCTGCTGCCCGCATATGCCGCGGCCGCCACGCCGCCGGCAAACGCTACGTGCGGTCCCATGAATGAACCGAACGCCATGAATCCTACGCCGATATCAGCGCCGCCACCGGCCGCCACCAGAGCTCCGGCCAGAGCGAAACATCCCGTCATAATGAACGCGGGAAGCGCGCCGAGCAGCGCCCCAAAAGCTCCACCGCCAAAAGCCGCTACTAAAGCAAACATATCCATATTATTGCCTCCTCTATATTTGTTATAGCTGGTTCTCAGTATGGATCGTTACAAAAATCTCCGTAACGGCTTTCACCGTGCCGGATATGGACGCATGAAGATTGGTGCCGAGTTTACCCTGCGGCGCCCGCGCAATGAGGCCGCCGCGTGTTACCTGGTCGTTTACCTTTACCACCGGCTCCGAGGGAGCGCCAGCGCCCTGCCGGAGCGGCAGCGTTACCTCGATGAAGCTGTGATCGCCGTATTTCATCGGCGCCGGCCTGTCGTACTGAGAGAGGCCCAGCTGGCGGATGAGTTTGCCGACGGGATAGCGCTTATATTCCCGGAAGCTGTCGCACCGCTCGGGGGCCAGATGCAGGCTGTTTTTCACGCCGCTGCGCATGAGGATATTCTTGATGGAGGCGTTGAACTTCCACGGCTGAAGCCCCATCACGCAGGCGTATTCACAGAGGCGGCAGCCGCAGCAGAGGTAGGCGTTCATCGGGCTCTGCTTTTCGTCGCAGACGCTGCCGTAGGCCGCGATACGCATCATCTTGTGCGGCTCGATGCGGTGTCCGAGAAGGTGGCGGGGACAGACCTCAGTGCAGAGGGAACACTGCATGCAGGCAATTGACGCGTCGCGGATGCTTTTGTCTAGGGGCTTTTTCAGGCTCGTCAGAAGGCTGTGTTCCAGAGGCAGGACGATCAGCCCCTTAGTAGTCTTCGTTACCCAGCTCTTGGGAGAGACGGTCACGCCCATCATCGGACCGCCGTTGACCACGACGTAGTCGGATACGGTTGCGCCGCCCGCAAGTTCGACAGCCTCTCTCACCGTGATGCCAAGCGGCACCCGCACGCTCTTGGGACTGCGCACCGCGCCGGTTACCGTGAGGTATTTATCCGTCACCGGCGTGCCGTCTTCGTAGGCGGCAAGGATGTTGAGCGCCGTCTCGACGTTGACGACGATGACGCCGACGTTGAGAGGGATACCTCCCTCTGGGACGATCTTCCCCGTCACCTCGTAGACGATCACCTGCTCGTCGCCCGCAGGATAGAAGCCGCCTAGGAGGTGGAGCGAGAGCTTCGGATGTTTGGGAAGCTCACGGGAGAGGGCCGCCGCCGCGCCGTGGTAGTGTTCCTTCAGGGCTACGACGCCGCGCGCGGCTCCCGAGCTCTCGACGATGAGGTCAAGGGCCGTCAGCAGTCCCGCCGCCTCCCTCTCCATCAGCTGCTGGTCCACGCGAAGCAGCGGCTCGCATTCCGCGCCGTTGATGATTACGGTGCCGGCCTGGGCCCCCAGCTTAACGTGGGTCGGAAAGCCGGCGCCGCCGGCTCCCACTATCCCCGCCTCTAAAACTGAACTTATCAGTTTATCGTTCATAACTATTTCATCCTAACGGATGTCCATGCCTCCGACCAGTACGCACCTTCTCCTGCGCGCGAAGGTCTTAGCCGAGGTAAGCCCCTCTCCCGTTGGTCCGGCGATCGTGAAGGTCGTATGGCCCATGCCGCCGACGCCGATCCCGGCATACGAGGGGCCATTTTTGACAAATATCGTCGTCTGGATGAGCTTGGCCATTTTTGTAAGGCTGTCGACGTTCCGCGAGTGCATCATCGCCGTATGACGGTTACCGTGTTCGACGCGCACCGCCATCTCGATGGCCTCGTTGACATTGTCCGCGCGTACGATGGGAAGTATCGGCATCATCAGCTCGACCTGTACGAAGGGATGCTCCTCCCTGGCCTCCATGATGATGACCCGCGTATCCTCCGGCGCTTCGACGCCGGCCTTTTCGAGAATGTACTTCGCGCTCTTGCCGACAAATTCCGTCTTCGGAGATTTCCCCTCCTTCGTGACGAGCCCTACCAGGCGCTCGATCACCGCGGGGTCCTTCACCTCGAAGGCGCCGTTTTTCTTCATATTGAAGATAAGGTAATCGGCCGCCGAATCGACGACGATGACCTCCTTCTCCGCGATGCAGGGAAGGTTGTTGTCGAACGAGCAGCCGTCGACGATGTCCTTGGCCGCCTTTTCGATATTCGCGCTCTCGTCGACTACCGCTGGGGGATTGCCCGCGCCCGCGCCGATCGCCTTTTTGCCGCTGGAGAGGACGGTCTTGACGATCGCCGGTCCGCCGGTGGCGACAAGCATCCTCACCTTTGGATGGGCCATCATCAGGTTAGTGTTCTCGATCGAGGGCTCGGAGACGGTGACGATGAGGTTCGCCGGCGCGCCGGCCGCGGCGAGTGCCCTGTTCAGCTCGCTTACGAGCCAGAGCGAGACCTTTTTCGCCCTTGGATGCGGGCTGAATACGACGGTGTTGCCGGCGGCGAGCATGCCGATAGAGTTGCAGATGATCGTCTCCGTCGGGTTGGTCGTCGGGGTGATCGCACCGATGACGCCAAAGGGCGAATACTCAACGATCGTCAGGCCGTCGTCACCCGTGATGGCGTCCGTCGTGAGATCTTCGATACCGGGCGTCTTCGTCGCCGCGAGGCGGTTCTTGACAAGCTTGTGCTCGTAATTTCCCATGCCCGTCTCCTCTATCGTGGAAAGCGACATAAATTTAAGGTTCTCTTCGTTGAGCACGGTGCCGCGTATGGCTTCGACGAAACGTGCCCTGTCGGCCATAGAGCAGTCGAGGTATCTGCGCTGCGCCGCCGCGGCCGCCTCGATGGCGTCGTTCATGTCGGCGAATATTCCGCAGCTGCCGGCGGAGTTATTCTCACTTTCGTCAATCTTCCGCATGACTCCCTTTACTATGCCCTCAATAAGAGCGGCGTCTATGTTCATTGGTCAATACCCCCAATTCTGTAGTTCATCGCGCTCAGCGCTATCTCCATATCTTCGTCTACGGTGCCTCCTGAAACTCCGATGGCCCCGACGACATGCCCGTCGTATTTATAAGGAAACCCTCCGCCGAAGATGACTATTCTGTTTTGATTCGTGTTCTGCACCCCGTAGAGAAACTTCCCGGGCTGCGATACCTCGCCGAGCTCATGGGTAGCCATTTTCAGGGAGGCCGCCGTGTAGGCCTTGTTGAGCGCGATATCGATGCTGGCGAGCAGGGAGTCTTCCATCCTGTGCAGCAGCACCGGATTGCCTCCCATATCCACCGCGGCGAATACGATGGGCACCCCCATCTCCTTCGCCTTTTTTTCCGCCGCCGCGGCCATACGCTTCATATTTTCCAGAGTAAAGGGCGCGTCGGTATTATTCGCCGCCGTCCGCAGCTCTTCTTTTACCATTTTTTCCACCTTCGCGCGAAGCTCGCACTCCGCCGCGACGGTCTCTTCATAGCGCGCAAGCGCGTAGACGGCGTCCGAGAGGCGGTTTACGTAACGTATGATCTCCTCGCGGAAGAATCTCTTTCCCGGCTGCAGCTCTTCATTGCACCTCGTCATCGCGCGTTCGGCGCGTCTGACGATGGTGCGGGCCACATGGAGGGCCGCCGAGGCGGGGTTCACTCCCGGAATAACGAAAGAACGCTGTACGCCGGTAACTTCCGTACATCTGTCGACGACGTTCTCAAGGAACTTTATATCGGCCTCGCCGATCAGGTCCCTGAGTTTTTCAAACCCCTTCTCATCGCTCGCAAGTTCCGCGCCAAGCGCAAAGAGGCGTCCCTGTATCGCGTGTACGGTCTCTCTTACGTAATCAAGTTTGCTCTGGGAATAGGCCAGCCCCAGCATCGAACCGGCCTCGTCAATCGTCCCGTAGCATTCTACCCGGCCGTCCGCCTTGCTGACGCGGCTGCCGCCGACGAGGCTCGTCGTTCCCTTATCGCCCGTCTTGGTGTAAAGGTTCGCCATCTTTAGCCCACCTCTACGGTGTCGACGATACCGACGATGGCCTTATCCACGGGGGCGCTTTCGCTGAACACTCGCCGCGCGGAGCTGCCCTCAAGGACCAGCACAAGTTCGCCCGTACCGGCCCCGACCGAGTCTACCGCCACCTCGCATTTGCCTTCGCGTTCGAGATATTCGTTGACCCTTTCAACTATCAGCAGCTTCATCCCGATAAGAGCCGCGTTTTTGCTGGTGGAAACGACCGTTCCGATAACTCTTGCCAGATACATGGCTACACCTCTTTTTCTATCCTGACGCCGCGCTGGTAGGCCGCGTCATAGGCAAGCTGCGTCACAAGCGCATTTTTTGAGACCCTCAGCAGCGAACCGGCGGGAAGCGAGACGACCTCTCTTCTGCCGATCACCCTTTTTGCGCTGGAAAAGTCCGCCGCCCTCGCCCGCGGAGCCGTCGGTGACTGCGGTTCGATGAGCTTGATCGTCTTGAATGCCAGCGTATCGCAGCCGCAGAGCGCCGCGCCGAAATCCCTCAGTGTTTCGAGGTTGGCCGAGAGCTTAGCTTTAAGGGCCGGCGTCATGTTATAGCCCTTCGCGGCCCGCTCGGCGTTTTCCGGACAACAGCCGTCCCTGGCGATGACGACGTTTTTGCCGCGCATCATGGAATTCGATATTATCCGCGCGGCCGGCGTGTCGGCGATACAGGCGGCGATCTTCGCCGCCGTGTTCACCGTCAGCGCAGGCACGATCACAGTGTAATAGGGCGCGGCCAGCAGTTCGGGCGCGCGGTCCAGCTGCTCCTCCTGGTAAAACACGCCGGGGGCCAGAACTGTGCGCAGCGTATCCACATTAAGCAGCTTCGATGCGCTCTTTGAGAGAAAAAGGTCAAAGGTGAAACCCGCCTGCTGAAGCTGCTGCAGGCTGACGAGCGCGGGGACGAACCCGATCAGCGAACCGGTATATACGACAAGCGCCTTTTTCTGCACGCTTATCAGCTTTTCCGCGACCCGGCGCACCACCTCGGCGACCAGAGCCTCTTCGGCGTTTTCAAGCAGTTTTTCTTCTCTCACAGTATCACCCGCCTTTATGCGTTCATCGCTATCCCGAGCGGCGTCACCAGCAGCGGGGCCGCCGGTTTCACCGTGGGGATGCCGATCCGTTTTTCAAAAATTCCTTCAAATTCCTTAAAACAGCAGGCTCCGCCGACGACATAGATCGTCTCCACCTGATGTCCCCTTATGGCTCCCGCCACAATAGAGGCCATCTTTTCGACGACAGGCCTGATGACCGGAAATACGCTGGATTCCTGGGCGGGGTCCCTCTTGAGGCATTCGGCCTCTTCGGTCGTCGTCCGGTGGAAGCCTGCGAGCACCAGCGTCATGTGCGTTCCGCCGGTCGGTTCGTCGGCGGTGAGCACAACCTCGCCGTTACGGATGACGCTGATGCCAGTCGTGCCTCCGCCGACGTCCACCACCGCGCCCTCTTTTATTCCCAGCACGGTGGCGGCCGCCGTCGGTTCGTCGATTATCGCCGTAAGCTCGAAATCAGCCGCCTCCACCACGTTGCCGATGGCCTTGGTGTTGCCCGGTGAGATTCCGGGAGGGATCGCGCAGGCCGCTTTGGTCAGCCGGACTCCGAGCTTCTCCTCAAGCCTCGCCTTCATCGAGCGCACGGTACGGATGGCTCCGACGTAATCAACCACGATGCCGTCGCGTACTACGCATGACGGCGTGCTGACGCCGGCCACCGGACAACCCGCGGAATCAGTGACGGAGACAAGGATGTTCGCCGTGCCAAGGTCCACTCCGACCTTGAGCTCACCCTCCCACGGATTTACCGCTTCCTCTTCCACAAGGCGCGCGAATTCGCGCAGCGTCTTATTAGGAATTGTGAGGTCCGCCGCCATCACTGCCTGGCCCGTCCTACTATCCTGACAAGGTCGCCGTTTTTAGCGCCGACGGCGTTTGCCTCGTCCGTGTCAATGTGCATTTCCAGCGCGTATTTGTCGCTGACGCGCAGCAGAACGTTGTGTAATACCGCCGAACGCTCCGGCGAACCCACCTCTACGTCCACAATCTCTTTGTCCTTAAAGCCGTAAACGGCGGCCTCTTTATCAGACATATGGATATGTCTCAGGGCGGCGATGACGCTGCCATCTTTTATGACGGAGCCGCGCGGGCCGATTATCTCGATCCCCGGCGTACCGGCGATTTTACCTGATTCGCGTACCGGCGGTCTGAGCCCCAGCGTGAAACCGTCTGAAAGCGATATTTCAACCTGCGTCTCGGGGCGCAGAGGACCGAGCACGCGGACTTTGCCGATCTGCCCCTTCGGACCCTTGATGGTTACGGTCTCCTCCGAGGCATACTGCCCCGGCTGTCCGAGATCCTTTTTATGCGTCAGCTCGCAGCCTTTGCCGAAGAGGGCGTCCATATCCCCGCGGTCAAGATGTATGTGACGGTTTGAGACGCCCAAGGGTATTCCCGGCCCCTTTGCAAGTTCCTCCAAAACCAGCCGCGTGACCAGTTTTATCAGATTTTCTCTGCTTTCCGCGCTCTCGGCTGCCATAACGGTATCTTCTTAAAGAGCCTTCGGAAGAAGCTTCTCGACGTCCGCATGAGGACGCGGAATGACGTGCTGGGAGATAATCTCTCCGACCTTCTCCGCCGCGCAGGCGCCCGCGTCCACCGCCGCCTTGACAGCGCCCACGTCGCCGCGGACCATGACGGTCACAAGTCCCGAACCTATCTTTTCATATCCGATGAGCACGACGTTCGCCGATTTTGTCATCGCGTCGGCCGCCTCGATGGCGCCGACCAGTCCCTTTGTCTCGATCATTCCCAGTGCTTCACTCATTTAGAAAACCTCCTGTTCACTTTTACTGCTTTTTAATATTGTTCTGCCGTTTGCCTCTTGGCTGCGCGGCCTTTTTCTCTTCGTTCGGGGCCTCGGCCGCGGATGCTTCCGGCGCTGCCGGCGGCTCCTCGGCGGATTCCGCCTCGGGCTCTTCCGCCTGCGCCGGGATACCGGCGCCCACTGTATCGGCGTTGCGCACCATCGTCTCCAGATATGAGCTCGGACGCGCTATCACCCTTGTGCCGACCACCCTGCCGACCTTGGCCGCCGCGGCTTTGGCGGCGGAGACGGCGGCGTTTACCGCGCCGACATCGCCCTCGACCTTGACGGTCGCCATGCCGCTGCCCCTCGCAAGTTCATAGCCTACAAGGGTAACATTTGCGGACTTCACGGCGGCGTCGGCGGCCTCAACGGCGGCGACTAACCCTACGGTCTCGATCAGCCCTAAACTCATCAGGTGTGCCATTACTTCACCACCTTATCAACAATGCTTTCCGTAATTTTCAGCGGAAGCTTTTTCACAAGCCGTCCCGCGTTTGTTCCGATCACACGAATCTCTTCGCTGTCGGAAGCGGCGGCGGTCTTAAGGAGCGGCCTATCTCTGTCAAGTTTCGCATAGTGCAGAGCCACCGTTCCGGCGTCTATGCCGATGCCGACCTCCATCTGCGAGGCGCGCGCCGCGTTCCAGGCAAGGCCGCAGGCCTCATCTTCCGAAGAATCGGCGACCGCCTCGTAGGGTATCCCCTCCTCTTCAAGGCCAAAGCCTATCTGGCGGAGCAGGGCGGCGCTGCGCGGCCCTTCATGGAAGAATATCTTCACCGTGGGACGCTCCTGCTCAACGTACATCGCGCTACCCCTCCTGCGCCGCGGAGAGAACAAGCCCCGTGGCGACGGCGTTGCGCGGTCCGCAGCAGCCGCGGATGTTTCCGCGCCCCGCGACTACCCGGTACTGAGAGAGCGCGTCGGTGACGAGCTGCGGCACCTCGAAGTCAAGCGCCGAACCGCCGACGAGCACGACAAACTGAATGTCGCGCACGTTTCCGGTGGGGCTGACCCTCTCCAGCGCACGCAGGGCGTTTGTCACAAAGACCTTCTCCTTAGCCTGGCGGCGTATGAGGCGGATCTTCTCTATCGACTGTTCGCCCTCGATCGGCAGCATTTCGCCGTTCTTGAGGATGACGACCTTAGCAAAGATATGCGGCGGCAGCGGCTCGTTGAAAAATTCGGCCGTGCCGTTTTCATGGCGGATGTGGAAGAGGCTCTCGACCTTCGCAAGAGAATATTTCTTGACGTCCTCCGCCGTTTCAAAGCTCTCAAGCCCCATCTCGGACTGGATCAGAAGCGTCACCATGTTACCGGCGCCCGCGAGGTGTATCGAATGTATCACGCCCTCTTTGCTGATTATCGAGGCGTCCGTCGAACCGGCCCCCATGTCTAATATCGCCAGGGGCTTCGACGAGCCGGGGGTGGTCAAAGCGCCGAGAATCGCCATATCGGCCTCAACGCCGCCGACCCTCACGGGTACGCCGATTTTCTCGGAGAACTCGCGAGCGATCGCCTCCATCTGCAGACGGTCGGCCTTGACCATCGCCGCGATGCCGACGGCGTTTTCCTGCGAAAATTCATTCGCGAGGCCGCCGCGCACCCTCTGCGGTGTAAATGTATCGACGGCGAGAAGGTCCTGTATCTTGATCTCACGCGTATGCTGCCCGGTAAGGTTCGCCATTACGAGGCGCACCTTCTCAAGCATGCCGCCGGCGTTTGTGCCGGGTTCGCCGCGTACATCCTCCACCGCGGGTATCGCGCGGACGCCGTTCATGATTTTTTCGGCGCCGTCGTCCACGTCGACCTTGACGGTCTTGCCGCCACCGGTGATCTCAATGAACCCGGCGGGGATACGGCGCTCTTTTACGTCGCCCTCCGGCGTTTTGATGACCACCGCGGAGCGGTTGCCGATGAGGGCGCGGGCGATCGGGACGACCTGCCGCGTCTCGTCGGGAGTGAGGTCGAAGAGCGTAGCGATCCCGTACGGATTTGATAGAACCTCAACGACGCCGCCGGTGGCCGCAACCTCCACCGCCGCCGGCATGCCGAGGGGGACCTTGTCTATCAGTCCCACCTCGTCGACGATAGGCATCTTCGTCTCAAGGCGGTTGTTTATCAGCACCCCGTCGTCGCGCTGCGCGATCGCGGCGCTGATCCTGCCTCCGCGGCGGCGGTAGGCGTTGAGCGCCTTCGCGGCGTATTCAAAATCGACCGACGCCGGGATGACCGCTATATAAGTATCCTCCGAGGCGCTCTTGGAAATGAGTTCCTCTATATTTACGGTGATCCCCTTCCCCACGCCGAGGCCTCCCGGCGTCGCGGGGTTGTGTCCGATCATCGTCGATTCCGTGATGATCGTTTCGGTGATCGTCTCCATCGCGACATCCCCTATGACGGGCGCCGCCTCGTTGAGGCGTACCTCTGTCAGATCCTCTATGGAAACACCGGCCTCTTCCAAAGCGCAGGTCAGAGAATGAAAGACGCCGTTGATGTTCTGGCGGGTACCTTTAATACCGGTCGTCGGCACTGTCGCGCCGCCGAGGAACTCCGCCTTTCCATCCGCTATCTTTGCTAACGCCGTCTCTGTCGTTGCGTTGCCGATGTCTATACCTGCGACTATTTTCATAGGGGTCTCCTTTCAGAAATACCTTTAATCCTTCTTGAGACGACCTCTTGCCTCGTAGACCGCGGCGGCCTCTCTCACAAGTCCGCCGGATATCTTCGCGTTGTATTTCGTCTCAAGTTCCTCGGCGATGGCAAGCAGCTCGGCCTTCGTCGAACGGTAGGGACGGAGTGCGTTGTATATCTCAAGGAGCCGGTCGTCGCCGACGGCGATAAGCTCGGCAGCGCGGCGCATGTTGTTCGCAAACGCGCCGCGGCCCACGGATTCGGCAACCTGGGCCTGCATCTCCAGAGTCTCGGGGGAGATGCGCATATCGTCCGAGGTGACGTTTCCGGCGAGCAGGCCGGCCTTCGTCATATCGGTGAATTTCTTGCCCGTCGGGCTCTGAAGTTTATCCGCCGATTTCTCGCTGAGCGGATAATTCGCGGCGGTCATCCTGCCGCCCGCGGAGACGGAGGGCGCGGGTTTCCCCTCGGCCTTCATGGCCTCCATGACCTTTTCTACTATCAGTTTCATCATAAGTTCCTGATCCATTACTCTGCCTCCTTACTTAAACGAAACAGCAATGCTCTGCGGCTTCTTGTTGTTGTCGACGTGCTCCGTCTCCTTGATGTGGAGCAGGGCGGCGATAGCCTGGTAGGCAGGGCGCGCCATCTGGTCGTTTCTTACGGGAACAGGAGTCGGCGCCTCGCCCTTCGCATACTTCGCGGCGTTTTTGCCTATCTGGCGATAGGTCGCGAGGTCGATAAGCGGAGCCTGAGAGAAGAGCTCAAGGTTGCTGAGCGGAGGAAGGTTCTTCTGATGGATAACGGTCGTTCCCTTCGACTGGATGCCGATACCGATGCCGGAGCCGCTGTACTCGGCCGCATCATGGGCGATGAAGGAGACGTCCGACGTGCGGTAGACTTTGATCACGCGCCACTTCATCCCCTCTTCCTCAATGCCGGCGAGTATCTCGCGCAGCACCTTGTCATGGGGGATGCCGAGGATCGTCTTTGTCTGGTAGACGCCGAATGCGGGGGCCAGGCCGACGACCACTTCGTCGGAGGCGGCGCCCTTAGGCGCTTCGCCCGTCTCGCGGAGCTCCAGTTTGCTTACCTCGTCGGTGATAACGGGCTTATTATCAGCAGCCGCCCTCTTCTCTTCCTGTGCCGTAACTTCGGCGATTACCTCTTCTATAAAGGAGCGCAGTACCTTTTCGTCAAAAGTCATCTCGTATCACCTCTTTTAGATATCTTCCGGCCTAATTGCCTGGCTGATATTTTTGATCTCGTCCCAGCGTTCGTCCGAGATCTGGTATCCGGTCATCGGGCCGTGGTAATCGTTAGGTTCATTGACTGCGCTTATGACATGGAAGTTCTCGTCAAGAATCGCGGAGGTGTGGAGATAGTCGCCTGCGACGCGCTGCTTGAGCATTCCGAACACGCCCTCGGCGACGTCGGGGAAGCCGGCCTTTTCAAGGGCCTTCACGAAGTCAATGCCAGTGACCTTGCGCGCCATCATCTCTTCGATAGCCTTGAGGTCCTCGTTGACATTACGGTCCGGCATGTCCTTGCTTCCGTTGGCGTATGTCGCGGCCTCGACCTCTTCGTCGGTGATCGCTGGGAGTCCTAGTTCACGGAACACTCCCTGCAGGGCGCGGGCGGCCTTGTTGCGGATACGGATAACGTCCTCTTCCTTAACGGGCTGAAGTCCGCCGTCGATCCTCATGTCGCGCTGGATGATGTTCCAGTCGTCGAAGTCCTCGGCGTCCCAGTTCGAACCGGCGAACATATTGTCGTAGTTCGGCGTCGCGCTGTAGCCGGAGCAGACGAAGTCCGTGCCGGAGAAGAACTGCGGAACCGAGCGGGCGACGCGGCGGAGGTCCGAATGCGTGAAGGTCTGGTCGTTTGACGAGGTACACTCAAGGTCGAGCAGCATCGCGATGAGGTTCTCCGCGGCTACCGCGCGGATGCCTCCCGGCACGCCGGCGGGAACGCCGATGCAGGATACGGAGCCGTTCTGGGTTCCCTGCACGCCTGCGCCCTTGGTGATCGCGAGGCAGCGGGCCTCAAGGTAAAGCATCGATTTGCCCTCTGCGTATCCCATCTGTACCTCTGATCCGGTACCCGAGGTGAAACGCATCTTGAGTCCGCGCGAGGCGTAGCAGGAGGCCAGGAAGGCCTTCGAATAGGGGGTGTCGTCGCCGTCCATAAAGACGGGTTCCGTACCGTAGACGGAGATCGTCTCAGCGTATGTCGTAAAGCCGCGCATACCTAGCTGAAGCTCCGTCGCCTCTTCAAGCGCACACTGGGTGAGTATCCCCTGGCGTCCGGTCTGGGCGCCGATGAGCAGCGACATTGCGTTGAAGGGGGCATATCTGGCGATACCGACCGTCGTCTCCATTTCGTCGAATCCGCGGATGGCCGCCTCAGCGGCGTCGGCGGCGATCTGTATCGGGTTGTCTTTGACATTCGTCACATGGCACTGGTTGCTCGGCATCTTGCGCGCGCGCATCTTCGTCATCGCCATCATGATCTCCACGATGGTCAGCTTATTGACGACGTCGACGAGTTTCGCGGGCGTAATGCAGAGGGTCATGTCGAGTATCTCCTTGCGGGAGACGTTTATATCTATCAGTTTTCTGGCTATTTCAAGCGAATCCATCGCCATAACGCGCTCGGCGCCGTCAAGCCTGATCGCGTGGTCGGCGATAAAGGTGTCGAGCATGTCGAACTCCGCTCTTGATTTTCCGTCCAGCTCCGTGACCACACCGTTCTCTATCTTGATGCTCGGCTTCGGGTCAAAGGGGCTGTTCATGGCGATCAATCCGACTTCCGGCCACTCCTGTACAAATCCGTCTTTATTTACAGGACGCGCCGCAAGGGCTTCAAAGCGTTTTGATTTCATAAGTCACCATCTCCTTCTTTAGATGATGTAGGGCTGGGTCGTTGATTTGAGCTCCGTCGCGGGGTCCAGAGTGACCAGTACCTGCTTGCCTACTTCGCGGGCGGCGATGATCGCCTGCTTGACGGCGCCGGAATCACCGCTGAAGGTAAGGATGACTTCGTTCGAGAAGCTCGTCCCGCCGTTTGCCGGTGAGGAATATCCGATGACGTCCACCGTCGCCGCCTTGACGGCCGTATCGCCGAGAAGGACGCCGATTGCCGCGGGAGCGCCGACGGTAATGCCGAAGGCTTTGCCTATCGGAGCGCCGAATGCCTTGTTGAGGGCGTAGCTCGCGCGCGCCGTATACTGGAACTCAAGGTGCCCGGCGTTGTTGCCGTAGACGTCGCCGAAGGTGCGGTCAAGCTCTCTGAGGGCGACCTCTACCGCTCTTCTAACATCAGAAACATCTTCGGCTCCGAAAATAATGAGGGAACCGTGACCGGCGCCGCCCTCTGTATCACGGGGGAGTTCAATCTTAAGTATTTCACTGTTCGTCGCCTTAACCGCCTCGTCGGCTGCGAAGATATGCGGGCCGGCTCCGGTACGGCCGCCGAGGATGCCGATCGAACGGAACTTCTTGTCGATGCCCATCTTCTCGTGCATCTGGTGGTCCACGTTGGCGATCACTAGGCCGATCGTGTGGCCGATCGCCGTGCCGACAAATTCCGTGAGGCCGCATCCGGCTTCGCAGCAGCAGTCCTCAACCGCTTTGGCCGCAGCTTCCGGCTTGGCCGTCTCAATATTTCCGAGCTTTTTCGTAAGTTCGTCCATGATCTTGTTGACCAGTTCGTCTTTCATATTCTCGTTACCTCCGTTATCTTCTCTTAATTAATTGTGATGGGGCTGCAGCTATTCCTGCGCGGGAAGGATCTTTTCCACATCTGTGTGAGGACGCGGAATGACATGCTGGGATACGATCTCTCCGACCTTCTCCGCCGCGCATGCGCCTGCGTCCACCGCGGCCTTCACCGCGCCAACGTCACCTCTGACCATCACCGTTACAAGGCCGGAGCCGATCTTTTCGTACCCGACCAGGGATACGTTCGCTGACTTCACCATCGCGTCCGCCGCTTCGATGGCGCCGACAAGTCCGCGGGTTTCAACCATACCAAGAGCTTCTTTCTGCATGTTTGTCCTCCTCATCATATTGAAGATCTATTGAGTTTCATGCCTGTGGCCCTTATTATTAAATATGAAGGTTTTTTATGCTCAGCGCTTTTTTATGCTTCTAGGGGATTTTTTTATGGAATTTTCAGAATAAATACGGGGGTCAATGCTACGTATTACCGCATTGACCCCCGTATTTAAAAATGTGTATCATAAATTTTTGACTGTCGGCTTAACAGGTTAAAGCGAAGATATATCAGAATGACAAAAATCTACCCGCCGCTCTTTTTATCTGCGATGAAACGCTGCCGGTATTCCGTCGGGGAGAGGCCGACCTTCTTTTTAAAGACCTTGCTGAAGTAATTCGTCTCGTTGTACGAAAGTTCACAGGCGATGTTTATCACAGGCATATCCGTGTTCTGAAGCATATCTTTCGCTATCTCGATCCGCCTGTCCGTAACATAGACGATAAAATTGGTCCCCATCGCCTTTTTGAAAACTTTACTGAAATAGCTGGGGCTCATGTTGATATGCTCGGCCGCCGAATCAAGGGTGATGCCGTTCTTGATGTTGAGCTCTATATAGTTGAGCACTTTTTTGAGTTCGTCTCCAGTGTTGAGCTGGAACTTTTCCAGCTCGACGAAGATAAAATCTATCATCTCTTCGATGATCTCCGAGGATTCAAAGCGCCGGACCTGGATATTGTAATTCGTAAAGAAGCGCTCAAGACAGCTCTCCAGCTTCTTTTGCAGCTCCTCATTACCATACCACCGGCCGATCTCCGAGATGCCGCGCGCAAAATTTATAATGCCGCTTCTGATGTTCTTCGCGCTGTGGTCGGAATAGATGAGTCCAAGATATTCCTTGGCGATGTTTTTAGATTTTTTATAGTCACATTCGTGGATGCAGTTTTCCAATAACTTGAGATAGCGGACAAAGTCCTCCTCATCCGCCGCGGCCGCCTCTTTTTTCACGGGAGCACCCTTGCGGCTCTGCGCTATAACGTTCTCCACGAGAGATATGAGCTGCTCGCGGCGGTAGGGCTTCAAAAGGTAGCCGTCGGCGTTGAAGCGGGTCGCCATCCGCGCGATACGCTCCTCCCTCTTTACCGAGGTAAGTATCAGTGAAATGCTCACGTTCACGTTGCGCGCGCTGTGGACCAGCACCTCGGCGAAATCGGAATAGATGGAATAATAGGGGATGTTGACGATCAGGAGGTCTATATCGCCATTTTTGACGAGCTCCGCGGCCTCGGGACCCTCTGCCGCCGAAAGCAGCTCAACAGACGACGAAAACTTTTTTTCAAGTACGTCATGCATCATCCGTCTATCAATCGCGCTGCTGTCAACCACGAGAATCCTGTACATTTCAGCACCTCCGCCTCTGCGCCTGAAAACCTGATCCTCCTTTTATTTTACCATGCCGCCGCTTGAAAGCGGCAGCCTCACACGGAGATTGCCGCCGACGTAATCGCCTTCGGCCTTTTGGAGAAATATGCCGTACGCCTCGCCGAAGAGGCCTTTGATACGGCGGTTGAGCGTTGAAAGGACGACCTTTCCGCTCTGCGTCTCCTCCAGCTCTTCAAGGGAGAGGGCTAGCTTCATCTGCTCGTCGTCAAATGGGAGGCCGCGGCTCTCTATCTCAAGCAAAAATGCGCCCTCAGACTCCTTGCCGGTGACTGTTATCTTGACCAGGTCTTTGACGTCAGGGTTATATTTAAAGACATTTTCCAATACTGCGTGGAGCAGCATAAAAGGGCAGGGAACGCTGTAATATTTCGTAGGTACGGAGATAGCGCAGTCAAAGTGGCCGTCCAGCCTGCGCCGCTGTATCGCGGCAAAACAGTTAAGATACTTGAGCTCCTCCTCAAGAGAGACAAAACGGTTATGGCTGTTATCGGAGAGATAGCGCATCATGTCGGAGAAATCACAGACGGTGTTCTCAGTCTCCACAGCATTCTCCTTATAGGCGAGTTTGGAGATGACGTTAAGGATATAAAAGATAAAATCGAGGCCGTAGCGGTTCTGAAAGTCTAGGAAACGCCTCACCTTCAGCGCCTCCTCAAGCGAAATACGCCTGCTCTTCTCCTCGTCGAGCTCCTGTTGTTTTCTGTCAAGCTCCTCCGTCATCATATTTTTATATTCCTCGTCGATCATATACTGCAGCATCTTCTGCATCAGCTTCGCGACCGATTTTATCTTGCTGAAGGGGACGACGTTGATCTTTTCATAATCGGCGACGGTATCCGGGTCGTCATGCCACTCGGTCGTCGGCTTTGTGATCTCTTCGAGACCCGCCTCCGCCTCATCCGAAGGCGGTATCTTCACCTGCCCGCAGAGAACCGCCCCCATGAAGCTGCCCTTCAAAAAGAGAGGAACGGCAAAATCGACAAGCGACGAATGGCAGTGATAAAAATAGGGTTTGCCGGTGATCGTGGCGTTCAGCCCCCCGTGGGCGTCACAGCGGAAACAGCGCTGGCGGAAGGTCTCGTCGGAACGCATCCTCTTGCAAAAGTCTGTGAAGCCGCTCATGCTGGTGATTGGATGCCCGCGATAATCGACTGAGACAAAAGATATGCCTGTAGCCTCGGCAAACTCATCCTGGATACTTTGAAGAACCTCTATCTTGATGATGTTTCTGATATCTCTTATCCCATCCATATCGGCAGCCTCCTCAGACTTTAATTACAGACGCCAGGCGGCGTTTCCCGCATAAAACCATCTGAACCTCAGACGAGCAGTTTGCCGCTGTAGGCGGTCCTGAATATCGACCTTATCTCGTCAGGGCGGAAGGGGACCGGTGCCGTCGCCATACAGCCGTCAGCCATCGCGGCCTCGGTCATGGCGTCAAGTTCCCCCTCAAATATCTTCTTATCCACTCCCGCTTCATGGAACGAGGCCGGGATGTTAAGCTTTCTGATCAAATTTCTGGTGGCGCGTATCGCAGCAAGCGCACTCTGGCGCACGCCGTTGGAATCAAGATTCAGCACCGCCGCCATCTGCGCGTAACGCGCCGCGGCCGGCGTAAGCGACGTGTGGCAGCCGGCGGTAAAGCTCATTACGTAGGGCAGCAGAATCGCGTTCGCCCTGCCGTGCGGCAGATGGAGCTTCGCGCCCGCCGCATGCGCAAGTGAATGGTTCGCCCCAAGCCCTGCGTTGCTGAATGCCACACCTGCCATCGTCGCGGCATTATGCACCGCCTGGCGGGCTTCAATATTATGCGGCTCCGAATAGGCGGTCAGCAGATTCTTAAAAATCAGCTTCATCGCCTTCTCCGCCATCGCGTCCGAAAAGTCGTTCGCCCCTGTTGAGAGAAAGGCTTCTATCGCGTGCGTCAGCGCGTCCACACCCGTATCGGCGGTGACCGGCGGCGGAACGCTCTCCACCAGGGCGGCATCCAAAACGGCAAAATCCGGCAGCAGGCTGTCGTCAGCCAAAGGATACTTCATATTCCTCTCTCTGTCGGTGATAACGGCGTAGCGGCTCACCTCCGAACCTGTGCCGCTAGTCGTCGGGATCACGACAAATACCGCCCTATTGTTAATAATACCACCCGAAATATGCGAGATCGACTTCGCGGCGTCTATCGCGGAGCCGCCGCCAAAGGCGACAATCGTGTCGGCTCCAAAGGCAGTCAGCCTCTTTATACCTTCGGCTACCGTCTCCATATCGGGGTCGGGGCTGACGTCGGAAAATATCTCATATTCCGCCCCAATTTTATTTAAAAAACAGCTTACATAGGAGACTTTTCCGCTCTCGTGCATAAATTTATCTGTAACGATAAACGCCTTTTTCGTCCCGGAAAGGACCTCTTCCAAAGAAGAGGCTCCCATATATATCGTTGGCCCTAAGCAAAACTTACGCATCAATGTTCTCCTTGCCTGATAAAAGTTTACAAACAGCGCCGATAATACGGCTGCTTTCATTATAGGCAATTTGAATTGATTTTTCGGGTCATTGTTTGTCCAAATTATGACAAAAAATTACAGTATTATTTTATCCCAGGCAGATATTGATGGCAATAGGCAGTAAGTTAAGATTTATTGAGCATATGTTAAGATTATTATCAGGACATAGAAACTTTTTTGGACAAGTTATGAATATTTCGAAATAACTTCAGAGCTCCAGGAGATCAGCAGCTCGGAAGCGGCACGGAACTCCGCTGAGCCCAGCCCGTCGGATTGAAGAGACGTCCATAATTCAAGCACGGCAAGGTCACCGCCCTCCAACAGGCTGACAAGTTCGGTCCGTTTTTTTACATAGTGGCCGCTCTCGCAGAAATACTTCGCGCGCAGCACAAAGAAGGCGGATTTATAGAGTGAGACGAGGATATCGGCGCTCTTTTCATAGAGATAGTTGTGACAGCCGCCGTGATATATCGCGCAGGCTCCGTCGCGCACGGCTCCGGCCGCCGCCCCTTCATCAAAAAGGCGGCTGAGCAGCCCCAGGGAGCCGTATAAAGGCACCGTATCAAAATAGAGGATAAACAGCTCGGAGGGCGTCCAGGAGAGCAGCTCCCTCTCCCCTGAGATAAAGCCGCAGGCCAGTTCGCCGTGCGGCATCCCGTCCAGCACCGCGCGGTAGCTGTCAAGGTCAGAGACTGAGAGAGACTTTAAAATCACCACGATGTCAATGTCACTGTCCGGCGCAGCCTCTCCGCGGCCATAACTGCCCTGAAGGCCCGCGAAGAGAAGCCTCTCTCCGTAAACGCCGCGTAGTCTTTCCGTTAAATCAGAACTCCACTTTTCAATATCAATGGTCATCCGGTCGCCCCTCCATCTTGACAATTCATAGGTATTCACAGTCAACAAAAAACGCAGTTGCCCCTAAAGGTAACTGCGTTATGCCTTAAAAAATTGGCAGTCCCAAGGGGATTCGAACCCCTGCCGTCGCCGTGAAAGGGCGATGTCCTAGACCTCTAGACGATGGGACCGTCAAAGTGGTGAGCCGTCCGGGACTTGAACCCGGGACACCCGGATTAAAAGTCCGGTGCTCTGCCAACTGAGCTAACGGCTCGCTCAAGTATCACGAGGAGATATTATACAGCATTTTAGGATTTCGTCAATATATCTCCCGAAAAAAGTTCCGGCGTTGTTAATTGCAAAAGTAACCGCGTCCCCCAAGTGATATAAGCATCGTAATAACTTCTGCAAAAAAGATAAGAGAACGCCAGTCGCATTAACTTTTGCAAAGGAGTTCTGGCATTTTAAATTTGTTTTTACGCTGTACAGACAATAGCTTTAGAGGTCTCGGTTACTTTTGCTATTCACCGAAGATCCCGCCGCAGCCATAAGGCCGGAGCGGAATCTGATAATCCATTTCCTTTATGGAAAACTCTAACTCCGTCAAGGCTCAGGGACACGGATCTGCCGGCGGCTTTAGGCAGCGTCCGTCGGCGCAGTCGAGCGCTCCGAGTTTTTCCGCAAGCCACTCTCCCGCGGGATGCGCACCCATTCCAAGCCAGGTGGCGGTCTGCAGGTGAAGGCACTTCACCGCCTGCCGCGCCTCCCGCCAGTTTATGCCGCCCACGCCGGATTCGGTGAGCACACGCCTCATCCCCTCGTTCATTTCGGAGAGCGCGGAAGATTTACCCCCGCCGATGAGGACGAGACGCAGCGCCGCGTAATCCTGGTGCATCTTCTCCACCGCCGCCGCAGGCATGGCGGCAAAGAGCGCCTCCAGCTCCGATATCCGCTGCTCCGATTCAAGCTCGCCGCAGCGGTGGTCAAGAAAGGGGCAGGTGAGCCAAAATATCGTCGGAAAGGGGACTCCGGAGGCGGAGACGGGCGAAGACACTATGATCTGCGGGCAGCCGTGGCGGCAGCGCCTCGCCGCGGCGATCACCGCGGAGGCGTCAAATTTCCGGCCACGCATCTGCCTGCGCAGTACGGAGACGTCTTTCTCACCAATCTCCGTCCAAAAGGCCGGAAGAGTATACTCTTCCGGCCCCGTCTTTTCTATGGGTTGACCTGTCACGTTACTTCTTACCAGCGGTACCGCTGCCGCCCGCGCGGCGTTTGGTTCCGCGGGGGTCTTTGCATTTGCTGTTCAGGTCGGCGATCTTTTCGTCACTGAATTTAAGGAAGTTTGTCAGCTTTTTTTCAAAATCCTCTTCACGATGAACGGGCGGGCGGACCTCTCTTACCTGCAGAGCTTTGATCGACAGGTCTATACGGCCTTTATCGTCGATCTTTATGACCTTTGCCGTGATGTTCTTACCCTGTTCAAGAACATCTTCTACCTTTTTCACATAGTTGTGGGAGAGCTCCGAGATATGTACCATGGCCTTCTGGCCTGATTCAAGTCTTACAAAGGCTCCGTATGGCGCGACATGTTCTACCGTGCCGCTTACTGTTTCTCCCACGCTTACCGCCGGTGCTGCTGCAGCCGCCTTCTCTGCCATCTGTGGTTTCTGACCTCCAAAATTTGTTTTAAAAGACAACGATATATTATAAGCCTCTGAAAGGCTATAAAGGGAATTGTACCATATTTTTCAATATTAGTATTGCAAAAGGATTATTTCAGCGCTCTTTCAATAGCTTCGGCGACACGCTCTGACTGAAGCGGTTTGATGAAAAAGTCAGACGCTCCCGCGCGGATCGCCTCTATCACCTGGTTTTGCTGGTTCATTGCGCTGACCATCACCACCTTAGCCTTTGGGTGATCGTGCTTGATCGCCTTAAGCGCCGCGATCCCGTCCATCTCCGGCATGGCGATATCAAGGGTCACAATGTCCGGGCGAAGCTCATTGTACATGCGAACCGCCTCTTTGCCGTTCTCCGCTTCGCCTACGACGCTGTATCCGTCTCTTATGAGCATGTCCTTAAGAATCATACGCATGTGTGTGGAATCTTCCGCTATCAGCACTGTCGCCTTCATCTTTGCCGCTCCTTTCGCTTATCTGGCCGCGATGCCAAGCTCCTCAAGAAAGAGGGGGCTCAGGACCTTGATGTAGGTACCCTTCATTCCAAGACTTCTGCTCTCTATTATACCCGCACTTCCCAATTTTCTCAGCGCATTTACGATAACGCTTCTGGTAACTCCGACCCGGTCGGCGACTTTGCTCGCGACGACGACGCCCTCGGGGCCGCCGAGATCTTCGATGATGTGACGGACGGACTCGACCTCCGAGTAGGAGAGGGCACGCATGGCCATCTGGACGACAAGGCGTTCGCGGCCGCGCTCTTCTATCGATTTGCCCCGATCGTTGAGGATCTCAAGGCCGACGACGGTCGAAAGGTATTCTGCGAGCACCAGGTCACGGGTGTCAAACTGGCAGCCGAAGCGGGCAAGGATGAGGGTACCGAGCCTCTCTCCCGCGCCGTTGATGGGGACGATGAGGACATGCTTGTTGGAATAGGCGCAGGGCTGGTCCGCGTAGGCGCAGAGACCGTGGTCGGTGTGGTTGAGCACCGATTCGTGGAACTGGTTCACCTTCTCAACGTAGGGGGCCGGCATCGCTCCGTTTATGAGGATCTCCGCCATTATCGGGCAGTCGTACTCGCTGACCCAGGCATAGCCGAGTATCCGCCCCTCTCTGTTTATCACGTAGACGTTTGCAGCTGAGAGGTCCGACATCAGCCTCGCAAGTTTCGGGTAGTCCGGAGTTCCTCTGTCTTTACGCGCCTGGAGCACACGGCTTACGACGCGGGTCTTTTCAAGCAGGTCCTGCATTGCGGACTGGTTCATTATCTTAGGACGGTTTTCAATAAGTTCTTTCGGCGTATCCATTAAATTGCCTCCCTGATTTATCTCTTAATATCAAGACTATAATTCTTCATCTTCCAAAGCTCTGGGGTGTACCTCCAGATAGCTCTTTTTGATCTGGTCAGAGGTTATCGAGAGATACCTCTGCGTTGACGCGATGCTCTCATGACCCAGCATCTCCTGCACCACCCGGAGCGGCGCCCCGTTTTCCAGCATGTGCGTGGCGCAGCTGTGGCGCAGCGTGTGCGGCGTCACTCCATGAAGTCCGGCGCGCGCCGCGGCGCGCAGCACTATACGGTCTACCGTGCGAACCGTAAGGCGCTCGGCCCCCTTGGCGGAGAGAAATACCGGAGCCCTGCCGTCGACGCAGGTGATATCGCGCCACTCCTCAAAGAGCTTTTTCAGCGGCGCGCCTATCGGCACGAGACGTTCTTTGTCCCCCTTGCCAAGGACGCGCAGCATCCGCTCCTCAAGCTCTACCATGTTCCAGTTGAGTCCGATAAGCTCCGAGACGCGAAGCCCGGCGCCGTACATCAGCTCAAGCACGAGCCGGTCGCGCATGAAGCTCTTTGAACCCTCTTCCGGCCCCTCCGTAAGCAGCTTGTCGATCTGCTCGTAAGAGAGGGCGCGCGGCAGCGCTTCAGCTTTTTTGGGGCCTTTCAGCCCCAGCGAGGGGTCCTCGGTGATATCTCCGCGCCAGCAAAGCCAAGCCGTGAATCCGCGTACGGCCGAGAGCCTTCTTGAAGCGGAGCTTTTTGCTTCGCCCACCCCAAGGATGCTGCTCAAAAAAATACGTATCGCGCGGGTATCTATCTCGCGCACATCGGTAATTCCCTGATTGGAAAGATAACCTTTGAAGTGAGTAAGGTCTATCTTATAGTTTACCGTTGTATGTTTAGATTTACCCAGTGATGTCAAATATTCAATATACGCATTGATACTATCAGATATATTCTCCATCATGAACGGTATTTTAACAGGAAAATTGTAAATATCAAGCGAAATTTTAAGAAAATTCACAAGTAACTGTACAATGTGTACGATTTAACAAACTCCTGCGGGCAGGAACCGCAGACGGGAAGAGGAAAACAACGCCGTACGGCCCGGATAAATCATCACAGGCCGTATGGTACGGCGGGATTAAAGCTGTTTATTTGGGAAAAGTATTTTATTTTCACCGATAAATTTTTCCAGAGCCTCAAGCGAACGGGCGGCATATGCCTCGCAGCGCTCGGTCCGCCTGCGTATTTTTTTACCAGGCAGGCGCGGAAAGATGCCGAGGTTGACGTTCATCGGCTGAAAACTCTCCGGCAGCGCCCCTCGCAGATAGTTGAGCAGCGAACCGACGGCGGTCTCCAGCGGAAAGTCGGCCATCGGCAGGCCGCTGACCTGCAGATAGGCAAATAGAGCCGCGGCAAGACCCATCGCCGTGCTCTCCATGTATCCCTCGACACCGGAGGCCTGTCCGGCGATGAAGAGCGCCTCGCGGCCGTTGAAACGCAGATAGGGATCGAGCACCTTTGGAGCGCAGACGAACAGGTTGCGGTGCATCACGCCCTTACGGACGAATTCCGCCTCCCGGAGCGCGGGGATGAGCCTAAAGACGCGCTCCTGTTCCCCCCACTTGAGGTTAGTCTGGAAACCGACGATGTTGAAGAGGCTGCCCTCCCCGTTGTCCTGACGCAGCTGCACGACGGCGCATGGCTCTTTGCCGTCGTTGAACGCCTCGAAACCTACGGGGCGCAGAGGGCCGAAGAGCAGAGTCTTTTCGCCGCGCTTCGCTATGACCTCCACCGGCAGGCAGCCGTCGAAGTGGCGCATCTGCTCCTCCTCGAAGTCGTGGCGCGGCGCTGTCTCGGCGTTGACAAGTTCGTTCCAGAAGAGGTTATATTCTTCCTCGTTCATCGGGCAGTTTATGTAGTCCCCCTCCATGCCGTAGCGGTTGGCGCGGAAGGCCTTTGACATATCCACGGTGCTAACGTCGACGATCGGGGCGACGGCGTCGTAGAAATAGAGAAAATCCTCTCCTGTCAGCGCCGCAAGCGACTGCGCCATCGACGCGCTTGTGAGCGGCCCCGTGGCGATTATCGCCGGTTCCTCCGGTATCTCCGTCAGCTCTTCGCGTACAAGCTCAATATTAGGGTGGCTGGCGATGCTGTCATCGATCAGGCGCGCGAACACCTCGCGGTCGACGGCGAGCGCGTTGCCGGCAGGCACGCGGCTCGCCTCGGCGCAGCGCATGATGAGGCTGTCCATCCGTTTAAGTTCCGCCTTCAGTATCCCCGCGGGGGTCGTAAGTTTTTCCCCTCCCAGGGAATTACTGCATACGAGTTCACCGAGCATCGGCGTCTCATGCGCCGGCGTCATCTTCAGCGGACGCATCTCGCAGAGGCGTACGCGCACGCCGCGCTCCGCCAGCTGCCAAGCGGCCTCCGAACCGGCAAGGCCGCCGCCGGCGACGGTGACCGTTTTACATGTCTGTGTCATTCGGCTCCACCACCTGCGCCTCTTCTTCCGCGGCGCCCTCTTTGCCCGGCTTTTTCCACGATACGTAATCACAGTCGGGGTAGCGCTCGCAGCCATAGAAGAAACGGCCCTTCATCTTGCCTTTGGTGGTCTTGCGGCGTATCAGCTCGCCCTGGCCGCATTTGGGGCATTTTATGCCGGTTGTCTTAACGATCTTCCTCGTATATTTGCATTCCGGGTAGCCTGTGCAGGCAATAAATTCTCCAAAACGCCCGCGCTTTACGATAAGCTCATGTCCGCATTCCGGACATTTTTCGCCGATCAGCTCAGGCTCCGGCCTCATGCTCTCGCCGTGCGCGGAGACCTCGTCGACGACCGGTTTGAAGCCCTTCCAGAAGTCGGCCATCAGCTTTTTCCACTCGATTTCACCGGATTCGATCTGGTCAAGCTCCTTCTCCATCGTCGCCGTGAATCCCTCGTTGACTATCGAGGAGAAGTACCTCACTAGGAAGTTGTTGACAAGCCGCCCAAGTTTCGTCGGTATCAGCTTTTTGTCCTCTTCGCCGCGGTCGACGTAGCCTCGCAGGGAGAGGGTGTCGATAATCGTCGCGTATGTCGAGGGACGTCCGATGCCCTTTTCTTCAAGCGCTTTGACAAGTCCGGCCTCGGTGTAGCGCGGCAGAGGCTGCGTAAACTTCTGTTCTTTGACGATCTTCTCTATCGCGAGCTCCTCGCCCTTCACCGCCGGCTCCATCGTAATGTCTTTGATGCCGAGCGGATAGACGCGCCCCCAGCCGTCAAATGTGGCGACGACGCCTGACTGCTTCATCTGATAGTCGGCGGAGGAACAGACAAGGTTTGTGCGCGCCACGACGGCGTCCCTCATCTGGCTTGCGATGAAGCGGCTCCAAATCAGCTCGTAGAGCCTGTACTGCTCCGGCGTAAGGTAATCTTTGATGGACTCCGGCGTAAGCATCGCGTCCGTCGCGCGTATCGCCTCGTGGGCGTCCTGCGCCTTGCCCTTGGGCATGTATTCGTTAGGCTTGTCCGGCAGGTAATTTCTGCCAAAGCTGTTCGCGATAAAGGCCCGCGAGGACTCAAGCGCCTCGGGCGCGAGCCGCAGGCTGTCGGTACGCATGTAGGTGATGAGCCCCGTGGGGCCGCGTCCCGGTATCTCTATACCCTCATAGAGGGCCTGCGCGATGCGCATGGTACGTTTCGGCGCGAAGCCGCAGCGGCGCGAGGCCTCCTGCTGCAGGGTACTGGTCTTGAAGGGCGGACTCGGCTGTTTTTTGCTCTCTTTGGTGCTGAAGTCGTCGACAGTCAGCCTGCCAGCGCGGATCTCGCCCTCTATTTTAAGCGCCTCTTCCTCGTTGTTTATCGTCAGAGGCTTATTTTTATATTTTTCGACGCGCAGTTTATAGCTTCTCTTTTTATCAAGGCTATTCGCGTCGACGTCCATGAGCCAGTATTCCTCCGGTATGAAGCGCTCGATCTCCTCTTCGCGCTCGCAGACGATGCGCAGCGCCACGGACTGAACGCGTCCGGCGGAGAGTCCGCGCTGGACCTTGTACCAGAGCAAAGGGCTCAGCTCGTAGCCGACAAGGCGGTCAAGTACGCGGCGCGCCTGCTGGGCCTCTACGAGTTCCATGTTTATCATGTCCGGCTCGGAGATGGCGCTCCTCACGCCGTGCTCCGTGATCTCGTGCATTCTTATGCGGCACTGCTGCTGCGTATCGATGTCGAGCAGCGAGGCGAGGTGCCAGGCTATCGCCTCTCCCTCACGGTCGGGGTCGGAGGCGAGCAGCGTACGTTCGCTCGCGGCGGAGGCCCCCTTCAGCGTCTTTATAAGGTCCGCTTTGCCGCGCACCTGGATGTATTCCGGTTCAAAGTCGTGTTCGACGTCGATCGCGAGACGGCCCTTCGGCAGATCCCGTACATGCCCGACGCTCGCAAGCACCTTGTAGCGGGTGCCAAGTATCTTTTCAAGCGTCTTGGCCTTCGCGGGAGACTCCACGACCACAAGCGTCTTGCCGTCATACTGGGAAAATTTCTGGCTGCGGGTGGTTTTTGTAGCGCTCTTTTTCGCTGGGGCCTTCTTTTTCGTCGTCGTGCCGGCGCTAGCTTTAGCGGTCTTTGTCGTTTTAGCCGTTTTTTTCACAGTTTCAGCCTTAGCCGCCTTTTTGACGGAGGAGCTTTTGGCGCTCTTCTCAATCTCCTGCGGAACGGCCTCGTCCTGTTTTACGGTTTTTTTTGCAGCCATCGTTGCGGACACCTCTTTCTTACAAATTACTCTTTACGCTGTATCGTCCAGGTGCGGACATAAAAACGATCCCTTTTGCTGATAAAAGGGTTATATTTTTTAAAAGGTCAGCGGGGCTCATTTTAACGGTAAGAGATAGCTTGTCAATCGTCATCGTCCCGTTTTCCGCGAGAGATTTAAAAATCAGTCCCTCTTCGGCGGATATTTCCATATTTTTTACGCCGCCGCGCTCCGCCGGGGCGGCGATATCAACGCCGCAGGCGCTGAGAAAGACCTCCTCGGATATATAAGGATAGGCCCCGTCGTAAAGCAGGCGGTTCGTCCCCTCGGAATTGACTCCATATATCTGTCCGGGTACCGCCCAGACCTCGCGCCCAAGCTCAAGCGCGAGGCGCGCCGTAATCATCGAGCCGCTTTTAAGCGGCGCTTCGACCACGACGACCCTCTCGGAGAGCGCGGCTACGATCCGGTTGCGCTGCGGAAAGTGCCAGGGTTCGCCGCGTGAGCCGAGGGGAAACTCCGAGATCAGAGCGCCGCGCTCGGCGATCATCTCAAATAATTTCCTGTTGGTGACCGGATAGACAAGGTCCGCGCCGGTGCCGAGCACCGCGAAGGTCTCACCGCCGTTTTCGCAGCAGGCTCCCTGCGAGCAGCCGTCTACGCCCCAGGCGCCGCCGCTGATCAGTACGATGTCGTGTTCCGCGCAGGCGGCCCCGAGCCGTTTGGATACATCTCTGCCGTAGGCGCTCATGCGGCGGGTGCCGACGACGCCTATCTTTGTTTTATTGGGCAGTTTTTTCGCGTTTCCCCGCCAGTAAAGAACGAGCGGAGCGTCTTTCAAGTCAAACAGCTCCCGCGGGTAATCTTCGTCGTCCACCGTCAGCAGACGCACGCCAAGTTCGCCGGCGCGTTCAAGTTCACGCTCCGCCCAGCCGCCGTCGTTCGCGGCGCGTATTTTCGCGAGCGTCTTTTCGCTGAACACCTCTTTCGCGGCGTCCGCCCCGGAGGGGCGCCACAGCTCGCGCGGCTCGAGACCGAACAGAAGGAACTTGGCAAGCGCCGTGGCGTTGGCGTTGACGCTGTTTAAGAGCAGCATCAGCTTCAGGCGGTCATCCATGAGGTAGCCTCCCCCTCGCGGTAGCTTATCGCCTCGGCGACGTGCTTTACCTCTATCTGAGGCGCGCCGTCAAGATCGGCGATCGTCCGCGATACGCGCAGCACGCGCGAAAGACCGCGCCCCGACAGCTTCACGCCTTTGAGCGCCTCAAGGATGAAGGCGCGGACGTCGGATCTCATCGAAGCGCTGCGCCGGAGAAATTTTTCCGGGATCTCCGAGTTGCACTGAAAACCGAAGCCCGACCAGCGTTCGGCCTGTATCCTGCGCGCTTCGGCGACACGCGCCCGCACCGTTTCGCTGCGCTCGCCGCAGCTCCCGCCGAGAGAGACAAGCTCCTCCGGGGTGAGGCGCGGCACCGCGACGTGCAGGTCGATCCTGTCCAATATCGGGCCGGATAATTTACGCCGGTAACGTTCCAGCGAGAAAGGAGTGCATATACACTGCCTCTCGGAGTCCCCCGCGAAGCCGCAGGGACAGGGGTTGCAGGCCGCGACGACAAGCACCTTGGCGGGATAGACGACGCTCCCCGCCGCGCGGCTCACAGTTATCGAACCGTCCTCAAGCGGCTGGCGCAGAGCTTCTATCACATCGCGCTGAAATTCGGGAAATTCGTCGAGAAAGAGCACTCCGCGCGAGGCAAGGCTGATCTCTCCGGGACGCAGCGCGGAGCCGCCGCCGCAGATCGAGACGGCGCTCGCGGTATGGTGAACGGAGCGGAAGGGACGTTCGCGGCTTAGCTCCAGGTTAAGCCCGGCGGTGCTGCGCAGCAGCATGACCTCCATCATCTCCGCGTCGGAGAGAGGAGGCAGTATGCCCTTCAGCGCGCGGGCCAGCAGCGTCTTTCCCGAGCCGGGCGAGCCGATGAACAATATATTGTGATGGCCGGCGGCCGCGATCTCGAGCGCGCGTTTCGCGGCGATCTGCCCTTTGATGTCGGCAAAATCCGGGTCGGCGGGGGCCGCCGTATCCTCTATCTTACGGCCGCTTACCGGCGCGAGCTCCTTTTCTCCGCGCAGGTGCGCGATGATCTCCCGCAGATCATCCGCCGCGTAGGCGCGCACGCCCTCCACAAGCGAGACCTCGGCGGCGTTTTCCGCGGGGACGAAGAGCTCTATATTATTTTCCTTGGCAAAAAAGGCGGCGGGAACGGCCCCCCTGACGCCGCGGAGTCTTCCGTCAAGCGCCAGCTCGCCGATGAAGAGCGAGGGGCGCGGCACCGAGAGGTGACCGGCGGCCGAGGCCAGCGCGACGGCGATCGGCAGATCCAGCAGCGCCCCCTCTTTGGGGATGTCGGCGGGCGCGAGGTTTATTGAGACACGGCCGCGAATATTGACGCCGGCGGCGCGAAGCGCGGCGCGCACCCGTTCGCGCGCCTCCTTGACGGCGGTGTCCGCGAGGCCGACCACCGAAATCGAGAAGAGGCCTCCCGTTATGTCGACCTCCACCTCGACGGCGACGCCCTTCACCCCGCGCAGCGTGAGACCCGAGACGTTATTCATACTATCGGCTCGGTGATGCCGCGGAGATGTTCTATCCGCGGTTCACTTCCGTCGGCAAGGATGACGGAGACAAGGTCTATACGCCAGAAGCCGTTGTAATTGCGCCCCTCAGTCCAGGCGCGTCCGGCAAATATAAGGTTGGCGAGTTTACGCGGGCCGACGCTCTCCTCGGGAGACATCAGGCTGTTATCGCCGCGTGTGCGCACCTCGGCAAAGACCAGCTCGTCCCCCTCTTTTGCGATGATGTCTATCTCGCAGCGCCCTATTCTTACATTTCTCTCAATTATTGTGATTCCCTGTGCGGTAAGATACCCGGCGGCAAGCTCCTCGCCCGCGCGCCCCTTAACGAGATGCGGCGCTTTGGGCGGCTCCGAATCCGAATGTTTCACGGACGGCGCGCCTCCGCGCCGCGCCTCAAGCTTCAGCGCGTATTCAAGAGAACGTTTCGTCATCGTCGTCAAGCACTCCTCTGAATGAGAGTCTGTGTATCGGTGATGGCCCGTATTCCGCGATCAGGCTCTTATGAAGCGCGCTCGGATAACCCTTGTGCTTCGCGAACGAATACTGCGGGTAGATGCGGTCCATGACCTCCATCACGCGGTCGCGCAGCACCTTCGCGACTATCGAGGCGGCGGCGATCACGGGGACGCGGTCGTCGCCCTTGATCACAGGCTTCTGCGGCAGTCCGAGGCCGGGAATCGCCCTGTTGCCGTCCACAAGCACAAGCGACGGCGAAAGCGCCAGCTGTTCAACGGAGCGCTTCATACACCAAAGCGAGGCCTGAAGGATGTTTATTTTATCAATGCGCCGCGCACAGGCGGCCTGCGCGCGCCAGATTATTCCGGCCTCGCAGATCTTATCAAAGAGCGCCTCGCGGCGCTTAGGAGTCAGTTTCTTTGAATCGCGCAGACCGGCTGAGAGCAGCCAGCCACGCTGTTCGGCGGTCAAAATCGCGGCGGCGGCGACCACCGGCCCCGCGAGAGGGCCGCGTCCGGCCTCGTCCGTACCGGCGATGATGAGGGCGGGCACGCCTAAAGGCTCTCCCACAACGGCGGGTCCTGCGGCCTTTCAAGGCTCATACGGCCGAGCTTGCCGGTCGCGAACGAGTCAATAAAAACCCGTCCCGCCGCCTCCATGTCAACGGCTCCGCCGGCTTTCAGCCTGCCCAGACGGCGGCCTATGCTTTCGAGAATCTCGTCCGCGGTGCCCTCGGGTTTAACGCCCCACGCCGCCTCCACGCCGCGCCAGAGGTCTTTGTCTATCATAAATCTTATGCAGTCCTTCGCGTGCTCCTCAAGATTGCCGATCACCTGGCCGCGCGAAGAGCCGATCCACGAGATCAGCCGGTGGGCGCGCGCGTCGCCGTGCGGGTCAAGGATACCCGGCGAGTCCACAAGCAAAAAGCCCTGTCCCTTGAACCAGGATACGCCCTTCGTGATCCCCGGTATGCCGCCGACGCGGGCCGCCTTGCGGCCGACGAGCTGGTTTATCAGCATCGACTTGCCTACGTTCGGAGTGCCGACCACCGCCATGCGCAGATCGCGGAAGGCGGGCTTCTTATCGGTCAGAACCTTTATTATGCGGCTCATGCCGCCCTTACGCAGGTCGAGAGGCCATGCCTGCAGCCCCTCGCGCTTTAAATGCTCCACCCAGAGCTTCGTCACCTTTTCGTCGGCGAGATCGGCCTTCGAGAGCACAACCATCGTTTCGATCTTCGGCGCGAAGAGCGAAAGCATCGGCGAGGAGGTAAGACGGGGCGCGCGCGCGTCGCGCACTTCTATCAGCAGGTCGATATTCGCGGCAAGCGCCTCAAGCTGGCGCCTGCCCTTCGCCATATGTCCCGGATACCAGACGGTACGCGGCATCTAGTCGAGAAGCCCTATCCGGTTCAGCGGCCAATAACGGAAGACCGCCGGACCACGCATAAAGTTGGCGGGGACAAAGCCCCAGAAACGTCCGTCCTGCGAGTTCGGCCTGTTGTCGCCGAGACAGAAATAACTATCCGGCGGCACGGTGACGGCGGCCATATTATAGGTATCGGTATTCTTTACATAAGGCTCGAAGAGCTCCCTGTCATTCACATACACGGTGCCGTTCCTCATCTCCACCTTGTCACCCGGCAGCCCGATGATGCGTTTCACAAAATCGCGCCGCGGGTCCACGGGATACTTGAAGACGACGATATCGCCGCGTTTAGGCTCCACCTTTGGCAGGTGATACCAAAATTTCAGCACCAGTACACGGTCGCCGATCTCAAGCGTCGGAATCATAGAACCGCTCGGTATCCAAAAAGCCTGGATCACGAAGGTCCTCAGGATGAGGGCGAGCACTACCGCCCATAAAACAGTCTCTATCGTCTCACGCCACCAAGGTTTGGCCATTACACATTTACCTCCAAAATCTATTACGGATTACCATCTTGCATTATATTACAAACTCAGCGCAGCGCCTCTGGCAGAATAGCTATCTCCGCGATCATCAGCGCGCCGCCCTCGAGCTTCGGGGAGATAAGATCGCTGCCGGAAAATTCAAGGCTCACGCGGTTTACTCCGCCGGGATTTATCACCTCGACGCGCTCCCCCGTGATTCCCAGCAGCAGCCCCGCGATCGCGCTCGCCGTGGAACCGGTGCCGCAGGATAGCGTCATATCCTCGACGCCGCGCTCATAGGTCATTACGTCAAGCACGCTTGTGCGCTCCAAACTTGGGACGGCAAAGTTTACGTTCGTCCCCTCGGGAAAGAGGTCGAGCCTGCTGCGGATCGCGCGCCCGACGGAGGCGTACCCCTCGAAGGAATGGCTGCGCTCTCTCTCGAAGATCACCGCGTGCGGCACGCCGACGGTGAGAAAGGTATAGTTGAACTCGAAACCGTCAACCGCCGCGTGGGCGTCCACGACGGCATCCGAGACCGACACCGGCGCCAGGTCGAGCGTCACGCGCTCTCCGCAGACCACCGCGTGAACATTGCCGCCCAGCGTCTCAAAGGTCATATCCTTAGACCTCGCGATCCCCTTTTCAAAGGCAAAACGCGCGATACAGCGCGCGCCGTTCCCGCACATTTCGCCCTCCGAGCCGTCGCGGTTGAAGAGGCGCATCTTAAAATCAGCACTCTCCGAGGGCTCGGCGGCGAGGATTCCGTCCGCCCCGAGCGCCTCCCGGCGGCGGCAGGCCAGACGCGCGGCCGCAGCAAGCGCCGCTCCGTCAAGCGCCAGCGACATATTATCTATGACAAGAAAATCATTGCCGTTTCCATTCATCTTAGAACAATTTATCATCATCAGTCTGCCCTTCTTATAGGGATTATTCTCATATATGCGGTATTTTAGCACATAACGGCGGAGAGGGCGAAAAAACAGAAACATATCGCCCTCCCCACACTGCCGCTATCTATTTTTACCCGCGCCGCTGCGGGCGCAAATTTGACCTTAACCCACAGCCTCCATAACGGCGGCCTTCATCTCGCGGACATACCGCGCCACATGGGGCGCGGCCTCTTTGCCGTACCGCGCGCAGAGCTTGACGATGGCGCTGCCGACGATAGCGCCGTCGGCGGCGGCGGCCATCGCACGCGCCTGCTCCGGGGTCGAAATGCCGAAGCCGACGGCGCAGGGGATATCCTTCTCCCTCTTCACCAGCCGCACCATCGCGCCGACGTCGGTCGTTATCTCACCCCTGACGCCGGTGACGCCGAGCGACGACACGCAGTAGACGAAGCCCTCCGCGGCGCGCGCGATCATCGCAGCGCGGTCGTTGGAGGTCGGCGCGATGAGCGAGACCAGCTCCAGCCCGCCTGAGCGGCAGGGCGCGGAGAACTCCTCCTTCTCCTCAAAGGGCACGTCCGGCAGTATCAGCCCGTCGACGCCCGCCGAAGCGGCGGCCTTCACAAACCTCTCCGTCCCGTAGGAATAGACCACGTTGGCGTAGGTCATAAACACCAGAGGCACGGAAATCTTCGCGCGGAGGCGGCGCGCCATCGCGAAAATCTTATCGGTGGTCACCCCTCCCGCAAGCGCGCGCACATTGGCCGCCTGGATCACCGGCCCCTCGGCGGTCGGATCGGAAAAGGGAATGCCGAGTTCGATAATATCCGCGCCCGCCTCCGCCATCGCGCAGACGATATTTTCCGTGGTCTCCAGATCAGGGTCGCCGCAGGTGATAAATGGGATGAAGGCCTTGCCGGAGCCAAACGCCTCTCTTAACCTACTCATGGATATCCTCCCCTCTGTAACGGGCGATCGCCGCGCAGTCCTTGTCGCCGCGGCCCGACAGGTTGATGACGATTATCTGATCGCCGCCCATCAGCGGGGCGATCTTCCGCGCGTGGGCGACGGCATGGGCGCTCTCAATGGCGGGAATGACGCCCTCCATACGCGAAAGATACTCAAAGGCCTCAACGGCCTCCGCGTCGGTGACGGGCACATATTCGGCGCGTCCCGTATCATGCAGATGCGCGTGCTCCGGACCGATGCCCGGATAATCGAGCCCCGCCGAGATGGAATAGACCGGCGCGATCTGCCCGTACTCATCCTGGCAGAAGTACGACTTCATGCCGTGGAAGATGCCGAGCCTGCCGGTGGCGATCGTCGCCGCCGTCTCCGGCGTATCCGCGCCGCGCCCCGCCGCCTCGCAGCCGATGAGACGCACGGAGGTGTCTGGGATAAAATGATAAAAGGCCCCGATCGCGTTTGAGCCGCCGCCGACGCAGGCCAGTACGACATTCGGCAGTCTGCCCTCCGCCGCCAGCAGTTGCTCCTTTATCTCCCTGGAGATCACCGACTGGAAATCGCGCACGATCGTCGGGAACGGGTGCGGCCCCATACATGAACCGAGAACATAATGCGTATCGCTGATACGGCTCGTCCATTCGCGCATCGTCTCGCTCACCGCGTCCTTGAGCGTGCCGGTGCCGCTCTCGACGGCGTGGACCTTCGCCCCCAGCAGCCGCATACGGTAGACATTGAGCGCCTGCCGTTCAGTATCCTCGCGTCCCATAAAGACCTCGCACTCAAGCCCCATCAGCGCCGCGGCGGTGGCCGTCGCGACGCCGTGCTGTCCGGCCCCGGTCTCGGCGATGACGCGTTTTTTACCCATACGCTGCGCGAGCAGCACCTGCCCCAGCACGTTGTTTATCTTATGCGCGCCGGTATGGTTCAGATCCTCGCGCTTGAGATATATCTTCGCGCCGCCGAGGTCGGCGGTCATGCGCCGCGCGAAATAGAGCCGCGAGGGGCGTCCCGCGTAGTCGTTGAGCAGCGCCGTCAGCTCCCGGTTGAAATCCTCGTCGTCCTTATAGCGATTATAGGCCTCTTCCAATTCAATGACGGCGTTCATCAGCGTTTCGGGAATATACTGCCCGCCGTGGACGCCAAACCGTCCCTTATCCATTACGAATACCTCCTCACCGCGGCCACCGCCGCCTCTATCTTCACGGGGTCCTTGACCCCCTCCGTCTCCACGCCGCTGCTCATATCCACCGCGAAGGGGCGCAGCCGCTCCAAAGCGTCGGAGATATTTTCCGCCCCCAGCCCGCCGGCGAGAAAAAACGGCCTCTTGAAACCCTCCGCCAGCCGCCAGTCGAACCGCTCCCCCGTGCCGCCTCCGCTGTCCAGCAGCACATAGTCCGCCAAACTCTCCGCGGCGCGTTCCGCGTCCGCGGGCGACGCCACGCGGAAGGCCTGTATCAGCGTTCCCGCCGTGAGGCGGCGCAGCTCCTTAATATAGGAAGCATCCTCCGCGCCGTGCAGCTGCGCGGCGGCGATCACACCCTCGTTGAGCAGCCGCGCCACTGCGGACTGGCTTTCGTCGACAAACACCCCCACGGGGACGATGCCAGGGTTCAAACGGGCCGCAAGTTCGCGCGCCCGCTGCGGCGTCACATTGCGGCGGCTCCTGGGCACATTAATGACGAAGCCGCAGTAATCGGGGACGTACCTGTTTACATAGTCAACATCGCAGGGGCGCGTTAGCCCGCATATTTTGATCCTCGTCATTGGCCGCCGCCCCGCAGCTCGGCGAGCATCGCGCGCCTGTCCGCGGCGCGCATCAGCTTTTCGCCGATAAGCACCGCGTCGACGCCGTGCCGCCGCAGCCTTTCAATATCACCGGCGCTCTCGATGCCGCTTTCGGAGACAAAGAGAATCTCCGGCGGCACCAGCGAACGCAGACGGCAGCTGACCTCCATATCCACCTGAAAGCTCCTGAGATCGCGGTTATTGACGCCGACGACCCTCGCTCCGGCCAACAGAGCCCGCTCCACCTCGGCCTCGTCATGCGCCTCGACGAGCGCCGAAAGGCCAAGCTCCCCGGCGAGCTGCGCGAAAGAACGCAGCTGCGCGTCGTCGAGGAGGGCGCAGATCAGCAGCACCGCCGAGGCTCCGAGCGCCCGCGCCGCGCAGACCATATACTCGTTCACGACAAAATCCTTGCGTAAAACGGGGATCGATATCTCCGCCGCTATCTCGCTCAGATAGCGGTCCTCACCCTTGAACCAGTACGGCTCCGTGAGACAGGAGACCGCCGCCGCGCCCGCCGCCTGATAGTCGCGCGCGATATCAAGATAGGGAAAATCGGCGGCGATGAGCCCCTTAGAGGGAGAGGCCCGCTTTACCTCGCAGATGAAGGATATATCGCCGCCCTTCAGCGCCCGTTCAAAGGCAAAGGGCTCGCACTCTTTGGCGGCCGCCTCCGCCCGTCGTTTTACCTCGGAGAGAGGCAGCCGGGCCTTCTCCTCCGCTACACGCAGCTTCGTGCGCCCGGCGATCTCCGCAAGTATATTCACCTGCTGCTCTCCGCGATAAATTCTTCGAGCTTCTTCAGCGCCGCGCCGGAATCCAGCAGCTCCTCGGCCATCCGCACGCCCGCCTCCATCGTTTCGGCCCTGCCGCCGATATAAAGCGCCGCGCCCGCGTTGAGACAGACCGCCTGCCGTTTCGCGCCGCGCTCACTGCCGGCGAGAATCGCCCTTGTGATAGCCGCGTTCTCCTCCGGAGTGCCGCCGGTCAGCTCGGATTTGTCGCAGCGCTGATAGCCAAAGCGCTCCGGCGTTATCTCGTAAGACTGGAACCAGCCCTCTTTTATCTCGCAGACCGACGTCGGCGCGCTCATCGAAATCTCGTCGAGCCGGTCCTGCCCGTATACCACCATGCCCCTGACGACGCCCAAGCGGGACATCACCTGCGCGAGCGGCTCCACCAGCGCCTCCTCGTAGACCCCCATCAGCTCGCGGTTCGCCCCGGCGGGATTGGTGAGCGGGCCGAGAATGTTGAATACGGTGCGGATACTGAGCTCCTTGCGGATTGGCGCGACATACTTCATCGCGATATGATAATTCTGGGCGAAGAGGAAGCAGATATTTATCTCCCTCAGCAGCCGCGCGCTCTCCTCCGGCGCAAGGGTGATCTTCACCCCGAGCGCCTCGAGGACGTCCGCCGCGCCACACTTCGAAGAGGCGGCGCGGCTGCCGTGTTTGGCGACCGGCACGCCGCCGGCGGCGATCACCATCGCCGAGGTCGTCGATATATTGAAAGAGTTGGCGTTGTCGCCCCCCGTACCGACTATCTCCAGCACATCCATGTCGTGCAGCAGTTTGACGCAGTGCTGGCGCATCCCCGCCGCCGAGCCGGTGATCTCCTCCGTCGTCTCGCCCTTGAGCGAAAGCGCCGTCAGATAGGCCGCCGTCTGGACCTGGCTCGTCTTTCCGTCCATGATCTCGTTCATCACGTCCTGCGCCTCGGAATAACTCAGGTCCTCCTTTTTTGAGAGCCTTATTATCGCCTCTTTAATCATCTCTACTACCTCCTGATCCATTCAAAAAATTTTTCATCCGGTCCTTCCGGGGATAAAAAAAACGTCCCCGGCAGAATAATAATCTGCCAAGGACGGGTAAAATTCCCGCGGTGCCACCTTGCTTCACGGCATATGCGCGCTCTTTGCGAGATACAATCATATCTCCGGCAACTGACGTATGCCCTCACGTCGCGGAATACTCGGCCCGAAGCCTTTCCCCGCGCCCTCAGTGGTCCATTTGCCTGACTGCGTTCCATCCGGTTCTCAGCATCCCGGACTCTCTGTAAGTGCACGACAGACGTTATCTCCACGTCAACGGTTTGTCATATTCAACTGTTGGTTAGTATATGCCAAAATCTATATCTGTCAATAGTCGCGGAGATTCCCTCACATCTCCCCTTCGAGCACCGGCGCGAGGCTGTAGACACTCGCTCCCACAGTCGAAAGGTTATGCAGCAGCGCCGAGAGGGCGGGAGAGATGAAGCCCCCGAGTCCGAGCAGCAGCAGCATAGTATTCGTGCCGACGATGAAGCAGTAGTTCCGGTTTATCTTCCGCATCGTCCCCCGGCTGATACGCCGCGCGTCAATCAGCGCGCCGAGGCCGTTTTCCAGCAATACGACGTTGGCCACCTCCTGCGCGATGTCCGCGCCGCTCCTCATGGAGACACCGACGCTGGCGGCGGAGAGGGCCGGCGAATCGTTGACGCCGTCCCCCACCATAATGACCACGCGCCGCTTTTCCACGAGAGCCCTGACGTATTTGGCCTTGTCGACTGGCAGCATCTCCGAACGCAGCTCGCTGATGCCGAGCTGCGCCGCCGTGTTTTCCGCCGCCCTACGGCTGTCGCCGGTGAGCATGACGAGATGTTCCAGCCCTTCGGCGCGCAGCGCGGATACGACTTCGCGGGCCTCCCCGCGCAGAGGGTCGGCGATGCAGATGATGCCCGCCAGCTTCGCGCCGACGGCGAGGTACAGGAGCGAGTAGTGCGCGCACTCCTCCACGATGATCTTTTCATCCTCTTCGGAGAGGCCGATCCCCTCGTCCTCAAAGACAAAGTGGGCGCTACCGATGATGACCCGCTCCCCGCGCAGACTCGAAGCGATGCCGTGCGCGACGGCATATTCCACATCGGCGTGCTCCTCCGCGTGACGCAACTCGTCCTCCTCCGCGCGGCGGACGACCGCCTTCGCGATGGAATGCGGGAAATGCTCCTCAAGGCAGGCGGAGAGCCGCAGCACGTCTTCGCCGCGGAAGCCGTTGAGCGCGATGACTTTGGCGACGCGCGGCTCGGCCACGGTCAGAGTCCCCGTCTTATCAAAGACGACGGTGTCGGCGTCGGAGAGCGCCTCGATATATTTCCCACCCTTTATCAGCACGCCGCGCCGGATACCCTCGCGCATCGAGGCGAGGATGGCGAGCGGCGTCGCGAGCTTGATGGCGCAGGAATAGTCCACCATCAGCGCCGAGGAGGCGCGCACCGGGTTTCGGGTAACAAGATAGATGAGCCCCGCAAGCATGAAGTTGAAGGGAACTATGGAGTCGGCGAGGTGTTCGGCGCGTCCCTGCACTGAGGCCTTGCGGCTCTCGGACTCTTCGACCACCTCGATGATCTTGCTGATGCGGGTGGAATTTCCGAGGGCGGTGGTCTCCACGACGATCATGCCCTCCTCCACCGCCGTGCCGGCGTAGACGCTCGCGCCCTTTTTCCTCACGACGCCGAGCGGTTCGCCCGTCATCGAGGACTGGTTCACCACCGCCTCGCCCTCGTCCACCCTGCCGTCCACCGGAATGACGCTGCCCGCGCGGACGACGACCAGATCGCCTACGGCGAGGTCGGCGAAGGCCGTTTCCACGTCGCCGCCGCCGCGCCGTACCCATACTGTGTCGACGCGCAGCGCGAGGCTCTGCGCGAGATCCTCTTTAGACTTCCGCTGCGTCCAGCTTTCGAGAAGGTCGCCGAGCGAGATCAGCGTCATTATGATCCCCGCTGAGACAAAATCGCCGCGCAGGATCGCGCTCACGATCGCCGAGGCATCCAGTACGGAGACGTCGAGCTTGCGGACGACCAGCAGAGAGTGCAGTCCCCGGCGAACAAAGGATGAGGCGCGGCAGATATTTACCGTCTTGCGCAAAGGACTTGGAAGCATGAGGCGAAAGACGAAACGAGCGGCCATCGCCACCAGGCTCGTTTTTAGGCTATCCTGCGGCGCGCCGCCGCGAAGCCCCTCCAGCTTCTCGTCGTCATAGTAGTCTTCAGTGAGCAACGCCGCCGCGGAAAGAACGTTCTCCCGCTGCGGCGCTTCAAAATATATAAGGATGCTCCCAGTCAGATAGGCCGCCCTGACCCTCTTCACGCCCCGCTGCGATTCCAGCAGCGCCTCCACCGCGGGCGCGTTCTTTTTTGAAAAAGTTCCCTTGGGCGTGCGCAGGCGGATACGTCCGGGCAATTCGTGGGCTATGACAAATTCCATAAAAGATTCCTCACAATTCCAGGTCCGCATTCCGAAAAAATGCGGACCCTTCAAAAAATCATCGCTCTGTTGAAATGGGCGTTATTTTTCCTCTTCCATGCAGCACTTTGCCTCGGCGATGGTATCCGCCACAGATTCCTTCGTCCTCTCAGCCGCCGCCGCGACTTTTTCCTGGAGTTCCATGCCCTTCGCCAGAGCTTTGACGGCAGCCTTCTTCGCCTTGCCGTTCTTCACCATCGCATAGGCCCCGGCGCCGACGATCAGTCCGGCGGCAAATACCAGGCAGCGTTCACATTCGATTCTCATATTAACAACCTCCCTATTAGTTAGCCGTAGCTAATTAGCTATAGCTAATTATACATCTTTTTAAGGGCAATGCAATTAATTTGTTAAAATATGGTAAAAAGGGGTAATAATTATAGGCGGCGTTGTAAACTGAATAGGTCTACGGAAAGAATCAGGCCGCGGAGAATGTAAAGGGGAGTGAATAGTTAATGAATTATATATGTTCCCGCTGCGGGAAAAAGAGCGATACGGCGACGCTTAAAGCCGGATGCGAATGCGGCGGCCTCTGGAAGCTCGATTACAAACCGCCGAAGTTCGACCTAGATAAAGTCGACCAAAGAGAATGGAGCCTCTTCCGTTACCGCGCCTTTATGCCGCCCGAGGGCGAAGTGTGGCGCGATATCACGCTCGGAGAGGGCATGACGCCCGTTACGCGCTTTAACGACGACATTCTCCTGAAAATGGATTACGAGATGCCGACGCTGTCATTCAAGGACCGCGGCGCGGCGGTCCTCATCTCCCACTGCAAAACTATCGGGGTGGAGCATATCGTGCAGGATTCAAGCGGTAACGCGGGAAACAGCGTCGCCGCCTACGCCGCCAGAGCGGGCATCTCCTGCGAGATATTCGTTCCAGAGGGCACCTCGCCGAAAAAGATCGCGATGATACGCGCCCACGGAGCGACCTGTACGATCGTCCCCGGCTCGCGCGACCACTGCGCCGCGGTATGCAGGGAGAAGGCTTCGCAGGAGGGAAACTATTACGCGAGCCATGTCTATAATCCCTTCTTTTACGAGGGCACCAAGACATATATCTACGAGGTCTATGAACAGCTGGGAAGGATTCCCGCGAATATCATCGTCCCCGTGGGAAACGGCACGCTCTTCCTCGGCGTCATGAAGGGGCTGGAGGAGCTGGCGGAGGCCGGGCTTATCGAGAGGTTCCCGCAGGTGATCGCCGTGCAGAGCGAACGCTGCGCGCCGCTGCTGGAAGCGGTAAAAAATTCGCTGCGCGAACCGGCGAAGGTGTCGCCGCAAAAAACGCTCGCGGAGGGCATAGCGATCGGCGAGCCGATGCGCGGCAGGGAGATACTCGAATATGTCTACCGTCACGGGGTAAAGATGGTCTCCGCGCCGGAGGAAAAGATACTGGAGGCGCGGGGGCTGCTAGCCGCCAAGGGTATCTACTGCGAACACACCACCGCCGCGAACCTCGCGGGCTATATGGCCTGCGCGGAGATGTACGGCGTTCCCCAGGACTGCCTCATCCCGATCTGCGGCGCGGGGCTGAAATCTGACCATTAAATAATCCCCTTCAACCGCCGTATTGGGCGAACGGACGGAGAGATATAAAAAACAGAAGGGGAAGATCCTCATGTCAGAGATCTTCCCCCTCTGTGCGGTTTATGGCCGGCATGGTAGCCATAAAACTTTATCAACTGCCGCCGTGCGGGCGGACGGTCAACTTCTTAAAATTTAGCGAAGCGCGCTCCAAATTCCTCGCACTGCTTTATCCCCTCGTCGTCGGGGGTAAGGTTGATGATGAGGCCGGTTTCAAAGAGCAGGCAGCCGTCGCCGCGCATCCGCCCCTCCCAGTTTCTCATCCATTCGCCGTCGCCCCAGCCATAGGAGCCGAAGAGCGCCACCTTTTCCCCCGCGAGTCCGTGCTCTATTGATGAGAGAAAAGGCTCGAACTCACACTCCTCAAGAACTTCCGCGCCCATAGAGGGACAGCCGAGAGCGAGTTTTTCATAATCGTTCACGCTTTTACTGCCGAATTCGGAGACGCTGAAGACATCCGCCCCAACATTCTCCGATGATATTCCTCTGGCTATGGCCTTCGCCATCGCCTCTGTATTTCCACCCGCACTCCAGTAGATCACTGCGATTTTACCCATTGTTCTTCCGCCTTTCCTTTTATCTGTGGACTCATTTAATTGAAGGAGGGCACCGCCGTCAGCAGCTGCACCATCTCATGACCGGCATCTATCTTTTTGCAGAAATAATCCGTACACCTTTTATAACGTTCAAAGAGCGCCAGGGCTCTCTCGCTGTCGCCGTAGACCTTCCAGGTACCGCATGCCTTACAGCCGTCCCCCCCGTTTTCAATGAAGCCCCGGACATCCTCGAGAGGATAATCGAGAAAGACTCCTATCTCATGGGGAAACTCGCCGCAGAGGGTGAGACGGTTCTTCAAAACGGCAAGTTTTTCAGCGACGCTGGAACCGGCGGCGTAGCCATAACCCTCAAGGAAACATTCGGCCTCCGGCGTGAACGCCCTGCCGAGCATCTCCTCGCGGTAGACGAAGATCAGGGCATACCTCTCGCACCGGCAGAGAATTTCCATGCTGATGCCGTAGGGAGCGAGGCGCGAACGCGCGGCGTCTATCAGGCCGTCCGCCATATCTTCCCGCGTGTGGTGCCACGTAAAGAGATTAGCCGCCTTTATCCCCGCCAAAGTAGGCGCGCAGTGAAAGGCGATAAGCGACTCCAAAGAGTTTTTCACCATAAGCCACACATCCCTTCATCCGCATTTGTTAGCATTAGCTAACCAACGTACATATAATACATTAGCATAGGCTAACTTGTCAACTATGAAATTCATCGAATATACTATTTGCTGAACAAATGAAACTATTGACTGTGAGGCGCAGAGATGATATGGAACTGTTAAGGATAAAGACTGATAAAGACGAAAGATTCCGCGCGGCGATGGAGCTGTACGAGGAAAGCTTCCCGCTGCATGAGCGGCGTACCGCGGAGAGCCAGAGCGCCGCCCTAGCCGATGAGGATTATCATTTCAATCTCATCTTCGACGGTGATATCTTTCTCGGACTGCTTCTCTGCTGGGAGACGAGGGGTTTCGTCTATGTGGAGCACTTCTGTATTCTGCCGGAGCTGAGAGGCAAAAACTATGGCGCGAAAGCGCTGGAATTACTTTCGCGCGGCGGCAAAGGCGTGATTTTGGAGATCGACCCTCTGGTGGATGATATCTCCGTACGCAGAAAGAACTTTTATGAGAGGGCCGGTTACCGCACCAATGGCTTTGAACACGTACACCCTCCGTACAGGAGAGGTTTTAACGGACACCGGCTCGTTATAATGTCCTCGCCCGCCCCGCTGTCGGAGGAGGAATATAAAATTTTCGCCCGTTATCTCTCCGAGACGGTGATGAGGGACGAGCCCCGCGGCTGACGTGGGCTTATGAAGGACACCAAGGACATTACAGATGGTCGGAGGAGGCAAACTTAAACGTTAAATTGCGGCTTAACTTCTGCCCTATCGATGATAAACAGCGTTTTTTCTTAAAGCCTTCCTCTCTGAGGAAGGTGGATCGCCGCCGCTTTTGCGGCGAGACGGAAGGAGTGTTGCTCTGTATGGCGCGGAAACCGCGCCATACAGAGCCCGCGGCAAAAGCCGCGGAAGAACATAAGGTCAACACTCCCTCAGTCTCGGCGAAAAAACATCGCCGAGCCAGCTCCCTCAGAGAGGGCGCCTCTAAGGGCAAAGTCAAAAGCTAACCACAATTTATATTATTTCTGGTTCCTGCTAATGCGTTTGCCTATGAAGGAGGCCGCCCGCTGAACACCGAACACAGCCTCCGCGGGCGGCTGTGCTCCTTACAGCTCGAATGTGCCGACCACCGCCGTGTGGTCGGAGGGTCTCTCCATCGCGCGAAGGGAGCGTTCCACCCTCACGCCCCGGCAGAGGGCGGCGGCGCTTTGGGTCCCAAGAATGTGGTCTATACGCCAGCCGATATTCCGCGCCAGCGAATCTTTTACGCGGTAGTCCCAGAAGGTGTATTCACCCTCGCCCCGAAGGTGCTCGCGGAAGATGTCCACCAGCCCCCACTCCATCGCCTTCGCGAGCGCCTCTTTCACATCCTGGTGAAAACAGACGTGGTCCTTTTTATTTTTCGGATTGGTCACGTCGATGTCGGTCGGCGCGACGTTCAGGTCGCCAAGCCAGACCACTCTGTCGGATGGACTGCACTTTTTTTCCAGCAGCTTCCGCACCCGTCCAATGAAACGAAGTTTGTAGGGATAGTCTGGATTGTCTATCTCTTTGCCCTGCGGTATGTAGGTGTTCAGCACCGTGAGCCCTCCGAAACGGACGCGCGCCACGCGCGCCATCTCCGATTCGCCGCGTCCCTCTTCGCCCTCGTCGCACAGTCCGAACTCGTATTCATCCGGCTTCGCGCGCGAGACGACGGCAACGCCGTTGTAGCTCTTCATTCCCTTGAATACGGAGTGGTATCCCCGCTCCTCGAAGAAGGCCGCGGGAAATTCTTCGTCGCGGCATTTGGTCTCCTGCAGGCAGAGGATATCCGGGGCTCCGTCGGAGGAGAGCCATGTATCGAGTATCGGCAGGCGGCTCTTTACCGAGTTCACGTTAAATGTCGCTATGTCTGTCTTTGGCATTGTCAGCACCTCATATCGGCTATTTTAGAATAATATTATACGGCACGCGGAGCGCCTCCGGAATAGCCTATTTTCATTTGTAATGATACTATTACCACGTATTTAATCCTTATTTTGAGGTGCGAAAAATGCCACAGACGGCGGCGGTTAAGGCAAAAGAATATCTTTCGCGGGACGCCCTTTCCCATATTGACATGCTGGAGGCGATCGACAGGGGCAGCGCGGATATCCTCTACGCGGAGCGCGGCGGCGTAATCCTCATCGAACGGGAGAGCCGAAGCTGCATGATCTCCGTAGACGAGATCAGTATATGCGAGGAGCTGCCCTCTCTCGGCAATTATCCGCAGTACGCGGCGCACCAAAGGGATGTGGCGGCATATATCACGCAGGGACGGAGTTTTCCACATTCTCTCACCGTCTGCCAGGCCGCCTATCTGGAGGAAGAGCCGCCCCGCGCTTTGGAGGCCGATATCCGGCCACTGACAGAGGAGCAGGAGGAAACTGTCTTTCACAGCTACGAGGCGATGGACGATCCGGCGTATATCAGGGAACTGATCTCCCGCGGACAGATGTGGGGCCTCTTTAAGGACGGCCTCTTGGCGGGCTTCATCGGCGAACACCTCGAGGGCAGTATGGGGCTGTTGGAGGTCCTTCCCGAGCACAGAGGGCGCGGATACGGATACGCGCTGGAATCGTTTCTCATAGGGCGCACGCTGGCACGGGGAAGTATCCCCTTCTGCCAGGTCGTGACCGGCAACCGCCCCTCGCTGGCGCTGCAGAGAAAGCTGGGGATGGCGATTTCTAAAGGAAAGACATACTGGCTGTTTAACTGAAAAGGACAAAAAATACGCCCGGCAGTTCACGGCGCTCCGCCGCAGGCTGCCAGGCGTTGGGGTACGCCGCCTTAGGCGGCGCGTCCTCCAGCTTAGACGACTTTTTTATTCAAGTTATGGCATATACCGTCAATCAGTCAGTTTATAGACCAACATAAGCTCAGCCAGGAGCTCTATTCCAAGGTCAGCCTTTCTCGCGGCGGAATAGCTGAATTCCACGTGGTCTTCCTGTCCGCCCTTTGTCGGGATGGAATCCGCGCTGACCTGCATTGTCATGCCGCGGAGTTTTGCAAGCAGCTGTGCCGCGCGCGGATTCTCTCCGCATAGTTCCACAATATCAAGGGCCATCTCGGCGATGATTACGTTGAGAAGATCCATCACGTACCCCACCTGCGTGTTGCTGCAATTACAGCCCATAACCGCTTCGAAGGTGCCGTCTTCGAGTTCGAAGAGATTGGGGTTGTCACAGGTGATATTGTTTTCAAAATCAAGTATGCCGCGTATAAAATCTACAGTCTCTTCACATGCCGCAAGTTTGTCACGGCTCACCTTGCCGGCGGCTGCTTTGCGGTATCTTTCGAAAAGCTTCTGGAACCTGATGAAGGAGACTACGGCGATGCTCTGGCTCATCGTCGATCCGTTCATCTGCGCCAAAACTTCCTTGCATTCCAGGACAAAGGTCTCCGCCATTCCCGCCGCCTTATATGCCTCCGAGGCTGGGACTACTTTACCATCCACAATGGCTCCCGCTCCAGGAAGTCCGGCTACGGCCATGATGTTCTGCGCTATCGGCGCCAGGTCACTGAGCCCCGTGGAGCCGTCACCGTAGACGGCGGGCGATATGCCGTTATTAAACATATCAAGCAGGCGCTCGATCAGCGAAACGCGCACCGCCGAAAACGCGCGGCAGAGGATGTTGGCGCGCAGCAGAAGTTCCGCGCGCGTAACCTCGGCCGGCAGATAATCGCCGAATCCCGCGCCGTGAACGTAGGGCAGGCTCTTGTTCCATTCAATGTGCTTGTCGGGCGGTACCGGCACGTCTTTTAAAGCGCCGAGGCCGGTGTTGATGCCATATATCGTCGGCGCTCCCTCTTTAAGCCATTCGTCTATCTGAGCGCGGCTCTTTTCGCAGCGCGCGCGGGCTTCATCTGAAATTTTTACCTGAGGATGCTCATCGCTCAGCATCTTCTCAACGTCGTCAACTGTCAGCGTGTAGCCGTCCAATACATACGTTCCCACAATAACACCCTCCTACTTCAATGTTCCGATAGCGGCTTCCACCGCGCTGAGGATCGTTCCGTCAGCCGTCAGCCCTTCCGCCGTGATCATATCCGGCGCGACGAACCTGTTTTCGTCCATCATGGAAATTTTTCCGCGCAGACATTTGTGCGCCGCCGCTGTACCCGCGCCGCAGGTAAATTCCGGGATCTTCGCGTTCACTATGTCGAGCGCCTGCGCCGACATCAGTATCTCCACAGCCATCACGCGGTTCAGCTTTTTAATGAGTTCAAACTGTTTGCTCACTGAATAATAGGCCAGGGGCCCGTCCGTCCTCTTTATCGCCGCCGCCGGCAGCGCCAGAAGTTTCAGCTCCGCAGTCTCGGCGGCCTGAGTCGACTGTATGATGGGGAAGCCATAGTTGATACCCAGTTCATCGGGAACGAGGTTCATCGGCAGCCCGTACGAGAGGCGGGTGTCGCAGAGACGGAAGCTGCGGCGCTCGCTGGTGTGGGCCAGATCCGCCAGCGCCGTCGCGAGCGCGTCCATAGCGTATTCCGTCCGATAAAGCTCATGCGCACGGCCATCCCAATCTTTGACGACCTGCTCCACGCACCAGTGGAAAATATCGCGCACGCCGCCGTGGGTCTGCGGCGTCGCGCGCACGCAGATAGCGTCCTGCACCCTTGGCTTTTTGTCGTATCCGAAGGCGTAGCGTCCCTCGTCTGTGGTAAGTTTGGAGCCGGCCGTGATGCGGCGCACGTTCTCCGCCGATTCGATCTGTCCTGGATATGGACGTCCCAATTCATGGAGCCTCTTGTCAAAGGCTCCAAGCTCTCCGCGAATGGCTTCAAGATTCATCGATACCGCGATATCGGCGGTCTTAATGGCACGCCCCGCAATGGCGCAGATATACAGCGCCATCCCAAGTGTGACGCAGTTGCTTTTTTTGATAAAATCCCTTTCTGCTTCAGGAAGTTTTCCAACTTCTTCCAACGCTTCGGCGAGGCTCTCCGCTACCGTCCCCTCATCCGCATCCTCGAATGACAGATCGGGCAGTTGTGAGCCGTTCATAAAATATTCGGCGGCTTTTTGAAGCTTAAGACAGCCGTTTTTCGCCGCACCCTTCGCTAAAAGTTCCATAATAACGGCGACGCAGCCTTCGGAAAGGGTTTCCCTCTTTGTGCAGCATTCCGTGTTGACGGCCGGTTCCCGCAGGCCGCCGCGGCGAACCTTCAGGATATCGTCGATCCACTGCAAGTTTTCCAACTTTTCGCACCTCCAAAAAATAATGTCCAGCCATATTATTTAGGCCCGCCCACCTTCCGCCATTTTCCGCGTGACAGACGTTTCAGCCTTGGTATGCGATATATTTTAAGAAGAGTCCATCTAAATTTTATAGAATTTTCATAAAAAACAGCGTTCCGTAAGACGCGCGGCGTAAATTTTTGACGCCGCGCAGACGTTCTGCCTACAGCCGCATTTACATCAAATGTCCATTCAAGATAAAATGAAAGCCATGAACGAAGCGGTAAAAAATAGGCCAAAGGAAACTCAGTGAAGGGAATTTTCGATGGACACGAGAGAGATCTGGATCAAAATGATGGGCATACCGAAGATCGACGTCAACGGCTCCGCGATCAGACTACCCTTCCGTCAGGCTGACGCGCTGATCTATTATCTCGCCGTCAACGGCTCCGCCACCAAGACAAAGCTTTGCGACATTCTCTGGGGGACTAAGTGCACTGAGGAAAACGCCAAAGCAAATCTGCGCAACACCATTTATATAATCAGAAAACAGCTGGGCACCGATTTCATCATAGAACCGGCGAGACAGACGGTGGCGCTGAATCGAGAACGCCGCGTAGCAAGCGACCTTCAAAGTTATATAGACGGCGAAGCGGCCTGTTGGGATGATTTTCTGCGTGATTTTTATCTGAAAGAAAATGAAGCGTTCAGCGACTGGGCGTCTATGACTGCACGGGAGATCAAAGAGAGCTACTGCCTGCGGGTCAGGGAGAGGGCGGCCGCCGCTTTCAGAGCGCATGATTTTGGCCTTTGCCGCTCTCTTTGCGGCTCGCTGCTCGGCGCTGATAAATACGACGAGTGCGGCTATCGTTATCTTATGCTTATGTTGGAAGAGGAAAAGAAAGGGAGGCAGGCGCTGAAGCTCTACGAAAAGCTAAAAGCGCTGCTTTGGGAAGAACTTTCGCAGGAGCCGGAACCACAGACGACACAGCTCGCGCGTAGGATAAAGAACCGTCCCGCCAACGCCACTGTATCCGTGGGTACCGCCGCCGGGCAGGAAAGTTTTTTTTATGGGCGGGAGACAGAGATAAACGGTATCTCGCGTACGCTGAGGCGCTTCATAGAAGGAGCGTCCGCCGCCAGCATAGTGGTAAAGGGCGAAATGGGAATCGGAAAGAGCGCGCTGATGGAACGCGCGCTGCTCAGCGCGGCGGGTGCGGCGGCGCTGATCTCCACGCGGTGCTATCAGGCCGAGGAGAACTTTCTGCTGAAACCGTGGCTCGACATTTTCGAACAGCTGCTGATCTCCGCGGCCAATGACGATACGGAAGAGGCTAAGACGCTGAGACTGGCGGTTGCATCGCTCTTCCCTGATCCCGATTCCGTCGTCGCGCCTAAAGACGAGCTCTTCACCTCGGGACGCGAATACTTTCTCATCAGGGCTCTGGTAAGGTACTGCGCGGACAAACGCCTGATCTTAAAAATAGACGACATCCAATGGGCCGACCAGGCGAGCCTCGCATTGATCCGCAGCATCGTCACCGTTGACAGGAACCGCGCCATCCTCTTCGTTATGGGGTGCCGAAACGACGCGCCGGCTGAGACGGAGAGCCTGACAAACGGCTTGAAACTTGCCGGTTTTTTGGAGGAGTATGAGCTGCCGCGGTTCACGCCCGCGCAGACCGTCGATTTTGCGAAGAGATTCCTGCCGCGCCATAAGATAGACGCCGCCTTTGAACGCGCGATCTTTCAGGAAACAGAGGGCAATCCGCTCTTCATAACTGAAATGCTGAATAACATCTCCCTCAGCGGCTCCTTTTCAGGCTTCACGCCGAAGCTCGGCGACGTCATCCGCCAGCGTATCCTCACCATTAACGGCAAGGCGCGCGATGCGCTGGAACTGATCTCCATGATGCCTGACGGCGCGGCCTTCGAGACGCTGACACGTATCTCTCAAATAGAACCCGCAGAGATGGCAGAGAACCTTGAACAGCTGATCGCGCGAAAGCTCATTCGTGAGGAGCCCTCCTCCGGCGGAGCCGTCCTGCGCTTCAGCCACCAGAAGATCAGGGAATATATCTATGAAAACATCCCTCTTTTCAGAAGGCGGCTGCTGCACGGAAAGACGGCTCTTTACTTTGAGAGCGCCCTGCCCGCCCAGGCTCACGGTGCCTTTATATTTCCAAAGCTTATCTATCACTTTGAAAAGAGCCTTCTCTTAAAAAAATATCTCGAGTACGTCATAAAGAACATCATCGGTTACCTGAATATGACGCAGGAATATTTCCCCACCGGCGGCGACTCCGCCCAGCCGCTGATCTTCAGCGGTAAAAACGGCGCCTCGGTGCTCAAGCTGAGCAACATCGAAAGTTACTTCCGCGGTGTAGAGCAAAAAATAACGGCAAACCCGGTACACTTTCAGAACGAAGAGGGACAGGCGCTGCTCTCGGAGTTCTATGTGCTCCAGGCCAGGCATTACACTCATAATCTCGGATATGACCGAGCCAGAGAATGTATCGCGAAGGTGCGGGAGCTCAACGGCCCCTGCGCGACGGCGGCTCAGCGCGGGTATATATTAAATGCCAATTATCATCTGAGCTCCATCTGCATGGACAGGATGGAGATACCGCTGCTGCTGCGGACTGCGGAGGAATCGACTCGGCTTTCCGCGGTGGACCGCGACAGAAACTGGCAGGCGGCCTGGCTCCGCATAAGCGGCATGTCGCGCGCCTTTGCGGGAGATTACGGAGAGGCGATCTGGCAGCTGGAAGAGGCGGCCGCGCTCTTTGACTCCTTCAACGATATAAATACGTACCGCTACTCCATCTGCGCCTGTTACGCCTGGCTCGGCGAGACGAAGCGCTGGCAGTTTGATTTTACGGCGGCGGACGCCTGGCATAGGCGTGCCCTGGAACTCATCCAGGCTGCGGAGCTGCGCGGAGGAGCGGCTATCTTTTATACGCTCTGCGCGCAGTCGCTGGCGGACGGGCGGCTTGCCGGGCTTGAGTGTGACGGCGAGCGGCTGCGCCGCGTCCTGAAAAGAGCGCGCTCGCTCTTCGATAAATTCCGCCTGCGCTGGTATCGCGGCGTGGCCTACGCCTATTCGGCTCTTGCCTCCTGCGAGAGCGGCGAATACGATAAAGCGGCGGAGTATCTCACGGAGGCGCGCGCATCCGCGGAGCGCCTCGACAACGATTACGAGCGCTGCGTTGCAGACCGCGCCGCGGCGCAGATCAAGGTACATCTTTTGCAAAAGGGGCCGGGCGCCGATACATTAGCCGCTCTGGTCGACAAAGACGTCTTCTTCTATAAGGAGAGGGCCCTAGCCGTAACGGAGCGGCTGTCGCTCCCCATAGAAAAAGCCTACCTCAAGCTGCTGTAAAACGGCGCTCTTTTTTATTATCTCGGACACTGACAGCACCTATAACTTCATCGTGGCGCTGGCATTTTCGCAGATGTTCAATCTGCTGTGCGAGAGGGCTGACAACGTGTTCGGCGGGCGGGAAAGCTACACCATCAAGGAGATTTCCGAAAACTGGCTGGGCAAGGCCACCATCTCCATGCAGACAGAGGGGCGCACAAGGGGGCAATCGGAGAGCTACAACCAAAACACCCAACGGCTGGGCCGGGAGCTTATGACCCCAGTAAACTTTCCTCCATGCCGGGGAACAAGTGTATTTTGCAGCTCCGGGGCCTGCCGCCGTTCCTTTCCCCCAAGTACGACCTAAAGCAGCACCCCAATCACAAGTACACCGCCTAGGCCAATAAGAAAAACGCCTTTGGCCTCGGCAAGCTAATAAACCGCCGTATGCGCCCCACCCCTAACGAGCAGTATGCGGCCTACGAAGTGGACAACTCCAGCCGAGCGCATGGGAGAGGACGGGGACATCCTCAATTATAACGACCTCGACGGTGTGGACGATACGACGTGACTTCGGGCCAATTTGGCCCGAAGTCATACCGGGTTTGGGGCTGGCCCCAACAAGTAGATTTTCGCAAAAAATCGCAACTATGGCCACAGTTGCCCTGCTTGCTAAGTGAAAAAAGAAGTGGCAGAGATGTATCAGATAGTTATAGCTCCGCATATTGTAACTATCATTATTGATATTAATAGTTACTTATGATATGATTATAAACAAGGGAAGGGGGTGAAGTTCAATCATGGAGTTATTGTGTCTGGATATAATTAACAGCAATCGTTTCGGGGAATATCTTGCAAAACCGGGAAGGGATATGTTGAATAATGCGAATTGGTTACACGTATTGGTGGATAAATGGAATTTAGATGTCAAATTTCCAATCCAGTCAAATGATTTAAAAATTTTGCAAGAGTTACGCGACAACATGCAACAGGCGGTAAAATACCTAAATCTTGATACAAAGCTGTGCGCTGAAGAATTGGTCAAGGTAAATTCAATATTGAAAAATACACCTTGCCAAATAAAGCTCGTGTATAAAGATGGAAATTTTGTATTACAAGATATACCTTTGTGTGACAGTTGGGCTAACGTGATTTGGAGTACCGCATATTCATTTGCGAAATTGATAAGCGAGTATGACATAACCCGTATAAAGATTTGCGAAAACAAAGATTGTGGTTGGATTTTTTATGATGAAAGTAAAAGCAGAACACGCCGCTGGTGCGACCACAAGATATGCGGTAATCTAATGAAAGTGCGCCGATACCGAGAGCGTCAAAAACAAACCGAACAATAACATAAGGAGAACATAGACATGAGACATCCTGAGGTAGATAAATTACTTTGTAGCTTAACGGAGAACGGTTACGACAGTTTGGCAAAAGAAATTGAACAAGAAATGGGCCTTCCGCTTGAGGCCGATGCAAAGCAGCGTGAAAACTGGATGCGTTGCACATTGAACAAATTGGATGCGAATATGAATGATGAAGCAGTCAAAAAAGTCCGCAAAGGCTGCGTTTGTTCGTTAAAAAAAGAAGTCAGAATACCCGGATACAAGGAGGTTTATGAACGGACAAAATCCAGAAAGGAACAATATCGGAAATTGTACTTAACTGCATCGTCTTTAGACGAGTTTGTTGCTGAACTAAAAAAACTTGAAGATAAACCGGGAAAGCCATCAGTGGAACTAATCAATGGAAAGATATATAAGTATTTTTACTCTTGTACTTGTCCTTTCCTAAACGACATCTCGCCTGTTGTTCCAAAGGCATGGTGTTATTGTACTCTGGGAAATAGTGAGGATACATTTTCTTACGCTTTGGGCAGAGAAGTACACGGTAATTTGATAGAGTCAATTAAAATGGGGGATAGCCGCTGCACAATTGAAATAGAGGTATAACAATCTCCCTTGTCCGGATATGATGGGAGCAACGCCATGAATAGCTTTAAATTGGTGCTATGCCCTGTTTGTGGAAGCAAAACACGGATAAAGGCAGATGATACGATACTTAAAAACTACCCTCTGTTTAGCCCAAAGTGTAGGTGCGAGGCACTTATCAATGTGAAACAATTAAATACTTCAATTATCACAGAGCCAGACGCTAAGACGCAGAGCCGATAGCCAACGAGAATGTATCTTGTGGTTGTCGGCTCTTTATTTATCAAAAGCAGATCGCTGTTTTTTAAAGACAGGTATGGGCGGTGTAATCTATACCCTTTTATAACATGGCGGTACTAAGAAGGTATCTCCGTGTTCATTTTACCTATCAGTACCACCAACGAGCTGGGCCGTTATGGAAACATAGCGGCTTGATGTAATTAGCTAACGGCAGACTTGTGGTCAAGGTGGAAAACGAGATTGAAAGTCTGCCGAACACACTGACAGGTGCAAACGCCGTGTTGCTGGCCTATGCGAACAGTAAGATTGAAGAGTTGGATGCCAAGCGGCAGCAGCTTATGAAAGAGCCTATGAAACAAACTCTGTAAATAAAGAAATCGCCCAAAAAGGCCTTCTGTGATAAATTAAAATTACTTACAGGAGGCCTTTAAAATGGCAAAAGATAAGAAGATTACTCACAAAGTTCAGATGACAGACGGGAAAAGAGATATCATCAGATACCTACTTCAGGAATACGATATCAAATCTGCAAAGGATATCCAGGATGCGCTGAAAGATCTTCTGGGGGGTACGATTAAAGAGATGATGGAGACTGAGATGGACGAACATCTCGGTTATAAGAAATCTCAGCGTTCAGAAGGCAGCGACTACCGCAACGGATACAAACAAAAGCATGTAAACTCAAGTTTTGGAGAGTTTTGCATAGACGTTCCTCAGGACAGGGAATCCAGCTTCGATCCTAAGATAGTAAGAAAGCGACAAAAAGATATTTCCGAGATAGACCAGAAAATAATATCTATGTACGCTAAAGGAATGACTACCCGTCAGATATCGGCAACGATACAGGATATTTACGGGTTCGACGTTTCAGAAGGCTTCATATCGGATGTGACTGACAAGATAATGCCGCAGATCGAAGAATGGCAGAACAGGGCACTCTCCGAAGTCTATCCCATTGTTTTTATAGATGCGATTCATTATTCTGTCAGGGAAGATAACGCTGTAAAGAAGCTCGCAGCCTATGTAATACTTGGAATCAACAGCAACGGTATAAAAGAAGTGCTTTGTCTGCAGGTGGGAGAAAATGAAAGCGCCAAATACTGGCTGACAGTCCTGAATTCCCTGAAGAACCGTGGTGTAAAGGATATCTTCATTCTCTGTGCAGACGGCCTTAGCGGAATGCGCGAAGCAGTAGAAAGTGCGTTCCCGCAGACTGAATACCAGCGCTGCCTTATACATCAGGTCAGGAGCACTATGAAATATGTGGTTGAAAAAGACCGCAAAGAATTTGCCGCAGACCTAAAAACAATATATCAAGCCCCGACGAGTCCCATGCGCTGGAAGCGAGGGAGCATGTTGCTGAGAAGTGGGGATTAAAATATGCAAATGCAGTGAAGGGGTGGGAGCGCAACTGGGATACGATCTCTCCGATATTTAAATTTTCTTGCCAGGTAAGAAAGGTCATTTACACGACAAACGCGATAGAAAGCCTTAATTCCACCTATCGCAGGCTCAACAGCCAAAGAAGCGTATTCCCCAGCGCAGGCGCCCTTCTGAAAGCCTTATATCTTGCTACTTTTGAAGCAACCAAGAAATGGAGTATGCCAGTTAGGAACTGGCGCAGTATCCTTGGTGAACTAGCTGTAATGTATGAAGGACGGATGCCTGAATAGGCTAAGAATAATAAAAAGCGGCCAGTGTTTGTATTGACACTGGCCACTTAATAGGTTGATAATTTTGTTATACAGGGATCGTTATTAGCCCTAGTTGTATTGGATTTCTCACAGAAGGTCCATATTTACAGAGTTTTTTTCACACGCCCTTATGAAATCCATATCAGACTTGACCGCCGAGGGCGTTTCTCCCGAACAGGCAAACCGCATTTCCGGCTATCTGGATAAATGGGAGCATATCAGCTTTAACGATAGGCGGCAAGTCGTTGATGGGCTTGTCTCCTGTATCAGAGCCACAAGTGACACCATACAGATTGAATGGAAAATCTGACGATTTATCCATCACATTTCATTCTATGGTTAGTTGTACATTGTCAAGTGATGTTTACCTTAGGACAGAAACAAAAGTGCCTCTTTCTTGAGATATCCCAAGAAGGAGGCACTTAAATGGTACATCAGGCAGCTTAAGCAGCGTTAAGTTTTCGGAGCAGCTCTCCGATCATCCGGTAGGACATCTGCTTCACCTTTGGCGGCACGACCGATTCACGGATGAGACCGCCGCCAGCTTTTATCTCTTTTACCGCCTCTTCAGTCCAGACTTCTGAGTCGGCGCTGCATTCGTCAAGCTGCCGCGATGACTTTTCTAAAACAAGCGGCGCCGGGGCGACCGCTCCCGCGACGGCCATCGCCGGACGGGTTCCACCAGAGAGGCGCAGCGCGAAGTTCACGAGCGGGAAGTCGATCGACGAGCGAACGCTGTATTTCAGAAAACCGCTCTTTTCGCCCTCGGGCGGCAGCGGAATATGGAGCCTCACGAGCAGCGGGCCGCTTTCTTCGGCATATAGACCGTTCGCGGTGCTGTGCTCTGCGATCAGCTTCGTAACCGGCACTCTTTCCAGCCGCCCCTCTCTCAAGAGTTCCGCCTCGGCCTCGTAGAGTACTAACGCGGTGGCGGTGTCCGAGTAGTATATGGCACGACAGAACGGAGAGTTCCTGATTTGCAGGCAGACATCGCCGCCCGCCTTGAAGCACTTCGGCAGCGAACTGCGCCAGGAGGCGGACTGATTGAAAAATATGCAGCGCCGGTCCTGCATAAGATTGCCGCCGATCGTACCCACGTTTCTTATCTGTAATGAGGCGGTCTTTTCGGCGCTTTGCGCGAGCGCTGGAAGGTATTGCAGGACCGCGGCATCTTCGGCGATCTCCGTGAGCGTCGCCGCCGCGCCGATCGATATCTCTTTATCGGAGAGGCTTACCCCGCAAAGTTCCGGAATATTCGTCACGTCGATCAGCATGGACGGGCTTTTAAGCCCCAGCTTCATCAGCGGCACGAAGTCTGTACCGCCCGCGATAAAACGCCCCGCAAGTTTTTGCTCCTCTATCTCCGCAAGGGATTTGATCTTTATATACATTTTTTCGCCTCACTCCGTCACATTCGGCAGCACGAGGAACTCCTCGCAGAGCGGCAGCCTGCTTATCTCGCGCCCGCTCGCGCGCGACACCGCGTTCACTATCGCGGGCGCGATTGGTACCGTGCTTAGTTCACCAACGCTCTTCGCGCCGCAGGGACCCACTGGCTCGTAGCCGTCGGCGATGAGCGCGTGGATACGCGGCAGGTCGGAGGCCAGCGGTATCTTATAGTGCAGCAGGTCTGTGGAGAGCGGCTTTTTCGCGATATTATTTATTTCGATCTGCTCCGTCAGCGTGTAGCCAACTCCCTGCGCCGCGCCGCCCTCGATCTGCCCCTCCACCGTCAGGGGATTGATCGGCGTCCCCACATCCACCGCCTCGATGAGATGCAGCAGGCGTACCGCGTTTATGCTCCGGTGGTACTCCGCCTTAACCATGCAGACGGAGAACGGGTTGGGACAGGCGTCGGCCTTGTAGCATCCCCTGCCGATTATGACGCCGCCGCGCTGGTGGAACATAGCCAGCTTCACCGCCGCCCGGAAATCCAGCTTTTCCTTTCCGATGAAAAAGCTCCGGTCACAGAGCGACACCATCTCGCCGGAGAGCTCCGAGAGCAGCTTTTTCAGCGATTCATAGACGTCGAGGCAGGCGCGGCGAACCGCGGTGCCGCAGATGAAGGTCTGGCTGCTGCCGAAGGTCCCTGTGTCGTAGGGCGTGATCTTTGTGTCGGCGGCCGCTATCGAAACCTCCGCGAGCGGAATGCCAAGCGTCTCGGCGGCGATCTGCGAAAGCATCGTCTCGCTGCCTTGGCCGATATCCGCGGAGCCGACAAGCAGTTCGACGCTGCCGTCGCTGTTGACGTTCACGACCGCGGAGCTCAGCCCCTCTTTAGAGGAAGGGCCGGAGCCGTGGCAGGCAAAAGCCACGCCCCAGGCCTGAGTGATCTCGCCATCGTCGGTAACGCCCTCGGCCGCGTCTATCTCCTCGCGTTTTTCAAGGCAGAGCCGCACACATTCTTTTATTTCACAGCTCGTGACGGACTGCTCCGAACCAGGGAAATGGCCGCCGACCGCCACATGGTTTTTGAGACGCAGCTCCACCGGGTCGAGACCGAGCCTGAGCGCGAGCCGGTCTATCATCACCTCACGCGCGAAGGCGAGCTGCATGTTGCCGTATCCCCGGAACGCCCCCGCCGTCGCATGGTTGGTGAGCACGCATCTGCCGTCAAAAAAGTAATGCGGGATGGCGTACTGAAATTTTCTCGCGCCTGCGCAGAGGACGGTCGGCCCGTGCGTCGTGTAGGGGCCAGTATTCAGTTTATAGTCTGCGTAGAAAGCCGTCATGCTGCCGTCGTTCATAGCGCCAAGGCGCACGCTGGCGGAGGCTCCGTGCCTCACGACGGTGGAGGTCAGCTCCTCTTCGCGGCTGTTGACGATCTTGACCGGACGTTTGAGCTTCCGCGACAGGAGCGCGGCCACCGGCTGCGAATGAAGCTGCTGGCGCGCGCCGAAGCCACCTCCGACAGCCGGTTTCACGATGCGTATCCGGCTTTCAGGGATGCCCACAAGCTCACTGATTATCCGCCGCTCCTGAAATACGGTCTGCGAATTACTCCATATCGTAAGCTCGCGCCCGTCGCTGAAGTCACAGATACATACGGTGGGTTCGATCGCCGTATGCTGCATTGGAGGAATAAAAAAACTGCCCTCAATAACGATATCCGACTGTTTAAAGCCTTCGCCGGTGTCGCCCTCTTTGACCTCCCTCTTCCAGATAACGTTGTCTTCCGAGAGATGCGGCTGAAGCGGCTCCGCCCCCTTTTTCAAAGCTTCGTCTATCGTAAAAAACGGGCTTTGCGGCCTGTATTCCAATATCACTTTCTCACAGGCCTCGCGGCAGGCCTCGGGCGTCTCCGCCGCTATGCAGAGTATCCTGTCACCCGCGCACTTCGGCTCTTTCGTAAGGATTTTTTCATCCTTCAGGAGCAGCGCGGAGGGCGGGTTCCCCGAACAGTTATACAGTGTATCCGGCACTTCGTCTGGCAGCAGCGCCCCGACATAGCCCGGTACGGATTCCGCGGCGCTCAGGTCTATCCCGGTAACGACGGCGCGCGCGTAAGGGCTTCTGACGACGGCGGCATATACCATTCCGGGCAGCGTCATATCGTCGGTATAAACTGCCTGCCCCGTCAATTTCTCTTTCGCCTCGAGCCGCACCACCGGATGTCCGACAACGGCAAAGTTCCTCTCCATCATCTTGCCCCTCCGCCAAGTCTTTCGGCGGCGAGCTTCACCGCCTCTTCTATCTTCGTATAACCGGTGCAGCGGCAGAGGTTTCCCGAGAGAGCTTTGCGTATCTCATCCGACGACGGCGCCGGATTTTTATCGAGCAGAGCCTTCGCCGAGAGCACCATTCCGGGGATACAGTAGCCGCACTGAACGGCTCCAGCGTCATAAAAGGCCTGCTGTACAGGATGGAGCTCAGTTCCTTTCGTTAACCCCTCTATGGTGACGACCGACCTGCCGTCGGCCTGGACGGATAAGTAAGAGCATGAGTTTACCGGCTGGCCGTCAAGGAGCACGGTACAGGCGCCGCACTCACCGCTGTCGCAGCCGCGCTTGCATCCTTCCAGTCCGGCCTTTACGCGTATCGTATCCAGCAGCGTCTCATCTTCGGAGACCGCAAAAGAACAGCTCTCTCCGTTCAGGAATATCTCTATTTTGTAATCCATAACTCTCTTCCTCGCAAAATAAAATCTTGCCGTATAAAGCCAAGGGGCATGGACGGAACCGCCCCGCCCCCTTCGTAACAGTTATCTTTTGCGGATGCTTACCGCGCCTCGCCAACGCTCCTGAGGAGTGCCGCGCTCTTGACGAACTCGTAAGCCTTTTTGACATCAGGCGCAAGCGGACGGTCGTTGGTGTAAAGCGGAAGCTCCTTACGGAACGCCTCATACGCGGCGGCCGTGCCTTTGCCAAGGTTGAATTTCCCCTGCCGTTTACGGAGCTCTATCGCCTGGCAGGCATGAATGAGCTCCATTCCATATATGTACTGGAGATTTTTCACGATCTGACGCAGATGCTGCACGACCAGCGGCGTGTTGTTCGCGTGGTCCTCTATCGAACCGGAGAGCGAGAGGTAGTCTACTGAGCATGGGTTTGAGAGATGGCGTATCTCCGTGTCGAGAGAGGCGAAGCATTTCTGTATCGTTCCGAAGCAGTGCGACTGACCGCCGTCATGGCTCAGGAAACGGGGCAGTTTCGTCAGCTCCGGATTCACCAGTCTCAGCATCCGATAGCAGGACATACGCGACACGTGGCTCAGGACGATGGAGAGCATCTCTATGGCCGTGGCAAGTGTCGTAGTCTCAAAATTGGAATTTGAGATGATCCGCCTCTCGTCAAGCAGCAGACAGGGGTTGTCATCCGTGCTGTTCATCTGTATGAAGAGGTATTTCTGGGCGTATTCAAGCGCGTCGCGCAGCGAGCCGTTGATATAGGCAGCGCCCCTGAAACAGAGAGGGTCCTGTACTGGCTTTCCGGGATAGGTTCCGTAGATGTCGCTGCCCGCGAGATATTCGCGCATCCGTTCCGCGCTCTTCGCCTGCCCCTCCATCTTACGCGCCGCCATAACGCCGGCCTCAATCGGCGAGGTGTTGCCGTTGAAGCCTTCAAGCGACAGGCAGGATATTATGTCCCCCATGTCAACGAGCTCCCGCAGCTCTTTTATTGCCAGCGCCGCCTCACCAGCGGAAAAGGCGCTGGAGCTGACGATCGCAAGCCCGTCCTTCGGGCCGAGCACAACCGGATCAAGTCCGGCGAGCTTGTGCGCCTCGGCGGAGCTCATCCGGCGTCCCTTATAATTGGCCTCTCCTTCGCCGATCATCACTAGGCCGATATGCGCGAGCGGCGTCAGGTCACCCTCGCCGACGGAACCCTTTTCGGGAACTACGGGGTGCAGTCCCGCGTTCAGCAGCTCAGCATAACGGCGCGCGACCGCCGGCTGTATCCCGGTATAGCCGAGCAGCAGGCAGTTGAGCCTGACGGCCATCATCGCACGTACCTCGGCCTCGGATGCCTCGGGCTCTACGCCGAAAGAATGGCAGTAGATGAGCTTGCGGTTGAAATCCTCAAAAAACTCTTTCGCTATTTTATGGTCTTTGTTCCAGCCGACCCCGGTATTGAAACCATAGACGGGGACGTCGGCGTCTACCAGTTCGTATACCAATTTACGCGCGGCTTCGAGCTTTGCCTCGGCCTCGGGGCTGATCTCCACCTGCGCTCCGTTTACCGCAATCTCCCATACGTCGCTGACAGTCAGGTCGTTTCCCGTAAGAACTATTTTCATCAAAAATATCCCCTCTCTCCCGAGTTATTCCTGGACTTTATCCACGAAGAATACTTTGACAAAGGCGACAACCTGTACGGCGAAGATGAAGAGCACTACGAAACCGGCTGCCGCTGCAAGCGCTTTGACACCGTCGACGCCCTGCGCGCCGCCGCCGAAGGCCGCCATAATTATCGCGACAATACCGACGGAGATACCCCATATCATCTTCATCTTTGCCGGAGGCTCCGTCCCGATGGGGACGTCGCGCACGCACATCGAGCCGATGTTGGTGAGCGTCGCGTCGGCGCAGGTGATGAAGGAGGCGAGGATTACCAGAATATTTACCGGCAGCACGACATAGCCGATTCCGAACGGCAGGTGCTTGAGGAATTCCCAGAGCGCCATGACCGCGCCGCCGCTGTTGATCGCGCCGACAAGGTCCGCCGCGCCGGTCGCCTGCATGTGCATCGCGCTCGCACCCCAGATGGCAAACCAGATGATGCCGAATATCGACGGAAGGACCCAGTTGACAATCATGTATTCACGCACCGTCCTGCCGTATGAAAGCATGGCAAGGAAGATGCCGGTAACGGGGGCGTAGCCGACCCAGAAGGCCCAGTCAAAGAGCGTCCATGAACGGGTGAGCGCCGCGCCGCCGATATCGATCGGGTCAAGGCCCCAGAGCCAGAAGTTGTGCATCCAGGTGGCGAGCCCCGCCGTGCCTATCCTGAGTATGTAGAGCGTCGGCCCGGTGACGAACAGCAGGACGATAAGCCCGTAATAGAACCAGGCGTTGAGGCTGCCTATTATCTTCAGCCCCTTGTCGAGGCCGACATATGTCGAGAAGGTAAAGGCGAAGATGATCGCCACGCCGATGCCGATAAAGAGCGGCAGGCTTTCGGCGATACCGTAGGCGCTTTTGAGCCCGGTGACGGTTAGCGTGATGCACATCGTAAGCCCCGTAGCGAGGCCGATCGTCAGCGCTAGCATCGAAAGGGTGTCAATGACCGCCGAGGCTACTGGGGTCGTGATTTTGTCGCCAAAGAGCGGTTTCAGCGTCGCGGTTACCGTGAGGCTCCCCCTCTTATGGTAATAGATATAGGCGACGAGCAGGCCGCACATCGCGTAGATGGCGTAAGGTATAAAGGTCCAGTTATAGTATGTACGGGCCATCGCGAAGATCGCCGCGTTGGTCGTTCCCGGCTCGATTCCGAGGGTGTTCAGCTCCCCCCAGACGTTGCCGAAGTAAATTACAGGCTCGTTGACGCCCCAGGTGACGATCCCCGTCGCAATACCGCCGGTGAGCGCCATCGCGAACCAGGTCCAGAAACCGTACTTTGGCTTGGCGTCTTTGCCGCCTATCCTCATGCTGCCGATCTTTGAGAAGCAGGTGACGAATGCGACAAGGACAAAGCTCGCCATGATCGAGATCTGATAGAGCCACCCGAAGCTGTCGAGAGACCAGAAGAAGAACATGTTGCTGGCTTTCGTGAGCATATCTTTGTTTACGATGCCGACGATGGCCGCCACCGCGACTACGAGGTAGGCGGGAATAAATACCTCCCAGCGTATCGCCCTCTTCATATCCTCGTTTGAAGACTTTCCAGAATCCATAAGAACATCCTCCTTTGTTTTTATAATAAAGAGCCGGTTGCTCCCTATTTACATTTTGCCGCCGCCGCGATCTTCGCCGGCGTCAGCGGCAGCTCCGTGAGCGACGTTCCGAGCGCGCGGTTGACAGCGTTCACCACCGCGGCGGTCACTGGTACGGTGCAGACTTCGCCGATGCTCTTCGCCCCGAAGGGGCCGCCGGGCTCGCCGTCCTCAATGAGCATCACCTCTACCTCCGGCATATCCGGAGCGTTTACCATGTGATATTTGTCAAAGTTATCCGCCTTCGGTATTCCCTCGGCGCTGTAATCAAGCTCTTCGCAGAGGGCCATGCCGATGCCCATCTGCACGCCGCCGTATATCTGTCCCTCAACAAAGCTGCGGTTGATAGACTGGCCGATGTCGTGCGCCGCAAGGTAGCGGTCCACCTTCACAAGGCCGGAGAGCCTGTCGACCGTTACCTGCGCGAAGTGTACCCCAAAAGAGGCGGGGTTGTTCTCCGGGGCGTGTTCGTAATGGGCCTCGATCGAGCAGCGCTTTTCGCGCATTATGCGCCGCACCGCTTCGCCGATCTCTATTTTATCTCCGCCCGCGGCGAGGACGCCGTCGTGAAGCTCCACGGAGGTGTCGTATATCTCGGAGGCCTTCGCGCAGAGCAATTTAACCGCCTCCTCGGAGACGAGGCGCGCGCATTCGCCGCAGACGTAGATCACGCGGCTGGCCTGGCATCCGGCGTCGTAGGAGCTGAAGTTCGTATCGCCTTCGGTGACGGTGATCCGCGAAATATCTATCCCCGTCGTCTCGGCGACGATCTGGGCCAGCGCAGTCGTCGTTCCGTTGCCGAGCTCGTGGATCGCCGTGCGCAGGATCGCCGAACCATCCTCAAGGATACGCAGAGACATCTGCGTCATATCATGGTATATGGTCTTGTAGTAACCGTTGCCGTGCGTACAGCAGGCAAAGCCCGCGCCGGTGGCGTAGCGTCCGTCGGCACTCAGCCGCGGCTCGCGGCATTCGTCCCAGCCAAAGCGCCGCGCTCCCTCTTCGAGACATTCGATGACGCGGGCGTGGCCGATATTCGACGCGCCGCTGGGGTCGGCGTCGCCGTCGTGCACAAGGTTTTCAAGGCGGAAGCGCAGCGGGTCGAGGCCGAGCCTGCGGCACATAAGGTCCGTGTGGATCTCGGTTATCGTGTGGATCTGCGGCGAACCGTAGCCGCGGCAGGCGCCCGCCGGAGTCGTGGAGGTGCGCACTGTGCGTCCCTCAAAGCGCAGCGCCGGAATGCGGTAGAGGCGCGAAGCCTTTTTCCCCATCGCCATCATCACCTTTTTCGTTCCGGTCAGGTAGGCTCCGGCGTCGGCCGTTATGTCGAATTTACGCGCGAGGATACGTCCCTCGCCGTCGAGCGCCGTCGTGACGCGGCCAAGCGCCGCAGCGCGCGTGCGCGTCGCGGCCATCGTCTCGCCGCGGTTCGTGTTGATAAATACGGGACGGCGCAGCTTCCAAGCAGCCCAGGCGCAGAGAGGTTCAAAGACGCTCTCTTGTTTGCCGCCGAAGGTCCCGCCCATGTTCGCCTTGATGACGCGGATCTTCGAAAGCGGCAGAGGCAGCACCTGCGCCACCGCGTGCTGTACGCCGAAGATTATCTGGCAGGGCGTGTGGATCTCGATAACCCTTTCCGGGCGCGGAATGGCGAGGACGCAGTGCGTCTCCATCGCCGCGTGATGTATCTTAGGCGTGTATATTACGTCGCTTTCGATGTGCGCGGCGGCGGCGAAAGCGCCCTCGACGTCGCCGTACCCGAGGCTGCCGGGGAAGGAGCGCTGTCCATCCTCATGGAGCATATGCGCCATCTCCTGCGCCTCGCTCAGGCTGACGACCGCGGGGAGCGGCTCGTACTCCACACTTATCTTTTGCAGCGCAGCGCGGGCGCTCTTTTCGTCTTCCGCAAGGACAAGGCCGATGCGGTCGCCCACGTGACGCGCGTGTCCCGTGAGGACCGTCTCGTCACGAAAATCGTTCTGTCCGGGGAACCATTCGCCGCTGTTGTATTTATTGTCCGGCGCCTCCCTGAAGGTCAGTATCGTCACGCCCTCAATCTTTTCCGCCTCCGCGGTATCGATCTCCTTTATGAGCGCGTTGGCCCGCGTGCTGAGAAGCGGGATGCCGACCAGCGTGTCCTGCGGCAGAGAATCGGCGAGATAGTCATACCTGCCGCGTACCTTATCGGCGGAATCTTCGCGGATCACCCGTTTGCCAATATACTTAAACTCATCTTTTTTCATCTGCATCCGGCCTCCTCCGCCCGCCTTCCCAGCAGTACGCATATATCCTGCGCGAGCGCGCGCAGCGCCGACTGTTTGTAGGGCAGCGTAGATCTTCCCGGTATCGCCTCGGCGGCGAGCCCGCAGAGCTCTTCCGGCAGTTTTTGCGCGAAATTAGGCGTATTGAGCGCTGCCTCCGCGCCGGCGCACCTTCTCGCTGCCGCGCCCAGCGTTCCCACATAGACCCGCGCCTCTTTATAAAGGCCGTTTTCGCGGCGCGCGGAGACGGCGATGTTTATTCTGGAGATGCTGACCTGGCTGCGGCTGCCGATCTTTAAGAAGGCCGATATCCGTCCATCGTCAGCGGGAATGAGAAACTCCTTGATGATCTCGCCCTCGGAAAGGCTGTTTTTGTTTCTTCCCACAATCTCCTCGACGGAGGCCCGCCGCTCTCCGCAGGGTGAGGCGATGACGACCGCCGCGCCCAGCGCGGCAAGCGGCGCGGGGGTATCCGCGGCGGGAGAGGCGTTCGCAACATTGCCGCCGACGGTGGCGCGGTTCCTTATCTGTTCGGAGCCCATCACATAGGCGGCGTCGGCCAGAGCCGCGGCGTATCTGCGCACGATGTCGCTGCCGTGCAGCGCCGTCATCGTCTCCATCGCGCCGATGCGAAGATATCCGCCTTCAACGGAAATGCCCCTCAATTCGGCTATCCGCGAGATATCGGCCACCGCCGCGCCGGGGGCGAGCTTTCCGTGGTTCTTTATTATCCAGTCGGTGCCGCCCGCGAGAAATTCCATTCCCGGACGGTATGCCGAAAAGAGTTCTTCCAAAGTGCAGGGACGTTCGAGACCGCTCATCTATCCCCGCCTCCCAGCAGCGCCGCCGCCTTTTCAACGGCATTCACGATGGGGATGTATCCCGTACAGCGGCAGATGTTGCCCGCGAGCGCACGTTTGATATCGTCGCGGCTCGGGCGGGGATTTTTCAGCAGCAGGGCCTTGGCGGACATTATCATGCCGGGGGTGCAGAAGCCGCACTGCACGGCGTCGCAGTCGATAAAGGCCTGCTGTATCACGTCAAGTTCGCCGTTTTTCTCAAGCCCCTCGATCGTCGTCACCGAACAGCCGTCGGCCTGAACGGCGGGCACAACGCAGGAGCAGACGGCCTCGCCGTCGAGCAGCACCGTACAGGCGCCGCACTCCCCCGCGCCGCAGCCCTCTTTCACGCCCGTGAGTCGGAAGTTGCCGCGCAGCATATCGATCAGCCGCGTGTCGGCGTCGACCTCCGCCGTTTTTGTCTCTCCATTAAGGTTCAATGAAATCCGCATTATTCTCTCCTCGTAATAACCAACACATCGAAGCCACCTGCCGGTATCCGCACGGCGGGGCTCCGTTCCGCAAACGCCGCGATCAGAGCGCCAGGAGTTTTCCCGTCAGCTCCACGGCGTAGTAAAACTTACGGGCGGCGGTGAAGCTGAATTCCACATGGTCCTCCTGACCGCCCTTCGTCGGTATGGAATCCGCGCTCACCTGCATGGCGCAGGTTTTTATCTTATTCAGCAGGTGGCGGGCCTCGCTCTTCGCAAGGCCGCCGGTCTTTTCATGGAGGCCGTTCGCCAGCTCGGCAATGACGGTGTTCATCATGTCCATCGCGTAGCCGACCTGCGTATTGCTGCAGTTGCAGCCCATCACCGCCTCATAGCCGCCTTCGGGCAGTTCAAAGAGCAGCGGGTTGTCGCAGGAGATATTGTTTTCCCTGTTAAGAACGCCCTTCGTGAAGCCTATGACCTCGCGGCAGCCCTCATAGAACTCAGGCAGCTCCCCGCCGGAGGAAAGACGCGCCTCGATCCCCGCCGACAGCTCCTCAAAGCGCAGGAAGGCAAGCACAGCGATCGCCTGCGTCATCGTCGAACCGTTCATCTGCGCAAGGACCTCTTTGCATTCAAGCGTAAAGCTCTCCGCCAGTCCCGCAAGGCGCAGCGCCTCACGCGAGGGGAGAAGATTTCCGCGATAGTAGGCCTTCGCCTCGTCGAGCCCCGCTACCGTCATAACGTTCTGCGCGAGCGGCCCTAGGTCGGAGAGTCCCGTCGAGCCCTCGCTGTGCACGGCTGGCGCGACCTTGGCGTTATATATGGAGAGTATCCTCTCAATAAGCTCAGGGCGCACGCCGCTGTAACCACGCGCAAGCACGTTGGCGCGCAGCAGCAGCGAGGTCAGCGTCACTTCGGGCGGCAGATATTCCCCCATACCCGCGGCGTGCGGATACGGCAGGGTCTTGTTCCATTCGATATGTTTTTCGGGCGGCACCACCACGTCTTTGAGATTGCCGAGGCCAGTGTTGACGCCGTAGACTACGGGAGCGTCCTTCTCCATCCAGCGGTCGATCTGAGCGCGCGTGGCGCGGCAGCGCGCGGAGGCCTCTTCGGAGAGAGCTACCCGCGCCTCTTTATCGGCCGTTATCCGGCCGATCATGTCCAGTGTAAGGCTGTTTCCATCTATATAGTAAAGACTCATCGCTGCCGCTCCCCTCTATCTGAGCCCGCCGACAGTTGCTTCGACGGCTTTCAAAACTTCACCGCTCGTAATGAAACGGTCCGCCTCGTTCATATCCGGCGAGACAAAGCGGTTCTCGGTCATCATCGCAATCTTTTCGCGCACCTTATCTTTAGCGGCCGCCGTTCCTAGGCCAAATGAGAGCTCAGGGAGCCTCTCTTTGACGATATCCATTCCCTGGCAGGCCATCAGCAGCTCTATCGCCATCACTTTGGACAAAAGCGGCAGCGCCCGCAGCATCTTGCAGGCCGCGTAATAGGCGGCGCATTCGCCGGGGGCCTTTACGACTGCGCTGGGCAGCACAAGCAGCTTCAGCTCGGCGACCAAAGCCGCCTGGTTCGACTGCACCACGGGGAAGCCGTGGTTAAGCCCCGTAGCGCCGTGAGTGAGGTTCATCGGCAGGCCGTACGAAAGACGGCTGTCGTTGAGCCGGAAGGTGCGGCGTTCGCAGATGTGCGCCAGATCGGCAAGGGCCGTCTCCAGGCCGTCAAGCGCGTATTCGGCGCCGTAACCGCTGCCGCCCTCCAATATCGCCCTCTCCACCACATCTTCGGCAAAGTAGCAGACGTCTCTAGCGCCGCCGTGCGTCTGCGGCGTGGCGCGGACGCAGATCGCGTCCTGCACGCGCGGATGGGTATCATAGCCGAAGGCATAGCGCCCCTCGTCCGTGGTCATCCGGCTGCCATCGACAAGACGGCGCACATTCGACGCGCAGTCTATCTGCCCAGGGAAGGGACGCGCGACAGAAGAGAGACGGTCGTCGAAGGCTCCAAGCTCGCCGCGGATCGCCTCGAGGTTGAGAGCCACGGCGATGTCCGCAACTTTCATATACTCATGGGCCTTGGATACGGCATACCACGCGATGCCGTTTACCACGCAGCGGCTCTTCGCGACAAACTCCCAATCTTCGGGGAGAGCGCCCACAGACGACAGATGTCCGAAGAGCTCCGCCAGCAGCAGCTCCTCGGAGTTTGTCTCGTAGTGGAGCGACGGCGAGTCATCCGCGCACAGCATCTTTTCCAGCGCGGAGGCCAGTCTGTTTTCTTTGCATATAAGAGTTTCAAAATAAAGAAGAGATATGACGCGCTTCGCCGCCTCAAGCGGCAGTACGGAACAGGAAAGATCAAGCATCTTCTTCGCTTCGCTGAACGAGAATCCCTCGGCCATGCGGCGCGGAGGCCGAGATTTCGCCGCTGCCTGCCGTACGGACTCCGGCGTAAATCCGGAAGATACGATCGTTTCAAGACAATTTTGCATAGCAGTGTCCCCCTTTTATAGATCCCGCCGCCCTCCGCCGCGGCAGAGCCGAAAACGGAAACAACGACGGGGCAAACTCTATTTTTAATTAAACTTCGGCTGAATTTACACACTTTTCTGTCCGTTTACATTCTACTCCGGCCCCGTCAATCAAACGTCAAAGTTTTATAAAAATATATAAGGACGTACGGCATACGTTTTTACGTCATACTATTATCCTGATATAATCTAAATAATTGCGGAAACGGAAGAGGGCGAAGATGTGAAATTAAAGATATCGCTGCTTGGAAACAGTTTGATCGAATATGAGGGAAAAAGGATTGCGTTCAAGCTCCACAAGGCGGAGGCATTACTGTACTATATCGCGCTGAACAAAGAGGTGACACGCGACGAACTGAAGGCCGTATTCTGGTACGATAAAAACGAGTCACAGGCCTCGGCAAACCTCAGAAACGCCCTCTATCTTATAAACAACATCATGCCGGAGGCGCTCGACGTAGACCGGAGAACCGTTACGATCCGCCCCTTCGACGACGATATAAGAGGTCTCGGCGCCGTCACCGACCCTAAGATACCAATTCCCTCCGCCGTCTACGCCGCTCCGCTTAAAGGTTTATCGTCACTGAATTCCCCCGCTTTCAGCGAATGGCTGGAGGCCGCTAGAGGCAAGATCAGGGAGGGACTCATCGAGCTGATAAAGAAACGCATTGAGGCGGCCTATGAGGCGCAGAACAACGAAGCGCTCGGCGAATCGCTGGCCGCCCTCCTCAGACTGGACCCCTTCGACGAGGACTCCGTGCTTGAGCTGATGGAGCTCTATTCAAATATGGGTCAGGACAGGCGCGCCGCGGAGCTGTTCCAGAGTTATTCGTCACTGCTCAGCTCAAAGCTGGCAATCGCCCCCTCGGAGAGGGCAAAGAAATTTTACGCGAAGATCGTCGGACGCCGCGGCAAAAAAGAGGGGCAGCAAAGATTCTGGTGCCGTGAGCGGGAGCTTGCGCTGCTCTCGGAGAAACTCGCCGACGCCGCCCCCTGCCTGCTTTTCATACACGGCGAGGCCGGTATTGGAAAATCAACGCTCATAAACGAGCTTCTCTCAACGACGCCAGCGGATGATATCTCCCTGCTCTCCACCAAAGCCACGGCCATCGGCGGTAACTACGCCTATTCCTCGTGGAACAACATCCTCCGGGAGCTGCGCCTCCTTCTGGACAGGGAGGGGGCCGCGCCCGACAAGAGGACCGCCTCGATGCTGGCGGGGATATCGCCAGGATTCATAAAAGACGAAGGGCTCTCCTTCAACGCCGATATCTCAAGTATGACGGAGATAAACCCCGTCGCGCTCGGCGCGATGATCGCCGACCTCGTTGCCGTTATTGCTAAAAACAGACCAGTAGTGATGGTCTTCGAGGACATCCACTGGTTTGATACGCGCTCCATCGAACTCCTCTGCGCCTTTCTCTCCTGCGCGCCGCGGGCGGATATAATCATCTCCGGACGTCCGGAGTCCGCACGGATGACGATGGCGATGCTCCGGCAGGCAAAGAGCGGACGCGCGATCACCGAGGTGGAGCTGACGCCCTTCCGCGACGAAGAGATAATATATATAAGCCGCAGCCTGCTTCCCGAGAGCACGATCCGTGAGCGCGGCCTTTCGTATTTTGTCCGCGAAAGCGAGGGCGTGCCGCTCATGCTCTTTGAGATACTGCGTACTCTGAGGGAAAACCCCGGCTCCGACTGCACGAAGGGGCTTGGAGGCCTCATAATCGAGCGCATGGGCGAGCTGGACCAACGCGAGCGCGACGTGCTGAACGCAGTCGCCGTATGCGTCGGCGGAACATCGGAGATCATCTCCGAGATAACGCTGATACCGATAGAAGAGACATTGGCCGCCGCAGAGCTGCTCATCTCCAAAGGCCTCATCCGCGAACGTGAGGGGTCCGGCGGCGCCGTCTGGGAATTTACCCATCTCAAACTGCGTGAATGCGTCTACGACTCTATCCCCGCGGCGCGGCGCCGCGAGCTCCACCGACGCGCCGCCGCCGCGCTCAACAAGAGATATCTGCCTCAGCACTGGGACCCCGCGCTCAGCGCGATGCTGAGCCACCATTACGCGAAGGCGGGAGAGCGGGTGCTGGAGCTGAAACAATACCTGCGTGAGCTTATCTTCGACATCACGCTCAATCACGACCTCTTTCCTATGCTCTCCGACCGCCTGTTCCTCTCATGCTCCATACCCTTCAGCAGCCGCGAAGAGACGGACAAGAAGGTGGAACATGCGATCTCCATATTGGACGAGCTGAGAGGTTCCGAGGCGCTCACCGAGAGGGAATACGCACAGCTGGAGGCATCATGCTTCGAACTGGCCGGCGGTTACCGCATCAGCTGGGGAGAGTACACCGGCGCTAAGCTCTATACGGACGAGGCGATACATATCTCAAAACAGTACGGCTTTACCGAGACTCACATACACTGCCTCAAACATTACGCCTATATGTACCTCCAGATCGAAGAGGCGGATAAACTGATAAAGGTTTCCCGCGAATTGCTGCGCCTCGCCAAGGAGGCCCCTGCGCCGCACTATTTCGCCACGGCGGTGCGTTTCATCGGCATGGGGTACATGATGAGGGGAAATTACGC